>CACYTH010000013.1 GCA_902777325.1 uncultured Coriobacteriaceae bacterium
GTCCCACCCTGTCCCACCGGCCCCGTCCCACCGCGCACCGCCTGTCCCACAGCCCCCCGTCCCGCCGCGCACCGGACCGGCCACCCGGACGCCACGACCAAGGTCCTTCTCGTCACATCAACTGTAGACCCGTGGGCATGGCATAACAAATTCATATTGCATATCTTTTGCCATGCGTCAGTTTTATGACTCACCGAGAAGGTCATCTGCCCATATGGACTATCCTGTAGGCAGCAGTCCCAAACGACAGGAGCGTCCATGCGACCCCACATCATCGTGCACATCCTGCAGTCCATCGACGGCAAGGTGGCAGGCAAGTTCTTCTCGTCGGCATACGACCTGGTGGGAGCCTATGGCGCCATCCGCGACGAGCTCGACGCGGAGTGCATCATCTACGGCGCCACCACCGCAGCCGAGGTGCTCTCCGGCGTGCATGCTGGGCGCCCGACGCAGGTTCGCAGGCCCGTGCCACCCGGAGACTACGTCGCCCGCGAGGCCGACTTCTACTTTGCGGTGGTGGACCCGGAGGGAACGCTGCGCTTTGACGCGCCGGACACCACGCGCGGCAACCTCAAGGGACACGTCGTGCAGCTGCTGCGCGAGGACGTGAACCCCGGTTACCTCTCCTACCTGCGCGGCATCGGCGTGAGCTACGTCCTAGCGGGGCGCGGCAGCTTTGACGCCGAGCTCGCCGCCGAGAAGCTCCTGCAGCTCTTTGGCGTGTCGCGCATCCTGCTCATGGGCGGCGGCTTTGCCAACGGCACCTTTGCCGCAGCGGAATGCGTGGACGAGCTCTCGCTCATCATCGCACCGGTGGCGGAGGTGGCCAGCGGTCAACCCTCGCTCTTCGAGACGACGCGTGGGCTGAGGGCAGATCCGCTGGAGTTCGAGCTCGCGGAGGTGCGCCAGCTGCCCAACTCGGGCCTCTGGCTCCACTATATGCGCTGACGGTCTGCGGCGCTCTGGCGCCGCCCAGACCACGTCGTTACACGAGCACGTACTTCTCCAGGTAGCGGCCCATGCCGTCCTCGGTCACGCCGTACTCGGTGACGGCGTCGGCCACAGCCTTGGCCGCGTCGCAGCCGTTCTGCATGCAGACGCCCCAGCCGGCCTCGCGCAGAAGCGCGATGTCGTTGTCCATGTCGCCGAAGGTCATGATCTCGTTTAGGGGGATGCCGTTGCGCTCGGCATAGCGGCGCAGCGCGACGCCCTTGTCCAGGCCCGGCTTGACGAACTCGACCGTACCCGGGAAGGTGCGCACGGAGTCCCAGTGAACCGACGGATGCGCGTTGACCACGGCCATGATCTCTTCGTCGAGCTCGGGCTCGTACTGCACCTCGATCTTGCCGGTGTCCTTTTGGGCCATCACCTCGGGCTCGACCACCTCCACGATCGACCCGTTGCGGTAGATGCTCTGCTCCAGCTGCCGGTCTATCCGCTTGACCAGCACGTGGTCGTAGGCGTTCTCGTAGACGATGACGTTGCAGTCGAGCGGCCACATGAAGGAGCAGATGTCGTCGATGTACTCCTTGTCCAAAAGCATCATGTGCTCGATGCCTTCGTGGTTGGCGTCCCACAGGTCGCCGCCGTTCATGCCTATGGCCATGTCAAACTCGAAGTCGAGGCCCCACTGCTTGGCCTTGTCCAGCGAGCGATGGTCGAGCGGGCGGCCCGAGGCCGTGCCAAAGAGGATGCCCCGCTCGTGAAGCGCGTTGATCGCCGCCAGCGTCCTGGGCATCAGCGGGCTGCCCTTGATGTTGATGGTTCCGTCCACGTCGGCAATGACTGCCGTGATCTTCTCAATCATGACACCCACCCCTCAAACACAGGCTTCTCTTGCAAACATCCTAATACGCGCCAGGCATGCGGTCGCGTGTGTCTAGCTGGCATTTCGGGAGACGGGCGTAGCATGGTGAGACACAATTACCCAGCGCGCGTATCATATGCTGATAACGGGCACCACACCCCGGAGGTCAGACGCCCATGCAGGAAGCCAACACCGCACAGCACTCGTCCTACGCCAACCTCACGCCCAGCGAGTGCGCCATCAAATACAGAAATCGCGACCTTCTCGGGCGTTTTGGCTGCGCCGCCGCAGCCGTCGTCCTCACGCTCGTCGCATGCTGGCCCTATGTCATAGGGCAGGCCGGCTGGCCGAGGCTCCTGCTTGCCATTCCCATCGTCGTCGCATGCGTTGCCGTCGAGTTCCTGCTGTTCAGCCGCTGGGGAATGGACTTTCAGGGCATCGTGACCAACGACTGCGACCCCGCCAAGATGCTGAAGGTGGAGGAGCTGCTCCTCGGCCGCATCAAGAACCGCCGCACCAGGGCGCAGCACCTGCTCATCGCCTCCCAGGCAGCCATGCTCACGGGCGATGTCGCGCGCTCGCGCCAACACCGCGACGAGGCAGTCGCCACCGGCAAGCTTGCCGGTTCCTTCAAGTTCATGGCACTCAACATTGGCATCGGCTGCGCCAACCTCGAGAAGGACTGGCAGCAGGTGAGAAGCCTGCGCGACGAGGCGGCTGCCAGCTACCCCAAGGCACGGGGCGCACTCAAGGCAGGCCTTGATCAGATGCTGGCCTTTGCCGACGAGGCCCTTGCCGCAACGGAGGGTGACCTGCAGACGGCAGAGACGCTGCTCGACAAGATCGACGCCCTGGCCAAGCTGCCCGAGCAGCAGGCGAGCGCCGCCTTCCGCCGGGCAGAGCTCGAGACGCTCAAGGGCAACGACGAGGCTGCCCGCCCGTACTACATGAAGGCCGAGCGAGAGGGTGGCACCTGCTTCTTTGCCCGCGAGGCAGCCGCGTGGCTGGCCGCGCACTAAAGCACGTCGACGAGCTCGCCCACAAAGACCGTATGGCCCTCCTCGGCATAGAAGGCGCCCAACCGTGCTCGGATGCCGGCGTCCATGGCATCCAGGTCGATGGCATGGGTGTAGATCTTCCGGCAGACCAGCGTGGTGGTGGCCTCCTCGAAGGTCATGCCGTGCTCGATCGGTTTGGGCGTAAGTCGCGTGAGCGCCACCTTGTCGCCGTCACGTCCACTCTTTGACCCGAGAATGCCCAGGTCAGGCTTGTACTCGTTGTCAAAGAGCTGCACGGTGAAGTAGTCGTTGTCCAGCATGAACTGGTGCGTGTAGCGCCAGGGATGCACGTACACCGTCACCGTGGGCAGGCTCCACAGCACGCCGGCCTCTCCCCAGCCGATGGTCATGGTGTTCCAGCCATCCTGCTCGGTGCCTGCGGTCACGAGGGCCCAATCGCCACTCACGCGCTCCACGAGCTCGGTCTGCGCGTCTGCGAACCTCTGAGAAACCTTTCCCGACATGTCTACTCCTCCCAAAGGCTTGCGCCCTGACTCTCGATGACCTGCTTCATCCAGTAGTAGCTCTTCTTGGGCGTGCGACGCAGGGTGCCCCCGCCGAGGTCGTCCATGTCGACGTAGATGAAGCCATAGCGCTTGGCCATCTCGCCGGTGGAGAGCGAGATCAGGTCGAACGGCCCCCACATGGTGTAGCCAAAGCAGTTGACCCCGTCCTCGACTATGGCCTGCATCATGCACTTGAAGTGTTCGCGCAGGTAGTCGATGCGGTAGTCGTCCTCCACGTAGCCGTTCTCGTCGGCCTCGTCGATGGCGCCCATGCCGTTCTCCACGACAAAGACGGGCTTCTCGTAGCGGTCGGCCAGCTCGTTGAGCACGTAGCGCAGGCCCAGCGGGTCGATCGGCCAGCCCCACGGCGTGGTCTCGAGGTAGGGGTTGCCCTCGCCGCCCATGACCTCCTTGGCGCGCGGGGAGTCCGCGGAGATGGTGTTGGAGCGGTAGTAGCTGATGCTCACGAAGTCGAGCGGACCTGCTGCGAGCGTCTCCGCATCGCCCTCCTGGGTGCGCAGGTCGATGCCCTTCTCGCGCCAGATCTCCGGCGCATAGGCCGGGTAGTGGCCGCGGATCATGGTGTCGATGTAGTAGTAGGCCTGGCGACGCTTCTGCATCTGGGCGAACACGTCCTCGGGGCGGCAAGTTGCTGGGTAGAACGCAGAGAATGCGTACATGGCACCGAACATGGAGCCAGGCATCATCTGGTGCCCGAGCGCCACGGCGCGGGCGCTGGCGAGAAACATGTTGTGCACCGCGTTGTAGTGCGTGTCGTTGTCCGACTTGTGCGTGCCACAGCTGGCGTAGCCGCGCACGGCGTTGATCTCGTTGAAGGTGAGCCAATACTTGACCTTGCCGGCAAAGCGCGCAAAGAGCGCCTTGCAATAGCGCACGTAGTGCTCGATGGTCTCGCGGCTGCTCCAGCCGTCGAGCCGCTCGGCCAGCACCACGGGCAGCTCGTCGTGGTGGATGGTCACCAGGGGCTGCATCCCCAGCTCGAGGCACGTGTCGATGATCTGCTCGTAGAAGGCAAGGCCGGCCTCGTTGGGCTCATCCTCGAAGCCGGTGGGAAAGACGCGGCTCCAGCAGATGGAGAAGCGGTACACGTTCATGCCCATGCCGGCCAGAAGCTCGAGGTCCTCGCGCCAGCGGTGGTAGTGGTCGACGCCCTTGAGCGACGGGTAGTACTCTCCGTCAAGCATCTCGGGCACCGCCCCGTCGGGCAGCGGGTCGGCAAAGAAGAAGCTGCTGCGGGCGCGGCCGGTGGAGCCGTCGGGCAGCCGATAGGTGATGCCGCGCGGCGTCTCCTGGTTGCCGTTGGTCTCGAAGTCGTGCGTGGAGAGCCCGCGTCCGCCCTCGTCGTAGCCACCCTCGCACTGGAAGTCCGCCGTCGCGCCACCCCACAGAAAGTCCTTGGACAGTCGCATGCCAAACCCTTCTCTCCCTCGTCCTTTGTCCCAGGCAACTCCTGCAATTCTACTGCTAGGACGACGCGTCTGACATATGCGGCCCAAGCGAGCGGGCGTCACGCACTCCCGGTGCGCCATACTTAGGGAGAAGACCGCCCGTCACGCCACGGAGGAAGCCTCATGCCCGACACGACCCGCGTGCTTGTCATGGTCCCCTTCAAGCCTCATCACATGGAGCGCCTGCGCCGCGCTGCCGCCGGCCGGGCCACCATCACCCAGGTTGAGGGGCAGCACCTGGGCATGGGCGAGCTCCGCCAGCTGCTCGCACAGAGCGACGTGGTGATCGGCGAGCCCGCGCCAGCCCTGCTCGCCGAGGGCACGCCCGTGCGCTGGGTGCAGATGACCTGGGCCGGCAGCGACCTCTACACGCAGGGCAGCGTGCCCTTTCCTGCAGGCACCCGCCTGACCAACGTGGCAGGCGCCGCATTTGGCCATATCATCAGCCAGTATGTGGTGGGCCAGGTGCTCTCCATCGCACAGAACCTGCCGTTCTACGTGCGCCAGCAGGAGCGCGAGCTGTGGGCCGGCGCTGGCCCCGTCGCCTCGATCGAGGGGGCACGGGTGCTCATATTTGGTGCGGGAGACATCGGCAGCACCACGGCAAAGCGCCTCGCGGGCTTTGGCTGCCACTGCGTGGGCGTCTGCCGCAGCGTCTCCTCCGTGCGACCCCACTTCGAGCGGCTCGTGACGCTCGACGAGGCGGAGGCGGAGCTCCCGCTTGCGGACGTGGTTGTCAACTGCCTGCCCAACACCCCCGAGACATCCCACTGGCTGGACGGGCGCAGGCTGCGTCTGATGCGCGAGGGCGCGATCCTCGTCAACGTGGGACGCGGCAACTTTGTCGACTGCGACACCCTCGCGCGTGTGCTGGCGGAGGGGCACCTGCGCGGAGCTGCCCTCGACGTCTGCGATCCCGAGCCGCTGCCGGAGGGGCATCCCCTCTGGAGCGAGCCCCGCTGCGTCATCACGCCGCACGTGGCGGGTGGGAGCTTTGGCGCGTGCGCAGGTACCGAGGAGCGCATCTGCAACATCTGCTGCGAGAACCTCTCCCGGTGGCTCGACGGCAGACCGCTCACGCACGTCGTCATCTGAGACGAAGCGACCCAGCGAACCCGCCCATCAACACTTTGAACATTCATCCGCACATCCTATAGGCCATAAGGGCCTTGTCCCCGCAAGGCGCTTCAAGCGGTATCATAGGAGGGCGAGGGAAAGCACACATGGCATTGTGGGGGACACGTGGCACGGGCAAGCAGATTCAGGCTGGTAGAGGGCGGCGACAGCAAGCAGAGCATGCATCGCGACTTCGAGCGCTACTACCGCGAGAGCTTCTCCATGGTCTACAACTACATCTTCCGTCGCGTGGGCAACCATGCAACTGCCGAGGACGTGACCTCCGAGGCGTTTTTGCGCGCAGCCCGCTACTTCTCCCGCTTTGACCCCACGCGCGCCAAGTTTTCTACCTGGGTCATCTCCATCGCCAACAACTGCATCAGCGACTACTTTGCCAAGGCGCCCGACAACGTCAACATCGACGACATCGCCGAGGGCGCCTATGCGCAGGAGTCCGAGACCGATCAGATCGGCGACGCCGAGCTTGCCGCACAGCTGCTTGCCACGCTCGACGACGAGGAGCGCAAGCTGGTGTACCTCAAGTACTACGAGCAGCTACGAAACACCGAGATTGCCCAGATCATGGGTATGAACGCATCGACCATATCAACCAAGCTCTCGCGCGCGATGGCCAAGATGCGCGCAGTCGCTTCGTAGAAACAGCAAGGAGAAAGCATGGACATCACGACTAGCCTCGACGGCACCACGGCAACCATTGCGGTCAAGGGCAAGCTCACCGTTGCCACGAGCCCCGAGCTCGAGGATGCCGTCCGCCAGCTCGGCACGGACGCCGTCAACTTTGACATCGACCTCTCCGAGCTCGAGTACATCTCCTCCGCGGGCCTGCGCGTTCTGGTCAGCACCCAGAAGCTCGCGATGCAGCGCGGCGGCTCCATCCGTCTCCTCCACCCGATTGCCGAGGTCACCGAGGTGTTTGAGATGACGGGTCTTTCCGAGGTCATGACCATCGTCAGCTAACTGCACAAACCTTCTCTTTTCAACCAGGACCATCGCTTCTCTCGCGTCAGGCGCACTCCCCGGGAGCTGCCCGTCGCGGAGAAGCTTGCCATTAGTCACAGGCTTTTTCGGGGAGACAGCATGGCGGCGACATCGCAAGCCAACAAGGGCAGCATAGGTAGTCTACTCAGATGGAAGGGCATCATGGGCGATGCCACGCGCGGGGTGCGCGTCACGTCCATCGTGTTCCTCGCCGTGATGGCCTGCTCCATGGTTGCCACCCAGACCAACTACCTCACCATCGGCAGCACCCACGTCATCGCCGCACTGGCGCCCATCACGGCAGGAGCGCTCCTGTTTGGCGTCCTGCCGGGAATGATCATCGGAGCCATCGCGGGCCTCGCCGAGATGCTCCACGCGACCCTTCTGCCCCTCGACGCCTACGAGGCCTACTTTGCGGCACCCACCAACTCGGTGCTTCTGTTTGCCCTGCTCGGCGTGGTCATGGGCGTGCTCTTTGCCATTGCCGACCGCAGGCGCAACGAGCGGGGCGACCTCCAGGGCCTGCTCGTCCTGGCAGCGGCCTGCCTGATCGGCTCCGTGCTGTTCACCTTTGTGCTCTCGGTGTCGGTCAACGCAATCAACGCGCTGCTCGACCTCACGCTCCCCAACGACCTGATGAGCGACTTTACCGGCAACAGGGAGGTCGTCTCGCAGATCGTGGCGAACTTCATCCTGATGTTTGCCCTGTCCACCGCTGCCGGGGCGCTCGACCGCAACGCCGATGCCCTCAAGGGCGAGCAGACCCTGCGCGCCACCTTCCAGAGATGGCTGGCCGTGGTGGTCTCCATGGCCTACATGATCACGGCTGGGCTCGGGTACACCTTTATCAGCAGCTCCTGCCTCGTAAGTGCAGACAACCAGATCAAAGGCCAGATCGACTACCTCGCCGGGCAGCTCGAGCGCAGCGACCAGATGCTCGAGGGCATCGCGCGCCGCTCGCAGCTTTCGGGCGCCCGCGTGGAGGAGGTGCACGAGAGCACGATCGGCGGCATCGCCACCGGCCTTCCCCTCGGCACCAACGGCATCTCCGTCATCGCGGAGAACGGGGCCATCGTCTCCTCGAGCGACGAGTCGCTGCTCGACCGGTCCTTCGAGGACGTGGTGGGCGAGGGCCTGCAGGGCGGCTTTGACGAGAGCATCTACGACCGCCCGCGGATAACCCGCTGGTACATCGGTGGTTCCACGCTGGGCTACATGCGCGCCACCCAGGTCGGCTACATGCGCGTGAGCAGGTCGGGCAACTACCAGGTGATGGCCGTCCTTCCCGCAGACGAGGTCTTTGCCTGGCGCGGCCGCATGATGGTCGCCTTCTCCCTCGTGTTTGTCAGCCTGTTCGCAACGGTGTACATCCAGGCCATGCTCCTGCTCAAGAATGTGGTCGTGCGCGGCATCGACGAGACCAACGCAACGCTCAAGCTCATCACTCAGGGAGACCTGGAGCAGCGCGTGACCGTGAGGGACTCCGTGGAGTTCGTGAGCCTCTCCTCCGGCATCAACGCCACCGTCGCCGCGCTCAAGAACGCCATCGCCGAGGAGGCGGGGCGCATCGACCGCGACCTCAGCACTGCCCGCTCCATCCAGGAGAGCGCCCTGCCCCAGACCTTCCCGCCCTTCCCCGAGGTCGAGGACTTTGACATCTTCGCCAGCATGACTCCGGCACGCGAGGTTGGCGGCGACTTCTACGACTTCTTCCTCCTGGACGACCACACGCTGGGCTTCCTTGTCGCCGACGTGTCTGGCAAGGGCATCCCCGCGTCGCTGTTCATGATGGCCGCCAAGACGGAGCTGGCCAACTACATGGGCAGCGACATGGACCTGGCCGAGGCCATCCAGACGGCCAACTGGCACCTGTGCCAGGGCAACGAGGCCGGCATGTTCGTCACCGTATGGGCCGCCACGCTCGACTACAAGACCGGCGAGCTCACCTACGTCAACGCGGGGCACAACCCGCCGCTTCTGCGCCACAAC
The DNA here is from genome assembly GCA_902777325.1 of uncultured Coriobacteriaceae bacterium. Classification (GTDB taxonomy): domain Bacteria; phylum Actinomycetota; class Coriobacteriia; order Coriobacteriales; family Atopobiaceae; genus UBA1367. Next base: position 8,945 of record CACYTH010000013.1, read on the forward strand.
GGCAAGTGGGACTGGCTCATGGAGCGCGGAGGGCTCTTCTTGGGCACCTTCGACATGGCCAAGTACCGCAGCAACAAGCTGATGCTCTCCCCTGGCGACCAGCTGCTGCTGTACACCGACGGTGTCACCGAGGCGTTCAACGTCAAGGACGAGCAATATGGAGGCCAGCGGCTTGAGGAGTTTCTCATGAAGCACACCGACCTGCACCCCCATGAGATAACCGATGCGCTCAAGGGAGACATCCAGGCATGGGCAGACGGCGCTGAGCAGTCCGATGACATCACGATCCTCGCGCTGGAGTACGGCTCGGCACCGGAGGTCAGGGGCAGCATCACCGTCGACGCCACGCTGGACCACCTCGACGACATCCTCGACTTTGTCCATGAGGAGCTCGGCAAGCGCCGCTGCCCCATCGTCGCGCAGAACCAGCTCGACGTGGCCATCGAGGAGCTGTTTGTCAACGTCTGCAACTACGCGTACGAGGGCTCCGACGAGCCGGGAACCTGCCGCGTCGAGTACGTCTACCGCGCCAACCCCTCGATCATCACCGTCCAGATCACCGACTGGGGCGCGCCGTTCGACCCTCTCGCGCGCGACGACCCAAACAAGCCCACCTCCATCGCCGACACCATGATCGGCGGCCTGGGCATCTTCATGGCCAAGAAGCTGACCGACGACATGAGCTACGTGCGTGACGGCAACGCCAACGTGGTGGCCATCAGCAAGAGCTGGTAAGCGCACGCATCAGACCGCCAAGGTAGACAAGAGCGCCACGAGCCAATGACTCGAGGCGCTCTCGCATTCCTCATATGGTGCAAACGCGGCAGACCCAGTGCCGCGATGCCCTAGACCTGCGGGTTGAACGGGTTCTCGTCCAGGTACGGCACGCCTGCCGCCGCGAGCATGTCAAGCTCGTCGTCAGCCAGCTCGAGGCCCTCGTCGCCCTGGTCCAGCTCAGCCAGGCAGCGCTGCAGGAGCTTCTCCTTAAACGCCTGCTTGCCCACCGAATAGTCCCTCGAAAGCACGCGCTCGATCATCTTGTCGTTCATGTCCATCCCCTTACGCCGGAGTTTTCTTTGCCATCTAGTACTGCCGGCGCTCGCAGTCTGTCTCAAACTTTTTCTCTATTTTATGCGACTGCGCAAGACTTTGCTCCCTAAGCTCCCATCGACCTGCCAAAAGGGGTTATCCCCCATGGCAGCTCACATGTCAAAAGGGGTTACCCCCTGTGGCAGGCACCCCCTGTGGCAGGTCTTTCTAACTGATTTGAGACGTAATGCCTCTGGGCGCGTATAAAGGTCAAAGTCAAAACGGGCAAGCGAGATTGCAACGAGACCTGCCCAGAGAACCGAGGAGAAACACCATGGAATTCCAGAACGCTTACAAGGGCATCGCCAAGATCTACCTGGCCGAGATTCTCCAGCTGATTGGCATCATCCTGCTGATAATCGGCGCTGCCGTAGGCACGTTTGGCATGCAGACAGAGGGCCAGGTGGCCGAGAGCGTCACCGGCGGCCTTGCCCTGGGAACCATGATCGCACTGCTGCCCGGCGTCATCCTGCCGATCGTCAGCCTGTTCTTCGCATTCTTCGGCCTGCGTCAGGCAAGCCAGGACGAGCCCACCCACCTGCGCACCGCCTTCACCTGCTGCATCATCGCAATCGTCCTTCCGATCGTCGGTGGCATCATTAAGGGCATCATCGGTGCAGGCGACATTGTGTCCGACGCCTTCGCCCTTGGCAGCAGCGTCGCATCCATGCTCGTCACGATCTACACCATCAGCGGCATCGGCAAGCTCATGGCCCGCATCGGTCGCAACGACCTCGTCAATCGTGGCAACCAGATCCTCTGGCTGCTCGTCGCGGCACAGCTTCTCGAGGCCATCTCCCGCGTCCTGCCCGCGTCCACCATCGCCACGGTCATCGTGATTGCCGGCGGCATCTTCTCCATCGTCATGTACGTCATGTACCTTGGCTTCCTGCGCAACTCCCGCAACGCGCTCGCCGCGTAGCCAAAGCCCCATAGCAACCCGTACGAAGGCGGGCGCGTCCACACCGGATGCGCCCGCCCCTTTTGTCGCGACAACCTATGCCGAGCGGCCAGCCCTACTCCAGGCGCTGGCGCCTCACAAGGTCGGCAAAGAGTCCGTCACGCTCGATGAGCTCGTCGTAGGTACCCTCCTCGGCAATGTGCCCGTCGCTCACCACGAGGATGCGGTCGCAGTGGCGCACGGTGGACAGCCGGTGGGCCACCACCAGGCGCGTGCACTTGAGCTGCTCGAGGGAGTCGGCGACGTGCTTCTGCGTGATGTTGTCCAGGGCGCTCGTCGCCTCGTCGAGCATCAGGATGCGACGTTCGCCGCACACGGCGCGCGCAATCATGAGACGCTGGCGCTGGCCACCCGATATACCGCCCGAGCCCTCGCTCAGGATCGTCTGCATGCCCATTGGCATCTGGCGGATGTCGTCTGCGATGCCGGCGATCTCGGCCGCCCGCCAGGCGTCGTCGAGCGTGGCGCCCGGTGCCGCGATCGTGATGTTGGACATGATGTCGCCCAAGAAGAGCCGCCCGTCCTGCATGACCGAGCCGATCGACTGGCGCAGGCTCCTGAGGTCCACCTTGCTCGCGTCGTAGCGGCCGTAGAAGATGCTGCCACGCTCGGGCTTCTCGAAGCCCAGCAGCAGGCGGACGATCGTGGACTTGCCGCAGCCGCTCTTGCCGACAAGGGCGACATACTCGCCCGGCCTGACGTCAAAGGAGAGGTCCTTGAGCACGTAGGGGGACTTGTCGTCGTAGCGGAAGGTGACGCCCGACACCGAGATGGCGCCGCTCAGCCTCTCCACGCTGGGCTTGTCCTCCCCCACCTCGGGCAGCGACTCGAGGATGGGTCTGACGACGTCGAGCGTGGGGCCGATCTGGGCGATCTGGCCCACCGTGGATGAGAGCGCCATGAGGGCACCCGTCACCTGGCCAAAGGCCACGCTGAAGGCCATGTAGTCGGCCATGCTCACCTCTCCCGTGCCGGCGAGGTAGTAGATGGCGATGGAGCCCAGCGTGCCGATGAACGCGATGTAGGCAGGCAGCGCCCGCTCGAGCATGGGCCGGTTGTAGGTCGCACGTGCGTATTCCGCATACTGGTGAGCCCACTTGGCAAAGGCGCGGTCCTCGGCGCCGGCGAGCTTGATCTTCTGGATGCCGCCCAGAAGCGCCGTGACCAGGCCTGACAGCTTTGTGGACGACTGCATGGCCTGCCGCTGGCGACGGGCGGAGATGACGGTCACCAGGACGGAGAGAAGCGCCTGGAGCACCGCGACCACCAGAGCGGGAACCGCGAGCACGGGTGCGTACACCGCGATCTGGGCGATGTAGACCAGCGAGAGCACGCTGGTGAGGCCCGAGCCCAGCACGAGCGAGGTAAACAGGTTGGCGAGCGTGGCCACCTGGGTGACGCGGCTCGCCAGGTTGCCCGAAGCATACTCCTTGAAGAAGGAGGTCGGCAGCAGCAGGATGCGCGAGAAGGTGGCGGCCTCGATCGCGGTCTGGAGCTTGGTGGACACGCGGTTCATCACCAGGTTGCGCGAGATGCCAAACAGGGCGCTCGAGAGCGCGACGCCCAGAAGGAGCATGCCGATGGGAGCGATGAGGTCAGCCTGGCCGCTTGGCACGACCGTGCCAAAAGCGATGTTGTTGGCCCAGGCCGGGAGCAGCCCGACCAAGGTCGATATGGCGGCGACCGCCAGGACAAAGAAGTAGTCGCTGCGGTCGAGCACGCGGGCGATGTAGAGGAAGAGGCTGTTGACGCTCAGCTTCTCCTGCGGAAACGCCCGGTAGAAGTAGACGGCGTCCGGCTCGATGTGAGCCGCCACGCTGGCATCGACCTTGCGGCGCTTGCCCGTGGCTGGGTCGTGGTAGAAGTAGCCGCCCGAGGTGCGCGGCAGAAGCGCGATGGGCTCCCCCGTGTCGAGACGCGCCATCATGACGCCAAAGGCGTCGCGGTACCAGGCGCCCTCGAGCCGCACGTTGCGATGCATGGTGCCTGACGGGCGGCAGAGCCACTCCATGCGCGCCTCGAGGTCGGTCAGGCTTTCGGGCGCCGTCCCGGGAGTCACCCCGCAGCGGCGCAGGCACGTGCGCACGGCGCCATCCACCAGCTCGAGGTCATCCGGCCTGAAGCTGGGCGCGTCACGCATGCCGCTCACGCTTGCGGCGAGCTCCGCATACGAGCGCTCGAGCAGCTCGGCATCGAGCTCCTTGCGCATCTCAATCTGCGATTTCAGCCCAAAAAAGGCCATGCGCACCTTCCCTTCGGAGCGGTCCGTCCCCGCAACCGTCCCTCTTAGTCGCTCCTCACAAGCTCGGCGTACGCGCCGTCGTTTGCCAGCAGCTCGTCATGAGTGCCCCGCTCCAGCACCTTGCCCTGGTCGAGCACGATGATCTCGTCGCAGTCCCTGATGGTGGAGAGGCGATGCGCCACCACGATGCAGGTGATCTCGCGCTTGCGGATGCGCTCGATCACCTCCGCCTCGGTCTGCGCGTCGAGCGCGCTGGTCGCCTCGTCCAGGATGATGACCGTGGGGTCCTGCGCCAGCACGCGGGCGATCTCCAGGCGCTGCAGCTGGCCGCCGGAGAAGTTGCGTCCGGCGGGCAGGATGCGACTCTCGTAGCCACCCTCGCGCTCCGCGATAACCTCGTGGACGTCCGCGTCGCGGCAGGCCATGATCACCTCGTAGTCCTCGATGGACTTGTCCCAGAGCTTCACGTTCTGGCTCACCGTGTCGTCAAAGGTGACGATGTCCTGGTCGACCACCGCAAGCGAGCTGCGCAGCACCGACCGCGGCACCTCGTCCAGGGGCGTCCCGTCAAAGCGGACCTCTCCGCTCCACGGCTTGTAGAGGCCCGAGACGAGCTTGGCGATGGTCGACTTTCCGCAACCCGACCCGCCCACGAGCGCGACCCACTGCCCGGGCTCCAGGTGCAGGTCGAAGTCCTCGATGAGCGGCTTGCCCAGCGGAGAGTAGCCAAAGGTGACCTTCTCCAGGTCCACCGCACCGCGTAGCTTCTCGCGGCCGAAGGCAGACGCGTCGACCCCCTCGTCCTCGGACGAGTCCTCGGGAACGTCGCACTCGTAGCGCATGACGTCCTCCACACGCTCGATCTGGGTCTGCATCTCCTGCACCGTCTGTTCAAGGCCAATGAGCTGGGTCACCGGCGCCATGAACGACCCCAAGAATCCCTGGAAGGCCAAAAGCGCGCCAGGCGTGAACCCCCCGGAGACGATGAGCCAGATGCCCACCAGAAGCACCGAGATGTTGCCCAGCTCGGAGAGGACCGTGGGCACCGCTCCGAGATACTCGTTGATGGCGGTCATGCGCGCGCGGCCATCGGTCACGTTGGCCTGGTAGCCAGCCCAACGCTGGAAGTAGCCGTTCTCGGCACCCGCGGCCTTGATGGTCTCGATCATGTCCACGCCGGCGACGGTAACCGCATAGAGCTTGCCGGAGTCGGTGACGACGGAGCGCGCCACGTTGACGCGCTTCTGCGAGATGTAGCGCGCCACCAGCGCGTTGAGCGCCACCGTGACGATGCCCATCAGCGTGAGCACCAGGCTGTAGCGCACCATGATGACAAGGTAGAGCAGCAGCATGACCGCGTTGATGAGCACGGGCGCCAACTGCCCGATGAGCGAGAAGGCGATCGTCTCGTTTGCCGCCTGGCGCTGCTGGAGGTCGCCCACCATGCGCTGCGAGTAGAAGCCCATGGGCAGGTGCAGCAGGTGGCGCATGAAGCGCGATGACGACACCACGGCCAACTTGCCCTGGATGTTTACCAGGTAGACCGCATTGAGCACGTTGACCACCATGAGCAGCACGGCAATGAGGGCCATGATCGCCGTGAGGGGCACGAGCCACTCGGGGTTCTCGCCGGAGAGCACGTGATCGAGAAACACGCGGCTGAGCGAGGTATTGAAGATGCCTAGGAGCGACGAGATGGCCGCGGTCATCATGACGAAGGCGACGGCTGGGCCGACACCGGCAAGGTAGGACAGCGAGCTCCTGAAGCTCGAGGGGGCCTCGCCGCCCTTCTCGAAGGCGTCCGTCGGCTCGAAGACCAGCGCGATGCCCGTGAAGGACTTGCCAAACTCGTCGAGCGTGACCCGCACCTGGCCGCGCGCCGGGTCGTTGAGGTAGGCGTACTTGCCCTTGATGCCGCGCAGCACCACGAAGTGATTGAAGTTCCAGAAGATGATGCACGGATAGGGCGCCTTCTTTGCCAGGGCGCTCACCGAGAAGGACATGCCCTTTGCGGCGAGCCCATAGCTGCGCGCGGCCGCCAGGACGTTGCTCGCCTTGCTGCCGTCACGGGATACGCCGCAGTCCGCACGCACCTGCTCGAGCGGGACCCAGCGCCCGTAGTAGGCAAGGATCATGGTGAGGCAGGCCGCTCCGCACTCGAGGGCCTCCATCTGCATGACCTGCGGGACCTTGGGCATCCTGCTCACTGCGTGCCTCCCAAGACCAGGGAGATGGGTGCGATGCGCCCGGTGGTGATGCTCACGGCCACAGGCACGCCCTCGCCCTGCACGACGGCGCCCTCGACCTCGACCACATAGCCCCACTCGCCCGGCATGAGCGCGTCCACGAGGTAGTCGCTGGAGAGCAGGTCCTTTGCCTCGACGGCCGAGATGGGAACCTGGCTCACCCGCGCCACCTGCGCCTGCTGGCCGTCCACATAGGCGGGGTCGCCCTCGTGCACGTGGGCCACCTGGTCGCCGTCGAGCAGGCAGTACACCGAGCCGCGAACGCTCGCCCCCGTGGTGGCAACGCTCGATGAGACCGACCCGAACACGCCCCAGGCCAGAAGGCCCACCGTCAGCGTGAGCACGGCAAACAGCACCATCCACACGCTGGGGCTTGTGGAGCGCAGGTACCGGTCAAGGTCGTCGGGGCTGTGCAGACGATCCATCGCCTGCTTGTTGAAGATGGAGGAGGCATCGCCGGCCATCAGTCATCCCCTCCTCGTAGAGTCAAACCGCTGCGTAAGATGCATAAACCCGTATTGTTTGAGCATAACTCATTCATGCAACCCGAGCGCCCAGAAGTAGGCGTGAAGGCCTGTGGGCAGCGCGCGCGACGCCCGCTCAGTCACCAGTCCCATAGTGCCCGAGCTTGGCATTGAGCTTGGGATAGACCCGCTCCCTGAACCATGGCTCGCTCGAGCGCCGGACGGCCTCGTCGAGGCCAAACCACGCAAGGCCGCTGTTCTCGTCGGCCTTGGTGCGCAGCGGCTCTGACGGGTCCGCCTCCACGAGGTAGGTCACGTTGAGGTGCAGGTGCGAGCTCACGTAGGCCCCGCGCTTCTCGTGACCGTCCACCGTGAGCACCTCCAGCGAGTAGATGTCGGGCGAGACCAGCCGCGCGTGCGCAAGCCCGCTCTCCTCGCGCACCTCGCGCAGGGCGACGGCGGCAAGGTCATGCTCGCCGTCGGCATGCCCGCCCAGCCACGACCACGAGTCGTAGATGTTGTGGTAGCACATGAGCACGCGTTGGCGGTCAGGCGAGACGATCCACGCCGAGGCCGTCAGGTGGCAGACCTCGTTGTCGCGCGTGTAGAGCTCCTGCCCGCTCGCGAGAAGCGCGAGCAGCAGCCTGCGGTCACTCTCCTCCTGCTCGTTGAAGGGAACGTAGCGCTCGATCTGTGCGCGTAGGTCCATCAGGTCCCGCCGAGACTAGCCCTCGTAGGCGAGCAGCTCGTCCACCGTCACCAGGCGATAGCCCTGGGCCACCAGCTCGGGCACCGCACGCTTGACGGCCTCGACCGTCTGCCAGCGGTCGCCGCCACCGTCGTGCATGAGGATGACCTGGCCAGGCTTGGCGCTCATGATGGCCTCGTAGATGGCATCGGAGCCCGGCAGGCGCCAGTCCTCCGTGTCGATGTCCCAGCCCACCTCGGCGTCCACGTAGGGGGCCAGGGTGGAGATGATGTCACCGTAGTAGTTGCCGCCCGGCGCGCGGAAGACGTGCGAGGGCTCCTCGCCCAGCACCTCCTTGATGGCCGCATAGCCCTGGGTGATCTCGTTTACCTGCTCTTCGGCGGACATGTAGGTGAGGTTCACGCCCTGGCCGCTGCCGCTTGCGTGGTCCCACGAGTGCGTGCACACCTGGCAGCCCAGCTCGGCCTCGCGCTTGACCTGCGCGGCGTAGGGGGCGACCTGGTTGCCGATGGTGAAGAAGGTGGCCTTGGCGCCGTTTGCCTCCAGCACGTCCAGGATGGCGTCGGTCGTGTCGGGCCAGGGACCGTCGTCAAAGGTCAGCGCGATGACCTTGTCCTCCCCCACGTTGGCCGTGTAGATGCGGTAGCCCTCGTCCACGGGGGCCTTGGTCTGCTCGTCGATGACCACGCCGGAGACGTCGCCCGTGCGGACGGTGCGCTCGCCCTCCTGGCCCTTCTGGTTGACGTGGAGAGAGCCGGTCCAGTACGCGTCGAGCGTGCGCTCGCTGCCGACGGTCCCGTACGGGATGGCCTCGGTCGTCACCGTCTCGGTCTCCACCTGGTCGGCGCCGTCCGCGATCTCGACGACCGCATCCCTGTCGAGCGGGGTCTTGGCGTCGGTGGTGGGCGTACCGTTGACCGTGGCGGCAAACGGGTCGCCGCCGCCCTCGGTTGCCACGGTTCCGTCGATGGCCATCAGGTTGCCCGCGACGGGCGAGGCATAGCCGGCCTCGATGACGTCGGCAATGGTCGCCCCGCGGTCCACGGTGACCGTCTCGCCGTTGACCGTGACGTTGTAGCGCGGCGGGTTCATGTAGAAGTAGGCAGCCGTCGCAACGCCTGCGGCAATGAGCGCGACTGCAAACAGGCCCAAAAGGCAGCCGCCACGACGACGCTTGCGCGGCGTTGCCCCCTCCGGAACGTACATCGGCTGGCCCGTCACCGTCTTGATCGGCTGCTGCGCCTGCGTCTTGGGTGCGCTGTGCTTTCCTGCCATGACATCTCCCTCATCCTGGCATCTGTTTGACCTGTTACACCTTACCCGAAAAAACTCGTGCAGCCCCGAGGTATCAATAATCCCTCGGGGCTGCACGTTTTGCCAACGAAGGAGCCGGGTGCCTACACGTCGGGCTCCTCGGACTTGCGGGCAAAGGCACTCACCAGAAGGCCCGCGATGTCGGCCTTCTGGTCCTTGCCGGCCGAGCCGCCCGAGATCTTGCCCAGCACCTTGGTGCCCCTGGCGATGAAGTCCTTGGACAGACTCGACTCGAGCATCCGCTGCACCCACTCGGTGTCGTCGATGGTCTTCTCGCCCAGGTAGATGCGCTCGAAGACACGCATCGTCGCCTCGCCTATCGCCGCGACGATGCCGCCTGCGATGGCCGCATTGAGCGCACTTGCCGCAACGTTGATGCCCGGCACCGCCTTGAGCGCGCTGATGGCCGCCTTAGCGGCGGTGCTCACGGTGCCAACCTCGAGGATGGTGTTGAGGAGCTTCTTGGAGCTGCTGCCCTTGCCGATGCCGTAGAGCGTCGCAAGGGCGTTGACCTCGGCAGTCTCTATCGGCGTCAGGATGAGCGCGTCGGAGATGGGAATGGGCACCGCGCCCACCGTCACGCCGGCGGCCGTGGAGGCAGCCACGATGCTACGCGCCACGGCGCGACGGCGCTTGAGCGTGAAGGCCTCGATGTCCGTCTTGACCGCGCGGACGCCCTCGGGCATGAGCTGGTCGGTGGCCTCCAGTAGCTCGGGCAGACCAGAGGGCGGCACGAAGGTCGTGCTGCTGAGCTGGTAGGTGTCGGCGACCACGGGGATGATGGCGCGCACGTTGCGCTTGAGGCGACGGCGGCGGTTGCAGGCTTCGCGCACCAGCGCCACGTTCTCCTCGCGCTCAAGCTCGGCATACGACTTGGTGATGACCACGATGATGGGCACCGAGTACCACACGTCGGTTGCCCGCGCGAGCGCGCTGACCTGCTGGCGGATGAGCTTGCGCGACTTGCCCTCGATGCAGTACCAGATCACGTTGATGTCGTTGTCGGCGTTTCCGTCGAGCGCGTTTGTCCTCGACCAGCGCTTGACGGCCTTGACCCCCGCGCGACGCGAGAGAAAGTTCCCACTCAGGTCCCCCGCGTCGATCACACGATAGGGCACCGAGAGGCTCTCGTAGACGTGCACCGCGTGGGCGAGGCCACCGCCCGTCTCGTTTACGTCCGAGCCCAGGACCTTGCGGATGAGCGTCGACTTGCCCACGCCGCCGCTGCCGACCACAAGCACATTGCCGTAATCCGACATGTCGCTCTCCTATCGTCGCATGCACCAATACGGTCCGCTGGTAGTGGTATCTTCAGACCATTATGCCCCCTGAGGGGATTGCAGGCGAGAAGGGAGCGGTACGTGGGCGAGCGGCCGTATCAGGACATAAACGCAGCTACGATAGACCGTTGGGTGGCCGAGGGGTGGCTCTGGGGCCAGCCCGTGAGCCACGAGGAGTACCTGCGTGCCACCCAGGGCGACTGGCAGCTGCTGCTCACGCCCACCAAGCCCGTGCCCGCCGCATGGTATCCCCCGCTTGCCGGTGCCGACGTCCTGGGGCTCGCGTCGGGAGGCGGACAGCAGATGCCCATCCTCACGGCTGCGGGTGCGCACTGCACGGTACTCGACTACTCGAGCGCTCAGCTGGAGAGCGAGCGTGCCGTCGCCACGCGCGAGGGGTACGACATCGCCTGCTGCCAGGCCGACATGACCAAGCCGCTTCCCTTTGGCGACTCGTCGTTTGACCTTGTCATCAATCCGGTAAGCCTCTGCTATGTCCGCGATGTCGAGCCCATCTGGCGCGAGGTGGCGCGCGTGCTGCGTCCGGGCGGCGTGCTGCTCACCGGCCTCGACACCGGCGTCAACTTTGTGGTGGACGAGGCGGAGGAGCGCATCGTGCGTGGCCTGCCCTTCGACCCCATCGCAGACCCAGAGCTCATGCACGTGCTCGAGCAGGAGGACGGCGGCGTACAGTTCTCGCACACCACCGGCGAGCTGCTCGGCTCCCTGCTGCGCGCCGGGCTCGTCCTCGACGACCTGTACGACGACGTCAACGAGGAGGGCCGCCTCGGCAAGCTGGGCATTCCGTCCTTCCTGGCGGTGCGCGCCCATAAGGGAGGCGCGGCATGAGCGCGCAGGAGCGCATGGCGCGCGAGGCCGCACGCGCAGACCTCATTGCTGCCATCGAGGAGCTGGGATACCCCGGCGAGTTTGGCGAGGTGATAGCCAGCCAGCTCGGAGGCGAGTGGTCCATGCGGCGCATGACCTCCTACCTGCGCGGAGCAGACCCCCACTCCCCCGAGGAGATCGCCGACGAGATGCTCGCCATCCTCCAGATGCGCGAGCGCTACGTTGAGCAGAAGATCAGCGAGCACGCCAACGCCAGCATCACGGCCTTCTACAACCGCGAGCGCGACGACGAGGACGAGCTGTAACCCGAGGCTAGAGGCCCTCGCGCAGCGTGTCGAGCAGCGGTCCGCCCTCGCCGCGACGCCAGTACATCCAACCGTTGAGGCCGGTCACCAACGCACCCTGCATTGCAAGGAAGCGCTCGTACGCCTCGGTCGGGTCGTCGAACATCTCACCGTTTGCAAGCATGATCTTGCCGCGCGAGGTGACAGTCGCCTTGCCGGGATAGAGCGGGTTCGCGCTGGCAAGCACGTCGTCCATCTCCACGAGGCCGGCCTCGAAGAGGTCGGCAAAGCTCGCCTGCTCGCCTGCCGCGGCACGGCGCGACGGACGGTAGGCACGGCATGCCTCCTCGGGCAGGTCGGGGATGGTCCAGAGGCCCAGCGCCTCGTCCACCAGCGCCTGCGTGCGCGCGCGGATCTGGTCGGGACCCCAGCCCTCGGCCTCCACGATGGCCTGCGAGATGGCCAGGCGGGCATCGCCCTCGGCCCCCAACACGCGCTCGCGCTTCTCGGCAAAGGTCGCATCCTGCAGGTCGAAGAGCGAGGTGGTCAGGGTGAGGTTGCCCAGGCTGTTGACCGTCTCCTCAAAGACGCGCTCGCCGTCCGCACCAAGCGCCTCGGCCCAGCTCTCGTCGCTGACGGCATGGACGGGCATCACGTGCTCCACCGTCCAGCTGCCCTTGCGCGGCAGGCAGCAGCCTCCCATGCCTCCCTCCAGGCGTGCCAGCAGGTAGAACACGCGCGAGAAGCCAAAGCAGTCGCGCGTTGCCAGCGCGCGGGTGAACTCGGCGTCGGTCGGGAAGCGCCGCGGGGTGCCTGCCTCGTTGAGCAGCATCGCCTGCAGGGCCTCTGCCACGTTGCCGCCCTCGTTGCGCACGGCGTCGAGGCGCGCGATCAGCGAGGCGGCAAACGGTGCCAGCACGCTGGTCTCGCAGTCGCAGACCGCCCTGCGGAAGAGGTAGCTCTCGATGGTGGCCACCATGTCCAGAAACTCGTCGCGTGACAGCGCCTTGTGGTCGTAGCTGTCAAACAGGGCCAGGAGCAGCGGGTTTATCACCGGCATGTCGAGCAGCGAGAGCCGGTGCAGCACCTCTGCCACCTCGGCGTCGTCCACCTCGCCGGTGGTCACGCGCGCGTAGTAGCCGGCAAAGCGCTTGACCTTGAGCGAGAGGTTCTTCATGCGGTCGTTGCGATGGTAGCCGTTGAACAGCACGTAGCGCTTGAAGGTCTGGTAGACGTCGGCCTTGGCCATCGACTCGGGCGCGTAGGCCACGGTGAAGTAGCTGCGGATGAAGTCGTCAAAGGTGCCGCCGTAGGCGTCGGCACCCAGGATCTGCTCGATGGGGCGCCAATAGGTCTGGTACATGTCGTACTGCTCCGCCACCGGATAGGCCATGAGCACGAAGTTGCGGATGAGGTCGGCCGAGGAGAGGTCCTTGCCGGTGGAGTTCATCGACTCGAAGATGGCCTGCGGGTTGTCCTGGCCCTGCGAGAGCGCGATGGAGACGACCTCCAGGCGCTGCAAGCCCGCCCACACCGACGCGACGTCGCTCAGGGCCCCCACGCGACGCTCGAAGAAGGCGAGGTTCTCCATCAGGCGCTCTGAGGTGGTCACCACCGGCACCGAGGGATCCTCGAGGTTGTCGATGAGCGAGCGCAGCGCCGGCTGGTCACTCTTGGAGAGCGTGAGCTTGTAGTGGTCGTCGCCCGTGCGGAAGTGGTTGGTGAGATAGCCCGAGTCCACGATCTCCTCGCGGGTGAAGGGCAGGTCGGTCTTCTCCTCGTCGACGAGCCGCGCCAGGGCTATCAGAAGCAGCGTGATGGTGGTGATGCGCTGCTGGCCGTCGATGAGCAGAAGCGGCGTCACGCCCTGCTCCGACATGCTCCCGTCCTGGATGGTCACGATCGAGCCGGTGAAGTGGAAGTTCTCCCGCTGCCTGCCGCAGGCCAGGATGTCGTCCCACAGCTGCAGGCACTGCTCCTCTCCCCACGAGTAGGGACGCTGATAGACCGGTACGACAAAGCGCGTGTTCATTTCGGCGATAAGGCCAAGGATGCTGCGAGAGTTTGCGTCCACGGGGACCCCCATCGAACGTGTTTGCTGGACGTGCAAGGGCACCCCCTCATCATAGATGACAGGGCGCGACAAGTTAGCCAAGGCTCCACCAGCTGCCCGATGCGCTTTGTCGGTGGTTTGGAGAATCGCGCGACAAAAGACGGGTCGCATTGCCCGTGGCCATTACGACCGCAGGCAATGCGACCCGTCCTTCGCCCTTCGCGTGGAGAGGAGGCGCGGGGGCTTAGACGTCCATGGAGAGGTAGCGCTCGCCCGTGTCGGGCAGGATGGCCACGATGGTCTTGCCGTCAAAGGCACCGGTCTCGACGAGGGCCATGGCCCCGGCGACCGCGGCGCCGGACGAGATGCCCACAAACACGCCCAGCTCCCTGGCAAGGCGCTGCTTGATGGCGATGGCGTCGTCGGAGGCCACCTGCTGGACGCGGTCGACCACCTCGGCATCGTAGGTGTCAGGCACAAAGCCCGCGCCAATGCCCTGGATGCGGTGCGCGCCGGCGGCACCGCCAGAGAGCACCGGAGACTCCGCGGGCTCGACGGCCACCACGGTCACGCCGGCCTTCTGCTCCTTGAGGTACTTGCCCGTGCCGGACACGGTGCCGCCGGTGCCCACACCGGCGACGAGCGCGTCGACGGCGCCCTCGGTCGCCTCGAAGATCTCGGGGCCGGTGGTCTCGTAGTGCGCCTTGGGGTTGGCGGGATTGACAAACTGGCCTGCCACGATGGCACCGGGCGTCTCGGCGAGGATCTCGTCCGCGCGGGCCACGGCACCCTTCATGCCCTCGGATCCAGGGGTCAGCACGATTTCCGCACCGTAGGCGGCGGCGAGCTTGCGGCGCTCGATCGACATGGTCTCGGGCATGACCAGAATCATGCGGTACCCGCGCTCGGCGGCGATCATGGCCAGGCCGACGCCGGTGTTGCCGCTGGTGGGCTCGATGATGGTGCCACCGGGCCTGAGGGTTCCGTCAGCCTCGGCCGCGTCGACCATCGCGCGGGCGATGCGGTCCTTGACAGACCCGCCGGGGTTTGCGGCCTCGCGCTTGCCGAGCAGGGTCGCACGGCCATCTACCAGGGCGGACAGGTCGACGAGCGGGGTGGAGCCAATGAGGTTCTCGATCTTGGTTGCGTATGGCATGGGTGCCTCCTAGGTATGGGCAGCTTGCGCCACCGCGGGCGCCTGCCCGCGTGGCCTTGGACTATGCGATGGGAGAAGCGGCTTTACGCCCGAGCCTTGGCCCGCCTAGCGTGTGCGGCGGTGGGCCATAGCAGACCCGGGCACGGCACACGTGCAACAGCAGCGGAATATGTAAGCCAAAGTCTTCATGGGTAATATCCTATTGAAATGCTAGGATATGTCAACCGCATGCGTGTTACGTCTTGAAGAACGGGATGCGCAGGGCGGGCCGCCGCCACGCTACTTCTTGGCTTGCTTCTCCATGAGGCGATCGTACATGACCTTGTTGGCAGCCAGCTCCTCGGTGTCGTCCAGCGGCTCGAGCTCGACCACGCCATAGCGCCGCTCGAGCGCACGTGCGATGAGATGGTCCGCCACGCCGGGATTCTTGGGCAGGAGCGGCCCGTGCACGTAGGTGCCCACCACGTTCTTGTAGAGGCAGCCCTCCTCGCCCGTCTGGCCGTCGTTGCCAAACCCATAGAGCACCCTTCCCATGGGCTCGACGCCAGGCCCTAAGTGGGTGCGGCCGCCATGGTTCTCGTAGCCCACGACGGGCTGGGGCGAGATGCGGCTCTTGACGGCGATGTTTCCGATGAGGCGCGGTGACCCGCGGTCGGTGTAGAGGTCGACGAGCGAGAGCCCGCGCACCTCCTCGTCGCCCATCAGATAGCTGTGTCCCAGCAGCTGGTAGCCGCCGCAGACCGCTCCCAGCACGCCCCCGTCCTCGACGAAGGCCGAGAGCTCGTGTTGCACCTCCAGCAGATAGTCGCAGACGATCCTCTGCTCGCGGTCCGACCCGCCGCCAATGAAGGCGATGTCCGCGTCGGTAAACCGCGGTCGGTCGCCCGTGTGCACCTCCTCCACCTCGCAGGAGATGCCACGCCATTCCATGCGGCGCCTGAGCACCAGGATGTTTCCCGAGTCGCCGTAGAGGTTGAGCAGCTCGGGATAGAGGTGAACCAGACGCAAGCTCCTCTTGCTACCCATGACGCTCCCCCAGCCTCTCGAGCTCGTCCTTTGCCGGCCAGAGCGCGGAATAGTTGGTGAGCACGTAGAGCGGGAACTCGCGCGGGAGGTCCGCCACCTGACGCAGGGCCTCGGCCACGCTGTCGGCCATCCGCGCCCCAATGCCGGCATACTTGAGGCGAACCTGCACGTCATTGGCCCTGTGGCCACCTGCGATCACGCGGCGCACGCCCTCCTCGCCCGCAAGGCGCTCAAAGTCCACGTCCCAGATCCACGAGATGTCCCTGCCGTCGTTGCCGTTGTCGTTGACAACGAGAAAAGCGGCCTTGGGGCGGTCGTCCGCCAGGAGCAGCGAGAGGTTCTGGTTGAAGCCCGTGGGGTTCTTGGCCAGGTTGAGCACCACCTCGCGCCCGTCGACGACAAAGTGCTGCAGGCGCCCGTTGTCAGGGTGGTACCCGTCAAGCGCCTGCTGGAAGCGTGCGGCATCCACGCCGGCAAGAGAGGCGGCTGCCGCCGCGGCCAGCAGGTTGTACGCCATGTAGACGCCACCAAAGCCCGCATGGATCGTCCTTGCCGGCTCGTCGGCGCGACTGAAGCCAAACGACACGCCCGTGCGGTCGACCTCTACCGACGTGGCGACAAAGTCGAGTTTCGGTCGGGCAAAGCCGCAGTTGGGGCAGAAGAACTTGCCAAGCTGCGCATAGGATCGGTAGTCGTAGCAGAGCTCGGTCCCGCACGTCTGGCAGAAGCGCGCCTCGGGCACGCGGTCCGGGGCAAGGCCCAGGTCCTCCCCCATGCCAAAGGCCAGCACCTTGGTGCCTGCCTGCGCCGCACGGACCGCCACGCCCATGGAGAGGGGGTCATCCCCGCACACCAAAAGCGTGGTCTCGGGTGACGCCGCCAACGCCGCCACGATGGTGTCCTGCACGTGGTCGATCTCGCCCGCGCGGTCGAGCTGGTCGCGGAAGAGGTTGAGAAGCACCAGGTAGGTGGGGCGCAGCTGGGGCAGGATGTGTATGGTGGAGAGCTCGTCGGCCTCCATGACCGCCCAGTCCGCGGTCCCTCCCGGCAGGAGCGCAGAGGCCACGCCGGCAACCATGTTGGCCCCGGCACGGTTGCAGAGCACGCGCATCCCTGCGACCTCGAGGGAGGCCGCAAGCACGTTGTTTGTGGTGGTCTTGCCGTTTGTTCCGCAGACGACTATCGACCCCTTGCTCGCCTTGGTCCGCAGGTGGGCAATCAGCTGCGGGTCAAGGGCAAGCGCAATACGGCCTGGGAGCTGAGACGCGTTGCGATGCAACGCAGTCGTCAGCCCCCAGTGCACAAGCCGTCCCAGATTAGTGGCAGCGGCGCTCTTGAGCCTCATAGGCTATCCGGCAACCTCGACGGTAACGTCGCCCTCGTCCTCTGCCGGCTCGAGCTCGGCGGCATCCTCGGCCTCGGGGAGAATCTCGGGCTCCTCGGTGGACGGCAGCTTGGGCTGGCGCGCCTCGATCTCCTCGGGGGTCAGGACGTCCTCGATGCGCAGGTTGACGCCCGCGATCTCCAGGCCGGTCATGCCGGTGACGGCATCCACCACAGCGTGCTTGACGTCCTCGAAGACCTGCGGGGCATAGGAGCCGTAGGCGATGAAGACGGAGATGTTGACGCGCACGGAGCTGTCGGGGGTGACCTCGACGGTCACGCCGCGGCGGGCGTCGCGCACGCCAAAGGCGTCCTGCACGAGGTTGAGGAAGCCGCCCTTCATGCCCACCACGCCGGGCACGTCACGCATGGCCAGCGCAACGATCTTCTCGATGACGCCATTGGAGAAGGTGAGGGAGTCCTCAGACTCGACGTCCTCCTCGAGGTCAAGGTCCTCGGAGACCTCGTCCTCGACGGAGACCTGCAGCGGCTCCTCGGTGACCTGGTCCTCAAGCTTGGTCTCGTCAATAGTGCTCATGTGTGCTCCCTTCGTTGGCTAACTTGCGTTAGTTGATACAACCTAGTTGTTGCCGCGAAACTCTGCGATCACGCGCCTGATGAAGTTGACGATCTTGGGCGTGCCATCGAGATACTGGCCGATGGCGACGCCGATCGTCACCATGACCACCACAAACAGCGTACGCCAGAAGCCGGCCACAAACATCAGCACGGCAACGGCAAGCCCCAAAAGGCCGCCGAGCAGCGCGTTCTCATGGTTGGGCGCGACCTTGGAGAGCCATGCGGCAAGGCCTTGCACCGGCTGCTCCTTCTTGCCAGCCGCACTCGCGGCACCCTTGGCCGAGCCGCCCTTGGCCGCCGCGGACTTCTTCTGCGGGGCGTCTGCCTGCTCGCCTTCGACTGCCGGCTCAAAGGCGTCCGTCGGCTCCTCCTCGAGCAGCGCCTTCTTCTCCTCCTCGGTGGGCTCTGCGATCGTAAGCTTGACCTTGGCCATCGTCTACGCCACCTCCCCATCGACATCCGTCGGCTCGACATCGTCCGCCTCGTTTGCCGGCGGCGGCGCCACGCTGCTCAGGGGCACGGTGATGTCGGAGGGCTCCTCCGACTCGGCGAGGCGCGCGGCGTTCTCGTACACGGAGGCGGGCACCTCGAGGGACTCGACGGTCTCCACCACCACGTCCTGCGCGAGCTCGGGCATCTCCGCCTCGACGAACTCGAGGTTCACATGCTGCACGCGATCGCCGCAGACCGTGGCGAGACCCGATGCCAGGTTGTCGTGGAGACGCTTGCCCTCGGTGGTTATGTCCACCACGCGACGCGGCCTGATGCGCGCAGAGACCTCGATCCTTCCGCCGCGGCCCAGACCGACGCGCACCTTCTCGGCGACGAACTTGTCCCCGTCCTCGATGACGTGGGTCGCCTGGGACGAGATGGCCGTCTTGGTCACGGTGATCTGGTCGCCGCCCTCACTGCTGATGACCACCGCCTTGCGCTTGCGCGGGGCAAAGATGGACATGAGCAGCGTGACGACGAGGCCAAAGGCCGTGATGGCAAGCACGACCTGCAGCGCGAGATAGTAATACGAATTGGCCATGAGGCTTGCGGCCTCGCTCTGGTACGGCCCTACCCACGGGAGCGCAAGGGCACACAGGCAAAGCACCCCAGCAAGTCCAAACACGAACAGGCAAAACCGCTTGATGCCACCCATAGGCGCCTCCCAACTCATCGCCCCTGAGCGGGGCGAGCAACGTTTTCCAACAGGATAGCGTAAGAGAGTCGCCCGTGGGTTGCAAGAGCATGTCGGCTTAGCCCAACGTGGAGGGGTCTCCGCCCGCGTCGATCACATCCATCATCTGGGAGAGGGCCTCGTCGTCGGCAATCACGTAGCTCACGCCGTCGACCATGGCCGTGGTGGAGGGCACGGTTGCCTGGTAGACCGTGGCTCCGCCCAGCTTGAGGCGCGCCATCAGCGGCAGTATGGAGTAGCAGCGCATGGTGGTGCCCAGCATGCCGTCCATGCCGCCCATGACGCTCGGGAGCTTGGTGGGGCCAAGCGAGAGCGCCTTGTTCATGATGGCCTGGATGAGAATGCGCTGGTCGATCTGGCGCTGGTAGTCGCCCAGGTCAAAGCCATGGCGCACGCGCGAGAAGAGCAGGGCGGTGTGACCGTCCATCTCCTGCTCGCCGGCAGGGAGCACCAGCCCCGTGTAATAGGGGTCGTTTACCGGCACCGGCACGTTGACCGTGACGCCTCCGAGCGCGTCCACCAGGCCCTCGACACCGTCGAACTTGACGACTGCCACCTGCGAGACGGGAGCTCCCGTGAGCTCGCTCACCTCGTGTACCGCACCCGCCGCCCCGCCAAACGCATAGGCGGCATTGATCTTCTGCGTGCCGTAGCCCTCAATCTCAACCATCGTGTCACGCGGGATGGAGAGCATCGTCAGCTTGCCGCCAAGGGGGTCAACGCGCACGAGGATCATCGTGTCGGTGCGCGAGACGGTATCCCCCTCACGGGCATCAGAGCCAAGGGCGAGCACGTAGTAGGGCATGCCCGGAATGTGTCCCTTGAGCTCCTGCGAGAGGCCCTCGCGCTCCTCCGCCGGCAGTGCAATGGAGCGGTCAATCGGCGAGAAGACCACGAGATAGATGGCCACCGCGGCAGCGACGATAAGGAGCAACGGCATCAGGCCGCCGCCCGAGCCACGGTTGCGCCTGCGCTCGGCGCGCTCGGCACGACGACGGCTCCGGGCCGCGGCGCGCGCGGAGACGCGCTCCTGGCTGCGCTCCTGGCGCATCTTGCGACGCAGGGCCATCCCAAGGCCGCTCCGCTTGCTCACCACGGCGCCGCCCGAGGGCTCACGCTGCTCCGGCGCGGTGCGACGCACGACAGTCTTGTCGGCACGGGAGCGCGCGGAGGCACCTGTCCTGCGCGATGTGGCCGCGCGCGAGCTGCGGCCCGACTCCCGCTCCTCGCGGAGCTCGTATGCCTCCTGCTCGGCAGCCTTGCGTGCCGCATCCGGATGGAAGCTCCCCCGGCTCAGCTCCTGGGCCTCCTGCTCGGAAGCCTTGTGGGCCGCATCGGCGCCATAGCCTGCACGACTCAACCTGTCAAAGTCACTCATGGGAGACCTCCTTGGGCATGCGCCTTATGAGAACTCGGGCTTGAGCCTGCGTCCGGTGAGCAGGTCGACGGCACGCTCGATGTCGTAGGCTCCCGCGAGCAGCTCCTTGACGGTCAGGACCAGGGGCATGTCCACGTCGTGGCGCTTGGCCTTGGCGAGCAGCGGCTCGATGGCATGGGCGCCCTCGACGACGGCTGCGTGACCATGCTCGTAGTCGGAGACGCTGACACCTGTCTTTGCGAAAGTCTCTCCATACATGCCATTGCGCGAATGCACGGAGTGACACGTCACGTCGAGGTCGCCCACGCCGGCCAAACCCATGCAGGTGCGCTGGTCGCCGCCGCTGGCAACCACCAGGCGGCTGATCTCGGCCAGGCCGCGGGTCATGAGCAGCGACTGGGTGTTGGACCCAAGCCCAAGGCCGCGTGCCATGCCGCAGGCAATGGCCACCACGTTCTTGGCGGCGCCACAGATGCTGGTGCCCACCGGATCCTCGGAGGTGTAGAGCCTGAAGAAGTTGCCGGAGACAAGGCGCTGGAAGAAGCAGGCCGTGCCCGTCGACTCGCTCGCCACGACGGCACCGGAGAACTGCTCCTGCGCGAGCTCCTCGGCATGGTTGGGACCAGACAGCACCGCCACGCGCTCGCTGGAGCCCAGGGCCTCGCCCACCACCTCATAGAGGTAGCGGCCATCGGCTGCCAGACCCTTGGAGAGCAGCATGACCGGTGCGCCTTCGGGCAGGTACAGGGCCATCTGGCTGGCTGCGGAGGCAACGGCAAACGAGGGCGTCGCGATGATGGCGGACGATGCCTCGTCGACGACCTCGTCGATGTTGGAGGACACCTGGGCAGCGGAGATATCGAGCTCGCTCATGTGCAGCGGGTTGTGGCCCGTGCGGTTCGCCTCCTCGGCTGCCTCCTGCTCGTAGCACCAAAGGCTTACGTCAAGGCCGTTGTCCAGTAGCATGCGCGTCATCGTGGTGCCAAAGGTGCCGGCACCGATAACTGCGACCTTTCCTGCCATGAGGGCTCCTTTCCTATGGCAACGGGACGGCAGCCGTCTGGCTACCGTCCCGCAAGTCAATCAATCAGACCGGTGAGCCGTTACTCCTCCTCGAGGGCAGCGGCAATCTCGTCGGTCACGTCCATGGTGTTGTAGACGTTCTGAACGTCCTCGAGCTCGTCGAGACGGTCGGCGAGGCGCTGGACCTTCTTGGCGTCGGTGACGCTGACGGAGGTGGGGGTGGTGGGGACGCGGGTGAGCTCAGAACCCTTGACCTCGATGCCCTGCTCCTCGAGGCCCTTGGCGACTGCCTGCATGTTGTCGTAGGCGGTCCAGACGATCCACTCGTCACCGGCGTCCTCGTAGTCGTCGCCACCGGCCTCGGCAACGGCCATCATGAACTCGTCCTCGTCGACTGCGTTCTCGCGGTCGGCGACCTTCTTGTCCTCGCTCTTGATGATCTTGTCGACGGCGATGGAGCCCTTGCGCTCGAACTGGAACGCGACCGAGCCCGAGGTACCCAGGCTGCCACCGGCGTGGGTGAAGGCGGAGCGCACGTCAGCGGCGGTGCGGTTCTTGTTGTCGGTCAGGCACTCGACGAAGAACGCGACGCCTGCGGGGCCGTAGCCCTCGTAGGTGATCTCGGAGTAGACGGCGGCATCGGAACCAGAGCCGAAGGCCTTGTCGATGGCTGCCTTAATCTTGGCGTTGGGCATGGAGACCATGCGGGCGCGCTGGATGGCGGCGGCAAGGGAGGCGTTGTTGTCCGGGTTCGGGTCGCCGCCAACCTTTGCCGCTACGGTGATGTTACGGGAGAGCTTGGAGAACAGCGACGAGCGCTTGGCGTCGATGGCTGCCTTCTTGTGCTTGGTGGTTGCCCACTTAGAATGTCCGGACATGCAGGGCTCCTTTTCGTCTTTGAACAAACATGCATACGTTAGCACCTGTACGGCCACGCTTCAAGCGTCGAGACAAGAGGCCACGCCATCTTCGCAGCTCGGACACGGTTCGCACCAGCGGAGCGCGGGCCTGGGACGGGTGGGACAGGGGACGTGCCTCGTGTCCCACTCTGCGAAGCTGAAGTGGGACACGAGGCACGTCCCCTGTCCCACCCGTCCCGGCCCCGCGTCCCGTCCCACCGGCACCAGCCCCGGCCCGTCTCCCTCTCACAGGATGTCGCGCAGTACGGGTATGCGTTTGAGCAGGGCAGCCGCTGGAAGGGTCACGCCGTAGGCGATGGCGAGCACCACGAGCTCGAAGATGACAGGCGGCATCGTCTCGTAGGGCATCCACCACAGACGCCGGTAGAGCACGACCATGACGATGGGATGCAGCAGGTAGATGGACAGGCTGTGGCTAGAGGCAAAGGCGAGCAGGCGCGGGGGCTCCCTATGGCCTACCGCCGAGCGCACCGCGACAAAGACCAACACGGCCCAAAGCGCCACAAGCGGGCACTGCGGCACGATCAGCCACTTGGGGTAGTACACCTGCAGACAGATGATGGCGGCACACGCCACGGCACAGAGTGCCAGCGCCCCCAGCCCCACGAAGGCAGTCGTGCCATCGAGCCGCAGGTAGCGGTGCACGTACGAGCCCAGCAGGTAGTAGAAGACCGGAAAGGCAACCCAACCGATGTCCACGAGCGGCAGATGCGTGATGGACCTGAGCGTGGGCACCACGAGCGTGGGGATGGCGAGCACCAGCAGGGTGTCTCGCTGCATGCGCTGCGAGGTCCCGCGCACGTATGCGGAGAGGATGGGCGTCAACAGATAGAGCCCGATAAGCGCATAGGGATACCAGAGGTGGTCCCATGAGCCCTGGGTCACCAGATCGGCAAGTCCCTTTCCGATGGACTCGAGGCTTACCGTCTTCGCGCTCACGCAGGCGTACACAGGGCAGAAGATGGCCAGCGTCTCCACCATGCGCAGGATGTAGCGCCCGAGCTTGGGCCACCGCATCTCGCGCTTTGGGTCGAGCAGCAGGGCACCCGTCACCATGAGGAAGATAGGCACCGCCCAGCGCGTAAACAGCAGCTGGAGCTCGGTCCATGCGACCACCATGGGCACCCCGAGCTCGGCCGTCGGGTGGTCGGTGAGGATCTTGTTGAACATGTGCAGCACGACGACCGCCAACGTGGCCATGCCGCGCAGCCAGTCGAAGTAGGTGACGCGCGGCTTGCGCGTGGAGCCGGAGCCTTTCGCATCAAGAGTCCCCATAGCACCAGTCGTACTCATGACAAGGCCTCGTCCCCCTCACCCGAGAGGGATGCAGACTCGCGTGCAAGCTCTGCGAGCTGGGCAAACCTCTCCCCGACAATGCGTGCCCCATCATCGCCCCGGTGCAGGCGCGTGCAGTTGCCGCAGTCCTTGACACCCGAAGCGGTATAGGCATAGTCGCCTCCGCAGCGAGGCCCCAGGGCATAGAGTGGGCAGTAGCAGAACAGGCAGTTGAAGGCAGCCTCGTCCACTCCCTCGTGGCAGGGAAAGTACGCGCAATCAGTGTTGCGGAAGAACGACCAGCCGTTCTGGTATGTCTGTTGGGAGCTCATGCGCTTGGCACCTCCCCCTCCCCTGAATGCCCTCGACAGCATGGTACCAGAGCACATCCGCGAGCCGCGCACGGGACGCAAGCAGGACGGGTGACAGCCACATCAGCTATGGGATCATCTGGAACCCAAGTCGTACTTGCGCACCACCCGCTCGATGGCCCTGCGCCATGGTGCCCATATGATAAGGAGAAATACGACCGTCGCGATGCCGTGCACCACATCAAGGGGGAACCCCATTGCATAGGCCAACGCTGCGGTCTGCCAGTTGAGCGGACGCACAAACCCGATCACGTGCCAGCTGTTGAGTATTGCCCCGTACATGATCGCGGACAGAAATCCGTACGCATACACGGACCACGGCGCCCGCTCGAACATCCCCGCATCAGCAAAGACGCCTGCAACGTAGCCCACCATACCCCAGGCATACATCTGCAAGGGAGTCCATGCACCTTGTCCGAAGTAGAGGTTCGAGACAAGAGCCGCAAGCGCACCGACCATGAAGCCCTGGCGCCTCCCCAGGGCGGCACCTGCCACGATGGCAATGGCGCTCACCGGCTTGACGTCGGGAATAGCCGCAAACAGGACGCGCCCCGCTGCCGCAACCGACGCAAGCACGACAGTTGGCATTACCTGGCGCAGCGAGGGAGCGGAGGCGTCGTAGCCCACGAAGAATGCGCAGATGCAGGCGATGGTGACCAGCATGGTGAGTGCAGCGGTCGCCCCAATCCCATATGCGGCGCAGGCTAACAGCGTCAGGGGCACGATCAGAAGCAACGGCATCTCGAGATGCCTCGCCACGCGCGTGGCGAGGTCACTGCCCTCCCGCGTCACCACAGCCACGCCCGCTCAAAGTAGTCGGCAACCGGCTCGGTCGCCGCGACCTGCCCGTCAAAGAGCAGCGAGACCTCGTCAGCTACTTTCCTCACAAAGCCCAGGTCGTGGGTGGCAACCACCACTGTGGCACCGGCGTCCCTGGCGTCGCGTACCATGTGCGCGACCATCTCCCTTGACGGAGCGTCGAGACCCTTGGTGGGCTCGTCCATGAGAAGCAGCTGCGGACCGCCCGCCATGAGCTTGAGCAGCGCGACCAACTGCTGCTGTCCCCCAGAGAGGTCATAGGGGTGGCGCTCGAGGAGGTCCCCCTGCAGGCCCGCCTTTCCGATAAGCCGCTCCACCCAGTCTTGGGGCTTTCCGTGCGGCGCCCACTCGGCAAGCTCTTCACGGACGCTCTGGCAGGCAAGCAGCATCTTCGGGTCTTGGGGGAGAAGTGCCTGTGAACCCCTGAGGGCGCAGGAGAGACGACCGCGCTGCTGCCTCAGCACGCCCGCCATGAGCGAGAGCACGGTGGACTTGCCCGACCCGTTGTTTCCCACGAGTGCATGGACACTCCCCTGACCCACGGAAAGGCTCATGCCACGTAGCACCCAATCAGACATGCGGTCATAGCGCAGCCACACGTCGCTCATGGCCAGCACCTGACTTCCGAGCTTTGGCCGCGTCCCTCCAGGCAACGCCTCGCGTGCCGTCGTCTCATCCAAGATGGCTCGCTCGAAGAGTCGACCATCCTCGAGGTGCAACCGCATCGTGGCGTAGTCCGCCATGCGCTCCGGGGCATGCGTGGCAACGACCACCGTCACGCCCATGTCCCTGTTGAGCTGGAAGAGCAGGCTGAGAAACCGTCGTTCTGACACGGGATCGAGCATGGAAGTAGGCTCGTCGAGCAGCAGCACCTCTGGCTGCATGACCAAGACCGACGCAAGCGCCAGGATCTGGCGTTGCCCGCCCGACAGCTCGTCGACCCCGCTGCGAAACCAGGGCTCCATGCCCAGATAGGCACAGGTTTCTGCGATGCGACGACGCATGACGCCGCGATCAGCGGCAAGGTTCTCCAGTCCAAAGGCCATCTCATGCCACACGCTGTCGCACACAATCTGGTTCTCCGGACGCTGGAAGACGAACCCAACGGCGCGGGCAGACTCTTGGGCGTCCATCTCAGAGACGTCGCTGCCGCCGACCCGGATCGTACCCGTAAGCTCGCCTACCGGGACTATCTCGTGCTTTGCGAGACGCAACAAGGTGGTCTTGCCCGATCCCGTGTCGCCGGTGAGCAAGGCGAAGGCACCTCGTGGCACCGAGGCCGATGCATGCCGCACCACGGGGTCGGCCTCGCCCGGGTAGGCAAAGCTGACATCCACAAACTCCAGGGCAGCGTCCCCATGGGCGGCTATCGGCATGAGACCCTCCTTGCATGAGTCCACTTTGCACGGTCTACCAGCGCAAACAGCAGCGGTAACACCACGAGGGCAACGTGGGGGAAGTAGCCCCACCACACCTTCAGGTGCGGCATGACGGGATAGAACTGCCACTGCGAGCAGGCGACCCACTCCAAGAAGGCATCCAAGGCCGCCCACGCAATAAGCAGGACGAGCGCCACCACATCACGCAGGGAAAGACTCCAGGGCAGGTACTGCGTTCGTTGCGCACCGGCACGCCATCCCCTGGCACGCATGGCATCGCTGCGCTCAAGGGAGTCCTCAAGTGACCAGCTGAGCAGAATGCCCGACACGCGGGCACCGTCGCGCACGGCCCCCTTTGAGCCGCCGGCTGCCGAACAGGCGGCGCGGACCGCCCCCACCCGGCTGCCGCGGCTGACGATCTGCGGAACCAACCTCATGACCATAGATGCCATGAGGCCGACCGTAGGCATGATGCCGCTCCCCAACGAGAGCAGCCTGTCCAGTGAGAGCAGGCGTCCTGCAAGCCAAAGCCATAGCAGCGAGGCCAGCAGGAGCATTCCCATGCACAGACCAAAGACCACGCTCTCGAGGTGGATGGAGATCGCTCCCCATTGCGCCAGAAGCGTATCGCCCCTATGCGAGAAGAGCGGGTTGGCAAGGCAGACGAGGCAGAGAAAGGGCAACTGCCATCGCAGAGGACCCAGCACCGACCTGCCCTCGATTGCCGCCGCTGCGGCAAGGGCCCCGGCGAGAGATATGGAGGCGAACACCGGATGCAGCGCGCACATGGTCGTGGCAGTCACCGCGACCATGTACGTTGCCAACACTGCAGGATGCTCCGCCTCCAAGGCCCGCTGGGATCGCCTCATGTCACACATACTGCCAAAGCACGGTATCGCCGTCGCTCAGCTCGTAGAGGTCGCTCATGACGCCCGGCAGCGACCCATTGACGCGATAGGTCCATCCGTGGCTGCTGTCCTCCGCAAGTCCGCCGATGGAGGTCACCCACGTGCCCGAGCCAAACGGGTTGGAGATGGTCTCGATGCCCACACCGGCGCTGCGCAGCACATCCAGGGCAGTCGAGCCGGGCTCCAGCTCGATTTCGGCGGAGCTGACTCCGGCACCGCCATCCACCTGAAGCGTCACCACAATGGTCTGTGACTTGGCAGGCTGCGGCTGCTCGGCCGGAGCGGTCTCCTCCTTCGACGAGGACGAGGCCTCATGTGAGGAGCTCTGGGGCTGCTGCGCGCTGGCCGAGTTGGTGACCTCCGTCACCTGAGTCTCCACATCGGTCGACTCCACCGTGTCAAAGGCCTGCGTCTCGACCTTCGAAGACGACTCCTCCGAGGACTCGCTCCGTGAGGAATCCTTCTCAGAAGACTTCTTGGCGTCTTTCTTCTCTGCAGTACCGTCGGACTTCGCGTCGTCGGAGGCAGTCTCATCTTCTGCCTTGGCGCCCGCCTGGCCCTGATCGTCCTGCCCGACCTGCTCCTCGACGGTGGTCTGCAGGGCTTCGGAGCCAAGGAAGGCGAGCGGGTCATGGCCGTTCACGTACTGCGACATCGACCACGCGCAAAACGCGATGACCATGGCGGAGATGGCCGCCACTATCGGGCGAAGCGTCTTCTTCTGTCCATTGTTGTCAGCAGCCATGTGCTACTCCTCTCCCTCGTCGCGACGGTGGCTCAAAAGGGCCCACAGGAGCGCAATCGACCCGCAGGCCATGCCCACGATGGGCCAGATGGGAAGACGACCGTCGGAGACAAGCCCCTCCGCAGCGTTCGCCACGTCCTTTGCCACCACATCTGTGGCCGCGGACGTGGCGTCCTCACCAGTCACAGCGGCGTCTTCCTTCGCACCCTCTGCTTCCGTTGTCTTCTGCGTGCTCTTCTTGCCACTAGTACCGTCTGCGGCTGCATTGGTGGTGGCATCAGACGCAGAGGCGCTCTGGCGGGCAGCCCTCGTCGCACCACTCACATTGCTGGACAGCGAGATGAACGCCGTCCTCTTGCCCGGCTTCGACGCATCCTTCGCGTCATTCGTTTTACGCCCATCGGACTTGGGCTGGCCCTCGTCCCCCTTCTGGTCGCCGGGCTTTGGGGTATCGGGCTTCTCGTCGCTAGGCCTCTGGTCGCTGGGCTTCTCGTCGTCGGTCTTGGCGGCAGCCCTGAGCGCGAACAGCGTCGCCGAGTCGTTGGTGTAATAGATGACGCCGTTCGCATCGACGGCAAAGGACGACATGCACCAGTTCTGGGCGCCAGCCGCAGGCCTGAACAGCTCCTTCGCGAGCTTGTCACCCAGCTTGAGCGCGTAGGCGCTTCCTGGCTGCGCATTGGCCGTGAAGTAGGCGTACAGGCCGTCAGACGTCTTGGACACCAGAGGCGCGCTCTTGATGTCGCCAGGAATCATGGTGCCGCCCTCGAGCTCGGTAACCGTCTGGGAGAGCGTCATGGTTGCCGTGTCAATGATGCCCAGCATCCCCTTGTACGCCTCGGTCATGCCCGCGACGACCATCCTGCCGTCTGCGAGCAGGGTGGGCGTCGTGGTGCTCGACTTGGCAAAGGAGACACTGCCCGTCTCCTCGATGGAGCCCACCCCCACTTGCACCTTGTGCAGCACGCCATCGGTGGTCACCACAAAGACGGTGCTGCCATCTGCGCCGACGACCGTGGCGCGACTTGTGGCGTTGAGGCGAAGCGTGGCCCTCATGTCTCCGGTCTCCGGATCGATGAGCAGCACCGCACCGCCATCGTCGGCTACCACCAGACCGGCATCGGTCTTGGCGCAACCTGCCCAGTAATAGCCAACTGAGCTTGCCTTGGACCACCGCAAAGCTCCCGTCTCCAGGCTCAGGCACAGGAGCGCACCGCCCGTGCCCGACCCATCGGTGGTTCCAAGGTAGACGTAGCCGTCGTCAACCAGAAGCGAGGAGGCATTCTGCTGTGGGGCAAGGCTGCCACCCCAGCCAGGGAGGTCCGGGAGCTTCTCGCTGACCCAAACCGTGGTCATCGTGTCGGCGGTGATGCCCTGCACCGCACCTCCCTCGAGGGGGACGAGCAAAAGACCGTCGGCATAGCGCATGCGGCAACCGGACCAACCGAGGGATGCCGCAAGAGGAGCTGTCGCCAGAACCTTGCCATCCGCAAGGGAGAGCTTGCGCAGGCTGGTGTCGGCGGCGATGTATACGCAACCGTTGACGATCACCGGATCGCTCATGTTTGCGTACTGCTTGCCCTCGCCGAGTAGCGAGGTGGACCACACCAGCTCGGCCGCGTCGGTAGGTGTCTCCGCCTCGACGAATCCCGTGAGGTCGTTGCCCTTGTAGCCAGCCCACGTCGGCTCGAAGTCGGGACGGGTGGCGTTGGGGTCAACCTCGATCTCACCAGAGCCGGAGGGCGTCTTCTCGTCGTACGCCTTGTAGTACAAGCTCACCGTCATGCCAGATGTGAGCTTGACGCTCTCGGCGCCCACGCTGGACGTCGCACCGTCCACGTGAAGCTCCCAATAGCGCTGCGTCTTTTCATCCCAAGCGAGCACCACGCCATCAGGCGAGGTTATGGACTCGAGGTAATACCCGTACTGCGTGTTGTAGCTCACGTGCTCGAGCCCAGTCGCCTGGAGCGCCTTCTCTATGAGGTCCGCTGCCGTGGAACCCTCCTCGAGGGTGAGCTCGCGAAGATACGACCACTCCCCGTCCGGGCCCACGATCTCGCAGGTGGCGGTTACCGCCTTGTCCTCGTTGTCAGACTTGTAGTACCAGCCGATGGTCATGCCGTCCGTCAGCTCGATGCTGCTGGCGCCAACCCAGGACACCTCCCCATCGACGTAGAGCTGCCAATAGCGACCAGTGGACTGGTCCCAGGCAAGGGCCTTGCCCGTCATGGGATCGGTAATCGAGTTGAGGTAGTAACCCCACGAACCGTTGCCGCTCTCGTGAGAAAGGCCGAGCTCATCCAGCGCAAGCTCGGTGAGGTCCGCAACCGTCGACCCCTCGGTCATGGAGAGGTTAGCGGACCTGCTCCAGGCTCCCGTTGGCCCCACGAACGTCAGGGACGCCTGAAGCTCCTCGGGAGCAGGGTCGCCCCAAGTGGAGTACGACCAGGTGATCGTGTCGCCTTCCGAGAGCTTGACGCTCTCGGCCCCGAGGTCAGAGACCTTGCCGTTGACGTACAGCTGCCAATAGTAATAGTTGCCATCCACCTGCGTGGTACCGAGCGTGCGCGTGCCGTCAGGCGAAGTGATCGAGTTGAGGTAATAGCCCCACTGACCGGTCCCGCTGTCATGGGCAAGCCCGGCCGCACCAAGCGCAGCCTCGGTAAGGTCTGCCGCAGTCGCATCCTCGGGCAGCTCGAAGGACCTCTTGGCCGCCCATGTCTGCGCCTTGCCGTCGGCATCGGTGCCAACCACCAGCGCACGCACCGATATGGTGGCCTCGTCCTCAGAGGCTGCTCCCAGCGCAACCGTTTCTTGGGCAGGCACTACCTCCGGGAGAGCCTCGGAAGGCGCTGCATCGGCAGGACTCTCGACAGCCGTGTCGCCCGCAGGAGAGACCACGTCAGAACCAGAGGGCTCCTGGTCACTCGCGACAACGGGATCGACGGCATCGGGCACGACAGGGACGGAATCCTCCTGCTGCTGGTCGGGCTCCTGCTGCTGGTCAGGCTCCTGCAACGAGGGGGCGGCTTCCTCTACCGCGGACGACTGCTCCTGCGGCACATCGGGAGACTCCTGCGCCAGCGTCTGTACGGGAATGCCGCCAAACGCCAGCTCGAGCGTCAGGAGAAAGGCGAGAAGCCTTCTCGTCAACATATTGCCATGCATGGTGTACTGCCCATCCTTCTGGCCCTTTAGCCAACGTGAGGGTAGGCAAGGACAGGTGGTATCGCGCCACCAACAGAGCCGCTCCCAGCAGATATGCCGGCAAGCGTTGCGCCTTGAAGTACAGCGACGGCTGATCCGGAGTAGAACCGGAATCCTTTTAGCGAGGCCTTGCAGCTCGATGACCGTACCCTCGGTTTTATATGATGCTGCCATGATAGCAGGTCGAAGAAGGACTATCCCGCAGCCAAGCCGCGCACGCCATCCTTCCATGTGTGATACTGGTCTGGTTCGAGCGCCAAGGGAAGGGACACACGTTGGACGAGAGGCAGAGGCTGAAGCAGACCGCACTCAGGTTTGGCTCAGAGGTGGAGCGCATCGTAGGCAGCAACTTCTTGGACATGCCCGCACCGCTGGAGCGCCTGCTGGATGCGCTGGACAGCGAGCCGCTGATCAGCGCCTATGTCAGCGACTGCGTGGACAGGCATCTTCCTGCCGGATTTGACGCGTCCGCCGAGGTGGATCGCGTGACTGACGATGACGCAGCGGTCTTCGGGCCCTTCTCCGAGGACCATCGCGGGGCGTCCGCCCAGCGCTACCTGATTGCGAACGAGCTGGTGGAGCGGCAGACCAAGTTCCACAGCCCCGTCTTCCATGGCTATGGGCAGGGCTCCGACCGCCTGCAGGACCAGGCGCAGGGCTTCATGGACGAGATGGTGCTTGCGCTCATCGCCGACATCAACGCGTACCTGCAGGCCGCAGCGGACGAGCTGGGGCTTGAGGTCCTCTCCGCCTCGAAGGGTGGGACCGCTGATGAGCAACGGTCCGAGGCAGCCGGCCCCAATCGCCTCCACGCTCTGCTACGCGAGCTGGAGGGCTCCGCGCGCGACCTGCCGGTGGGAATGCGCGAGGATGCGTTGATGCAGGTTGAGGCCCTTGCCGACGAGCTCTACTGCGAGGCTCCCAAGCGCAGTGTGGTGCGCGTGCTGATGCTCGGCCTCAAGGCGACGGATGCCGGCTCGCGCTTTGCCGCGTTGGTGGAGCATCTGCAGGCATGTCTCGAGGCGGCTGGCATCATCTAGCGCACGTCTGGCAATTCCACGCGACAGGGCATGCGATACGACGAGTTACCAGAAGAGGCCGAAGCATACGCTCCGGCCTCTCGCCATTTGATTATGTGAAGGCGGCTATCCGGTCACGCCGCGTCCGCCCATCCCTGCGCACCGTTGGTCCTGTACGACCAGACGATCAGCGCCACGCCAGCCAGCACCAGCGGCAGGCTCAGCACCTGTCCCATGGTGAGCCAACCCCATGCCAGGTAGCCCATCTGCTCGTCCGGCAGACGCACGAACTCGACCAGAAAGCGGAAGCAGCCATACAGCATGAGGAAGGTGCCGATGAAGGAGCCCTTGGGTCGCGGCGGCTTGCGCAGGCTGAGCACATAGAGCACGCAGAAGATGACCAGTCCCTCGAGCAGGGCCTCGTAGAGCTGCGAGGGGTGGCGGAACACCGCCCCACCGCCCGCGTCGTCAAACATGACGCCCCACGGCAGCGAGGTCTCCTTGCCCCATAGCTCGCCGTTGACAAAGTTGGCGCAGCGTCCCAAGAACAGGCCGATGGGAGCACCGATGGACCCGAGGTCGATCAGGGTGAGCGGAGAGAGCCCGACCTCCCTGTTTGCCAGGTACGCGCCGACGATTGCGCCGACCAGGCCGCCATGGAAGCTCATGCCGCCCTCGTAAAGCTTGAAGATGGAGAGCGGGTGGGCGAGGTAGTAGCCCTTGCCGTAGAAGAGCACGTAGCCAAGGCGACCGCCAATGATGACGCCACACGCGACGGCCGTCATGATGGTGACGACGTCGTCTACGGTGACCTCGATGCGCCAGCGCCGGGCAACCCGGTAGATCATGAATCCGCAGGCGATGAAGCCAAACAGGTACGCAAGGCCATACCAGCGCACACTAAGAGACCCCACCGAGAAGGCGATGGGGTCGAGGTTGTGGTACAGGTCGTTGAGCCACATGGGGGCTTACCAGGCCATTGCGGGCTGGACCTTGGTCACGCCCGGCACGTGCTCCATGAGGATGCGCTCGATGCCCTCGGACATGTCGTAGCTGGAAAGCGGGCAGCCGGCGCAGGCGCCCTGCATCTCGAGGGTGACGACGCCGTTCTCGTCGCAGTTGATGAGGGCCACGTCGCCGCCGTCAGCCTGCAGGCTCTGGCGGATGACATTGATGGTCGACTCGAGAAGCTCCATGTTGACAGGGGTGTTGGCTGCCATGATCTGTCCTCCGTTCATGCCGCGCGCGGCGGCCGTGAGTTTTCGCATGTGGTCAATCATACCCGTTGAGTGGGAGATGCAAACAAGGAATTGTCCGTCTATGCGGAACTGTGGCGGTCCTTCACGTTACGTCCGCGCGTGCGTCACCGTGTCACACGGGCACACAGCAGCGGACAGATTCGGGGCCATTCCGGGCCCACTGTGTCCGCGCGTGCGCCACCGTGGCACACGGGCACGCTACTCAATCGGACTGTGCAGGTGCCCTGACCCGTGGCCTTCTAGGCGACTGAGGCTCTCGCCATGCGCCGCGCGCACCACACGCCCCACCGCACGCGCCACCTCGCCCGCCTCGAGCAGGCTGCCGTCCACCATCAGCCGGCTCACGCCACCGGCCACCAGCTCCGGCACCTCGGGCACTGCATCCAGCGAAGTAGAGGCGTAGATGCGGCTGCGTCCCTGCAGGTCGGTGCGCACGGGGAAGCGCTTGCCCTTGACGTCAACCAACTGCATGTCGTCCCTACGCAGGGCACATGCCGCGCAGTTGTGCACGCAGCGTCCGGCAACCTGCAGCACGCAATGCTCGCTCGTCATCACGCGCGTGCGCCCATACACCACAAGGCCCACGGGCACCGGCGAGACCTTTGCCAAGCCCAGCACCTCATCCAGCGTGAGCTCGGCAGAAAGCCACACCGCCCTTGCTCCCGCATCGACCATGGAGAAGAGCGCGCTGGGATTATGAACGGGAATGCAGGGCCTGACCTCGGCAGATGCCCCGCGCTGACAGGCCAGGGCAAGCTCGGACACGCTGCCCACGCCCACGGGCTCACCCGAGCGCACAAACGGGTCCAGACGCTCGTGGTCAATCTCGCGACACACCTCGTCAAGCCACGGCAGGGGCGTCTCACCGGGCTCCCAGTTCTCGCTCGTCAGGGCATCGGACATCGCATAGACTCTCGTGGCGCCGGCCTTTCGCGCCGCGCGGGCAGAGGCAACGTCGCGCACCAGGGCACAGACCTCCACCTCGGGACGAGTGCCGTCCTCGCGTGCGGCAAGCCTCTCCCCCACCTCGCGCGTGACAAGCACCTGGGAGGGTGCCTTGCCCACCTCGCGCGTCTCGTAGGGCTCGAGCAGCCTGCGCATGAGGGCCCGACAGGCCTCCGCACGCACCTTGTGCACGTCCGAGAACCGCATGCCACAGCCCTCGTCAAGCTCCACCTCAAAGGCCACGGGCACAAAGGCGGATCCGCCCATGCGGCCCACGTGCTCGATCAGGTCCTCGCGCGAGACTGCGCGAGACCGTGCCGCCTCGACCACAAAACCGCTGGCAGAGGCACTCGCCACGCCATCTGCGGTACCGACCTCCACCGAGAAGGGCTTGCCCAGGCGCGCCACCACCCGCACGTGCACCTCGCGCTGGCGCGGGATTTCCGCGCGAGCCGCGCGAGCCGCCACGTCAAGCGCCTGCTGAGAGCGGATCACGCGTACCGGACACCCCACGGCCATGGGGCGCACCGTACGACAGGTGAGCGTCTCCCCCGCCGCTGCGTCGCGGTCGGCGTTGGCCGTGAGGAACTGTGACGGGTCGTCCACCGGACGCACCTCGAGCAGGTCTCCCTTGCCCACCGGCGCGTCCAGCATCACGTCTACCTCGGCCAACGTCACCTTGCGCGTGCGCTCGCGACCCCCGTTGGTCCCGCCGCGCCACACGCGGGCGCTGCCCAGGTCGCGGGTGGCAACCACGCGACCCACCAGCTCGCCACGGTTGTTGGACCGCTCGTAGCTCATCATGTCGTTGTCCGACGCGCCATCAAGATAGGCGTCGGTAAAGTCGCGGTTGAAGGCACGGCGCAGCAGGCGGTCACGCTCCTGCACCGCCAGCACGTCCTCCGCACCATCGAGCTCGTCTAGCGCCGAGCGATAGGCGCGAATCACCGCATGCACGTAGTCGGCGCCCTTCAGGCGGCCCTCCACCTTGAGCGACCCGAGCCCCGCCTCGCGCAGCTCGCCCAACCGGTCGATGGTGCGATAGTCCTTGGGGCAAAGCGGGCGCACATCAGGCGGGCTCATGCGTCTGCCAGCACCGTCTACCAGCTCGTACGGCAAACGGCACGGCTGGGCGCACATTCCGCGGTTGGCGGAGCGGTCACCGCCCATGGAGCTCATCATGCAGATGCCCGAATAGCAGAAGCACAGCGCCCCGTGGCCAAAGCCCTCGAGCTCCACACCCTCCTGGGCGATGCGTGCGATCTCAGGCACGGAGAGCTCGCGCGAGAGGGTCACGCGATCGACCTGCCATTGGTCGCGCACCCAGGCGACGCCACGCGCATCGTGCACGTTGGCCTGCGTGGAGATGTGGACCTCCATCTGCGGCCAGCGGCGGCGGACCTCGTCGAGCAGGCCCCAGTCCTGGATGATGAAGGCATCGGCGCCAAGCAGCCATGCGCGCCGCACCAGCGCGAGCGCGCGAGCCATCTCGTCGGCCTTGATCACGACGTTGACCGTCACGTACACGCGTGCACCCGCTAGGTGCGCGCGCCTGCAGGCCGCCTCGAAGCTCTCGTCATCAAAGCTCGTGGCACCTCGACGGGCGTTGAAGCGATGCCCGAAACCCAGGTACATAGCGTCCGCGCCTGCGGCAAGGGCGGCATTGAGCTGCTCCGGGCCACCTGCCGGCGCCAGCAGCTCAAGACGCCCGCCCCCGGTGGGGACGGGCGCATTGTCAGTGTTTGTTGCAGTCAACGCGGCCACTAGACCAGACGCACGAACTTGCGCTTGCCGTGCTGGATGACCGTGCCGGCCACCAGCGTGTCAGGGCTCACGTTGTATGCCTTGGGTGCCACGGCCTCGCCGTTGATCTTGACGCCGCCGCCATCGATGAAGCGACGGGCCTCGCCAACGGAGCCGGCCAGCTTGGTGTCAGCCAGAAGCTTTGCCAGGTACACCAGGCCCTGGTCGTTGACCTGAATGTCTGCGGCAGCGTACTCGGGAATGTCATCGGGAATCTCGGCACGCTTGAACTGTGCGTCAAAGGCGTCCTGGGCCTTCTGGCCGGCGCCCTCGCCATGGTAGAGGTCCACGATGTTGCGCGCGAGCTCGCGCTTGCGGGCGTAGGGATCGGCGGTGCCGGCCTTGAACTCGGCGTCGATGGCGTCGATCTCCTCGATGGTCTTGGTCGAGCACAGACGGAAGTACATGGGCACGATCTCGTCGGCAATGGACATGAGCTTGCCGTACATGTCGTTGGGCGCGTCGGTGAGGCCCACGTAGTTGCCGTAGCTCTTGGACATCTTCTTGTGGCCGTCGAGGCCGACGAGCAGCGGCATGGTGAGCGCCACCTGGGGCTCCATGCCCTCGGCGCGCATGAGGTCACGGCCGGCGAGCAGGTTGAAGATCTGGTCGTTGCCGCCCATCTCGACGTCGGACTTGATGACGACGCTGTCGTAGGCCTGCAGCACGGGGTAGATGAACTCGTGCAGCGCGATGGACTGCTGGTTCTCGTAGCGGTTGTGGAAGTCCTCGCGCTCGAGGATGCGCGCCACGTTGAACTGGGCCATCAGGTGCAGCATCTTCTGCAGGTCGAGAGGCTTGAGCCAGTCGCCGTTGTGCACGATGGTGGTCTTCTCGGGGTCGAGCACCTTGACGGCCTGCTCGACGTAGGTCTTGGCGTTTGCCTCGACCTGCTCCTCCGTCAGCGGGGGGCGGGTGCTGTCGCGGCCGGACGGATCACCGATCAGTGCGGTGCCGTTGCCGATGATGAGGGTCACGTGATGGCCAAGGTCCTGGAACTGCCGCATCTTGCGCAGGGGCACGGCATGGCCGAGGTGCAGATCGGGGCTGGTGGGATCCACGCCCAGCTTGATGTTGAGGGGCTCGCCCTTCTCAAGCTTCTTCTTCAGCTCATCGAGCGGCACGATCTGCTGGGTGCCCGAAGTGATGACCTTAAGTTGCTCGTCGACTGGCAGCAATGCTCTGTCCTCCAAAAGTCCTGTTGTCCTCGCGAGCTCGCTCACTCGAGTCGCGCACGCACCAGCATAGCGCAAGTTGTCCTGCAGATACTCTACAAGAGCGCAACGACAGCCCCGAACCACTTTAAATACGATGGGCTCTCTCTGAAGTCTGGCATGCGCGCGCCCAGTTGTGCCGCGACTCCTATAATGTTGGTTTAACTGTCCCTTACGGAGGAGGAACGCATGGGCGTCCGCAAGCGCAGGGCTCGCAAAAACGCACGCACCCACATCATTGGGTTTGGCATTGCCGGCATCTTCGGCTTCGTCGCCTTACTGGTGGCGGCGCTGGCGATGTCCCTTGGCACGCTCATCACGACGTGGCTGCAGGATCTCCCTGACTACAACTCCGCTGACGCATACCTCGTCAGCGAACCGACCGAGATCGTCGATGCCAACGGCACGACCATCGCCGAGTACTATCTGCAGAACCGGCGCAGCGTCGAAATCGGCGAGGTGAGCGACTACATCCTCAAGGGTATCGTCGACATCGAGGACGAGCGCTTCTACCGCCACAACGGCGTCGACCCGCAGGGCATCGCGCGCGCCGTCGTCGCCCAGCTCGCAGGTGGCTCCCAGGGTGCCTCCACCATCACCCAGCAGCTGGTGCGCAACACCGTCCTCTCCGACGAGCAGTTCGACTACACCGTCAAGCGCAAGGTGCGCGAGGCGTACCTGGCCATCCAGATGGAGAAGATGTACACCAAGGACCAGATCCTGATGATGTACCTCAACACCATCTACTTCGGCCATCAGGCCTATGGCATCCAGGCAGCCTCGGTCACCTACTTCAACAAGAACGCGAGCGACCTGACCCTTGCCGAGGCCGCCACGCTCTGCGGTCTCCCGCAGTCGCCGTCCACCTACGACCCCATCCAGAACCCCGAGGGAGCTCAGTGGCGTCGCGACATGGTCCTCGACAAAATGCTCGAGCACGGCGACATCACGCAGGAGCAGTACGACGAGGCCATCAACACCCCCATGCAGACCAATCCCGGCACCTTCCTGCAGAACGAGTCCACGCAGCCCTACTTCACCGACTACGTGAAGCAGCTCCTGCTCGAGGACTTTGACCAGGACACCGTCTTCCAGGGCGGCCTCAAGGTCTACACCACCATCGACCCGAGCTATCAGGACGCAGCCGAGCAGGCAGTGGCAACGCGCCTGTCCGAGCTGGGCAACGAGCGCCTCGACGCCGCGCTTGTCGCCGTCGACCCCGACACCGGCTACATCAAGGCCATGGTCGGAGGACGCGACTACCAGGAGAGCCAGTTCAACCTTGCCACTCAGGCGCGCAGGCAGCCGGGCTCCTCGTTCAAGCTCTTCACCCTCGCCGCAGCCGTACGCGAGGGCATGAACCCCAACATCTACATCAACTGCAACTCGCCCATGACCTTCTCGCCCACCTGGACGGTGCAGAACTACGGCAACGAGAGCTATGGTGTGCGCACGCTGGCCGACGCCTTCGCCATCTCGTCCAACACGGGCTTCGTCCAGGTTGCCGAGGCCATCGGTGCAGACAAGATCGTGACCACCGCCAAGGACATGGGTATCTCCGTCGACTTGCCCGCCTACTCCTCGCTCACGCTGGGCACCGTGGGCGTTCCGCCCGTGCAGATGGCCGAGGCCTATGCCACGGTCGCCACCGGCGGCATCCACCGCGACGCCATCGCCATCACGCGCATCGAGGACCGCAACGGCAACACCGTCTACGAGCATGAGGACGACGCAACCCGCGTTCTCGACGAGGGAGTCTCCTCCGCGGTGCTCGAGGTCATGAAGGGCGTCTGCACCTGGGGCGGCACCGCCGAGGTCGTCGGCAGCGGCCTAACCGTCAACCAGCCCGTCGCAGGCAAGACCGGTACCACCGAGAACTTCCGCGACCTGTGGTTCTGCGGCATCACCCCGCAGCTCTCTGTCTCCATCTGGTGCGGCTACCGCGAGGAGGCCGAGGTGTACGTCTGGGGCTCGGTCGCCCACCCGTACAACACCGCCTGCCCGATCTTCAACTACTTCATCAACTCGGTCCTCGAGGGCGTGCCGCGCGAGGAGTTCCCGACCTCAAGCTCCCAGCCCACTTACAAGGACAACAGCACCTGGACCTTCAAGGGTGGCTCTTACAGCAGCTACAGCTACTACACCGAGGAAGAGCAGACGGACGAGCAGCAGGAGGAAGAGAACAGCTACGACACCACCACGACCACGGTCGACACGACGCCCGAGCCGCAGAGCACCGACACCACGCAGACCGACGTCGTTGACCCTGGCTATGACGACGGCACCTATGTCGACGATGGCGGCGAGTACGTGGACGACGGCACCTATGTCGAGGGTGGCGATGGGTCCGAGGGCGGTTACTGATCTCGCGCGCCCGCACTGACCCAAACACGGACGCAAGCCAAACATTAGTCCGCCCGCATCCTATGATGCGGGCGGACTTTGCATTAGAGGCTATGGCCTGCCCTGCAGGCACCGACAGTGCCGTAGGGCGTCGTCTTCTACCTGTTGGGGGTACTTAGCTTATTGACGAGGTTGACCAGCTCGTCTGCACCCGAGTCGCTGCCACAGACCACAAGCACCGTATCGTTGCCCGCAACGGAGCCAAGCACGTCGGGCAGAGAGGCCGCGTCCACTGCCGCGGCGACACCCGGTGCGGTGCCCGGGTGCGACTTGACCACCACGAGGTTCTGCGCACGCTCGCAGGAGGTAACAAACTCGGAGACCATGCGCTGCAGGTGAAGGTCCTCGGCCAGCACGTAGATACCCTCGGAAAGCTTCTTCAAGCCCATGTCCGCGATGTCACGAGAGACAGTTGCCTGCGTGCAGTTATAGCCGATACCCTGCAGTTCCTCGACAAGCGAGCGCTGCGTGCGGATCGACTTGGCACGAACGATGTCTCGGATGGCATCCTGCCTGCTGTTGCGGCGCTTGACCATCTTGTCCCCCTTGGCCCGAAAGATTGGATAACGCTGTTGAGTAAGCACTAACAGACGATAGCTTACAGCGCCCTCGGTATCTATACAATTTCGCAAATGTTAAGGGAAATATACTAATTTTCGATTCAATGGACATGCCCTGAGCGAAACGACCCGCTCAGGGCACCATTCCTAGAATGTATATTTGATTGAATTTGGCAACTATCCCTACTGCCCCTGCGCCGCGTACCTGGCCTCGGTGGCCTCCTTGGCGGGCCTCCACCAGCCCTCGTTGTCGCGGTACCACTCGATGGTGGCCGCCAGGCCCTCGGCGAAGTCGGT
>CACYTH010000014.1 GCA_902777325.1 uncultured Coriobacteriaceae bacterium
TGCGGAGCGAGTCCGTGGGAGAGCAGGACGTCGCTGACCAACGAGGGGCATTTGCCGTGGCGGGCCCCCGGCTGCAGAGCCGGGGGCCCGCCTGCGTTTCAGGGCAGATCAACGTTGGGCACCCAAGCAGGATTGCATCTTTCAACCTACTTATTAACATTAGATAGTGCACTAGTTGCTAAACATCAAATGATGGAAATAGGTAACATTAGATATGTTTACCTGCGATTATCTTGCATTCTGGGACTATTGCCGATACATCGAGTAGCCTTAGTGTTGGCGCAGTGTTGGCAAAGAATTATCGAAAACCTTTAAAGCAATAAACTAAAACATATAGTATTGCTATACCTTGTCGTTGTACCGCGCTCTCGTCAAGTCGGCGCGGTTGTCAATGCGGTTGGTTCGCGAACGGCTCAGCGAGGTAAGGCAATGAAGGCGGATAAGAACGATCGAGAGGTTTCTGATACTGCGAGGTCTATGAAGCAAGATCCTATCAGGGATCTACGTGAGCCTGCT
This sequence comes from uncultured Coriobacteriaceae bacterium, assembly GCA_902777325.1. GTDB lineage: Bacteria > Actinomycetota > Coriobacteriia > Coriobacteriales > Atopobiaceae > UBA1367. The sequence continues at coordinate 517 of CACYTH010000014.1, forward strand.
GCGATGGGCGGGCTATCCACGCCGAGCATCTTTGTCGACCACAGTTTTCCAAGGCTCACGGTTGTCTGTGCTGAGCCCGGCATGGGAAAGACGTTCTTGGCCAGCCGCCTTTTAAATAACGCCGAAAAGACTGGTCGGCCTTACTGTCGATACGACTATCAAGATATCGATAGTGAGGTTGCATGTAGGCGCATCGAACGTGTCTGTCGTAATATGATGCGCAAAATGCAGCATTCGAGTGACCAGCCGCTCGTAGTGCTAGACGGCGTCTCCGGTGGTGACGAGCATGATACGTATCAGGAGGCTCACTACATAGAGAGGCTCGCCAATGCTGGGGCCCAAGTCTTGCTATGCCTGAGGCCGGAGTCCCGTCAGCTGGCAGAGGCATTGACTGATGCAACGGTGATAGACGGCCTTGAGCTTCTCTATCAGTCGCACTACGAGGACGAAGAGGTGTACCTCAGTACGGGCGGTGTCCCATCGCTGGTAAATGCGGCTCAGATTGATGCAAATCGTGGGATCTCGCATGTAATCGAGGGCTCCGCTTACATAAAAGCAATGAATGGCCTGGTCGAGAGCATGCTCAGGCCAACGCTGTCGGACGAGGAGCGCATGATCCGTCTCGCCATGGTGATCTTGGGCAACGGCACGCTCGAGGAGCTGCAGATGGTTGCGGGGCGCTGCGATGCCGAGGCTCTGCAGTGGCTCGAGCATGACGTGACCCTGCTGGGCGTCGACGCGCAGAACAAGTGCTTCTCCTGCTACGGAATCGGGAATAACCGAGTGCTCGAGCAGTGCCTGGGCACGCTGCAGCCAGTTTGTGCTGAGCTACCGCATCTGGTCGTACGGTGTTGTGGCGCGCTTGTGACACGCGGCGACACGATGCGCTCTGCCGTGGCGAGCGCCCTTTGCGCCTCGGACCATGACTACGTTTCCGTCTGCCTCACCTGGGGCGTCGCGTACGCGGCAATAGGTCGTACGAAGACAGTGCGAGACGCGCTCCGTCTTGCGGTCAGACAGGACACGGAGCTGGATGCGCGTGGCTCGCTGAGTGCGGCGGCCGTGAGCATCCTGTCTGGCACCGCAAAGCAGATGGAGAGCGACCTGCGAAGGCTCGACGGGCTTCAGGTGGATTCGTCGACCGAACACTCGCTCTACCGTCAGGTCATGCTTCTCAAGGGAGCACGCGACGTCTGGCGCGCGCCGGGCTCGATCCTGCCGGGCATCGCGACAGATGCCGAAGACGCCGTGGGAATCGCCTGCATAGAGCATGCAAAGGCCGTGCGGTTGATGGCCTCGGGACGCTTTGGCGAGGCCTACGCACTTCTCGCGGAGCGGCTTGCGGCGCTCGATCCCAGAAACGTCGTGGAGGCGCAGCTGTGCGACGACGGCATGCTGGCCCTGGCAATGATGGGCGGAGCGCCGGATTGTCGGGAGCTCAGCGCCATGAGGGCATCCGACGAGCTGCTAATGCGGCAGGAGTGCGCCAAGCTGCGAAGCTATCACCTTGCCCTAAGGGACGCGGAGCAGGTTCTCATGTCGTATGAGGTCACCACCACCGCGCTGGAGGAGGCGGCCTCGCAGGCGGAGAGGGCCGGTGACGCCTTTATCCACGCATTCTTCCTGGGCGTCTGCGCCGTTGCAGACATTCGCGCCCACGCGCTGTCGCGAGCGCACGTGCGCGCGACCCGCGCGGCCTCGGAGGCCCGGCTGCTCGGGGAGCACTACCTTGCCTCGGCAGCCGAGCTTGTGGACGCGCTGTGCCTGAGCATGTTGGGGGAGAGCGGCGCGTTGGACACCTTCTGCGGGGACGAGAGCTGCCCCCCGGGACTGGCGATTATCGGCAGGGCCTGCGCGCGGGCGGCGGTGCAGGCGCGCGGGTTGGACCGCAGCTTTGAGATACCGGTCGGCGTCCCGTGCCCACCCGAGATCTATTGGGTGCTCAACCTGCTTTCGTGTGGCTGTGAGGCGCTGTGGGCCTCTGTTTCGGGCCTTGTTCCACCAACATGGGTGCATACCCTCGACGCGATAAAACAGAGGCGTGCGGGCGCCGTAGCGTCTGGCGCCACGTCCAAGAAGCATGGCCCACGCACCGAGTTCTCGGTGCTTCGCGGCGGGCTAGAGACAGGAAAGGACGCCTCGGCCGCCCTTGCGGCGGGCAGCCAGGGGGAATTGCTGCCAATTGAGGGGACGGGTGGAAGGATACGCGTCAAGGTGCTGGGCCACTTCTCGGTGGAGTGCGACGGGACCGTGTTGCCCGCCACCGCGCTCGACCGTAGGCGCGCCCGCGACCTGATTGCGCTGCTTGCCCTGGTGCCCGGGCATCGGATGCGGCGCTACCAGGCCATTGACGTGCTTTGGCCTTCGGATGACTACTATCGCGGACCGCGGAGGCTCTACGAGGCGACGGGCGAGGCGAGGGCGCGCCTGAGCGAGCGCTGCCAGGGGGCCAACGCGATCGTAAGCGACAAGGCGCAAGGGGTCATGGGCTTTGACAACGCGCTCGTGAGCTGCGACATCGACGACTTCGAGCGCGAGGTGCGCATGGTATTGAGTGAGGACGGCGACGACTTCTGGGTGCTCGAGCACGCATGGTCGATGGAGAGGATCTTCGGCAACGGCCCCGACGAGAGCCTCCAGCTTGCTGGGCAGCTCATCGAGGGGCGCTTTGCGGAGATCAAGTCCTTCTACGTCGACGGGCTCGTGGCGGCTGGCGAGGCCGCCCTGCGCGTGGGCCGGGCGAAGCTCGCAGTGAGGTACGGACTGGAGGCGCACCGCCGCGGAAGGCTTCGCGAGGACGCGATGATCCTGCTGGTGAGGGCGCTGCGTGCGGCTGGGCGCGGGCATGAGGTGCCTGACTACTACAGCAACTTTGCCCAGACGATGATCGCCGAGAAGGGCATGCCCCCTTCGCATGCGCTTCAGAGGGTGGTGGAGATGCAGAAGAGGCCCGGAGGCGGTCAGCTGTCAGCGTAGCGCGTCTCTGCGCTTTTGGTGGGAGCATGCCACAGTGCCGTTACGTACCTGCCCAATTGATAAAGTAATGCGGAGTGACTCGGATGGCGCAGCCATCCCCATTGACCACGTTGGGACTGCAAATGCCAAGCTTTTTTGCCAAGCTGCTCTCGCGCGGAGCAGACAGACAACTCAATGAACTTCGGGCCCTCACTGATAGAGTCGGCAGCTTGGAGCCAACCTTCCAGGCCATGCAGGATAGCGAGCTCAAGGCCCAGACGGCCCTCTTCAAGGAGCGTTACGCCAACGGCGAGTCGCTTGACGACATGCTCCCCGAGGCGTTCGCGGCGGTGCGCGAGGCATCCAAGCGCTCGCTCGGCATGCGTCACTTCGACGTGCAGGTCATCGGCGGCATCGCACTGCATCGCGGCATGATCGCCGAGATGAAGACCGGCGAGGGCAAGACGCTCGTCTCCACGCTGGCGGGTTACCTCAACGCCATCTCCGGCGAGGGCGTGCACATCGTCACGGTCAACGACTACCTGGCCAAGCGAGACAGCGAGTGGATGGGGCAGGTCTATCGATACATGGGCCTGAACGTCGGCCTGCTGCAGAACGGCATGCGCCTCAACATGAAGAAGCCTGCCTACGCGGCTGACGTCACCTATGGCACCAACTCCGAGTTCGGCTTCGACTACCTGCGCGACAACATGGTCACGCGAGCCAACATGCGCGTCCAGCGCGGGCACAACTTTGCCATCGTGGACGAGGTCGACTCCATCCTCATCGACGAGGCGCGCACGCCGCTCATCATCTCCGGTGCCGGCACCAAGTCCGCGAGCACCTACAAGGACTTCGCGCGTGCGGTGCGCGGCCTTACGCCCGAGGTCGACTTCGAGATGGACGAGGCCAAGCACACCATCGCGACCACCGACCAGGGCCTGCGCAAGGTTGAGCGCGCCCTGGGCATCGACAACATCTACGGCGACATGTCCGGCCAGCTCGTCAACCACCTGCAGCAGGCGCTCAAGGCCCAGTACATGTTCCACCGCGACCAGCAGTACGTGGTGGTCGACGGCGAGGTCAAGATCGTCGACGAGTTCACGGGCCGCATCATGGAGGGCCGCCGCTACTCCGAGGGCCTGCACCAGGCTATCGAGGCAAAAGAGGGCGTCCTCGTCCGCGAGGAGAACCAGACCCTGGCCACCATCACCCTGCAGAACTACTTCCGCCTCTACGAGAAGCTCTCGGGCATGACGGGTACCGCCATGACCGAGGACTCCGAGTTCCGCGAGATCTACAACCTGCCCGTCCAGGCGATTCCGCCCAACAAACCGGTCATCCGCCAGGACCACGACGACCTCGTCTACCAGTCGATCGAGTACAAGTTCAACGCCGTGGCCGAGGACGTCGCGGAGCGCCATGCCGCCGGGCAGCCCTGCCTGGTGGGCACGGTCACCGTCGAGAGCTCCGAGCGTCTCTCGCGCATCCTCGACAAGCGCGGCATTCGCCATCAGGTGCTCAACGCCAAGTACCACGAGCGCGAGGCTCAGATCGTGGCCCAGGCGGGACGCAAGGGCGCCGTCACCATCGCCACCAACATGGCCGGTCGTGGTACCGACATCCTGCTGGGCGGCAACCCCGACTTCCTGGCCGACGACATCCTGCGCGAGGCGGGCATCGAGCCCGACGAGGCGACCGAGGAGCAGCGCGCCGACGCCCTGGCCAGGGCCCGCAAGACCTGTGCGGAGGAGCGCGAGCACGTGCTCTCCGTCGGCGGCCTGTGCGTCATTGGCACCGAGCGCCACGAGAGCCGCCGCATCGACAACCAGCTGCGCGGCCGTTCCGGACGTCAGGGCGACCCAGGCGAGACCCAGTTCTACCTCTCGCTCGACGACGACCTCATGCGCCTGTTCGGCGGCGACCGCATGGACCGCATCTCGGCCATGATGACCAAGTACGAGATGCCGCCCGACATGCCCATCCAGGCGAAGATGGTCACCAAGGCCGTCGAGAGCGCCCAGCGCAAGGTCGAGGAAGTCAACTTTGCCATGCGTAAGAACGTCCTCGACTACGACGACGTCATGAACAAGCAGCGCCAGGTGATCTACGAGGAGCGCAACAAGATCCTCGACGGCAAGGACCTGATCGAGCACGTGAGCGAGGTCACCTACGACACGGCCGAGCGCAAGGTTGCCGAGTACTGCTCCGAGGCCGTCGACCCCACCGACTGGGACACCGAGGGTCTCGAGCACTGGATGGAGGAGCTCACGGGTCGCGACGACGTGCCGCACGTGAGCGCCGACGACGAGCATGCCGAGATCGTCGACGCCGTGGACGAGTTCATCAGCTCCTGCTACGACGAGAAGTCCGAGCGCCTTTCCGACGAGCTGATGCACGAGCTGTCCTCCCAGGTCATGCTGCGCGTCATCGACACGCGCTGGATGTCCTACCTGCAGGAGATGGACTACCTCAAGGCAGGCATCGGCCTTCGCGGCTTTGGTCAGCGCGACCCGCTGGTGGAGTACAAGAGCGAGGCCTACGCGGCCTTCACCGAGCTCGTCAACACCATGTACGAGGACTTCCTGCGCACCATCCTGCGCATCGAGGTGAGCGTTGCGCCGTCACCGGCGCCCGAGTCCGACGCCGACGTCGAGCCTGCCGAGCTGCGTGGCGCGAGCTACTCCGGCCCGCGCGAGGTGGATGGCGACCAGGGCAAGGCGAGCCGCGCGTCGCAGCAGGCGGCGGCGCCTGGGCGCGTGCCTGCCCAGCAGCCCGGCCAGTCCACCGTGGCGACCTATCGCAAGGCAGACGACCCCGATCCCTACGTCAACGTGGGCAGGAACGAGCCGTGCCCCTGCGGAAGCGGCAAGAAGTTCAAGAACTGCCACGGCAGGAGGTAGCCTGTGGCGGCAAGCGATGTAACGAGCGCCTCCCTGGAGGCGCTCTCCGCACGTCTCGACGAGGTGGAGGGATACCTGCACATTGACGACCGGCGCGCGGAGGTGCAGCAACTCGAGCAGCAGAGCGCGCAGGCGGGCTTCTGGGACGACGCCGAGGCCGCAAGCGCTATCATGTCGCGCCTGACCAGGGCCAAGGAGGACGTGACCGCCATCGACGGCGCCCGTGCCAAGCTCGATGACGCAAAGGCGGCCTTCGAGCTTGCCGAGGAGATGGGCGAGGACGAGCTTCTCGAAGAGGCTTCCCAGCTCATGGACGAGCTGACCGCCGATCTGGGCGAGCTCGAGCTTGCCAGCTGGTTTACCGACGACCTCGACCACGGCGACGCGATCGTCACGGTAACGCCCGGTCAGGGCGGCCTGGAGGCACAGGACTGGTGCGAGATGCTCTTCCGCATGTACCTGCGCTACTGCGACCGCCGTGGCTGGAAAGTGACCATCAACGACGCCCCCGCCGGAGAGGCCATCGGCCTCGACCGTGCCACGTTCACGGTGGCCGGCAAGAACGCCTATGGCATGCTTCGCGCCGAGCAGGGCGTGCATCGCCTGGTGCGCATCTCGCCGACCGACGCCAAGAAGCGCCGCCAGACCACCTTTGCAGGCGTGGAGGTGCTGCCGGTCGTCCCGGACAGCATCGAGGTCGAGATCAACCCCGACGACCTGCGCATCGACGTCTTCCACAGCCATGGCCATGGCGGGCAGGGCGTGAACACCACCGACTCCGCCGTGCGCATCACCCACCTGCCCACCGGCATCGTCGTCACCTGCCAGAACGAGCGCAGCCAGCTCCAGAACAAGGCCTTCGCCATGGGCATCCTGCGCTCCAAGCTCTACGAGCTCGAGCTGGAGCGTCGTGCCGCGGAGATGGACGAGCTGCGCGGGCCCAAGCACGACATCGCATGGGGCAACCAGATCCGCAGCTACGTGCTCTACCCGTACCAGATGGTCAAGGACCTCCGCACGGGCGTGGAGCGCGGCAACGTGGACTCGGTCCTCTCCGATGGCGATCTCGACGAGTTTGTGGTTGCCTACCATCGCTGGGTCGTGGGTGGCGGCGCATAGCCAAGGCGGCCCGGACAGTCTGGCCGTGTGCCTGCGAGCCTATGGTCTTTTGTGGTACGGCCGCCGTGCGTGAGCTGTATGTTTCTTCCTCTGCTAACATAATGGCGTTTCTGTCAGCGTCGCTACGTGGAAGAAGGAGCTTTCGTGGCAAGCCATTTTCGCAGCACAGAGCGACTTGAGGACGACCTCAACCAGCAGGTTGTCCCTGAGGAGGAGACCGCCGTTACTGCTCCGGTAGAGGCGGCCGATGAGATGGAGGCCGCCATCGACGCGGTGCTGTCTCAGCCTCTTCCCCGGGAGGAGTCCTTCCCCCAGGCGGAAGAGTCCGTCACCCAGGAGGAAGGGCCCGTTGCACAGGTTCATTCCGTCGTGGACATCCCCGATGTCCCCACGGCCGAGGAGCTTGAGGCGCAGGTGGAGGCAGACAACGAGGCCGCTCAGAAGAGCGCGTACGCCTCGCTCGCCGACGCCGCTCCGCGCGTCATCTCGCATGAGGGCACTCCTACCATTTCGCTCCAAAACGTAACACACATCTACCCGTCCCAGCCCAACAAGCCCGCACTCGACGACGTGAGCCTGGACATCTACCCTGGCGAGTTCGTCTTCATCGTCGGCCACTCCGGCTCCGGCAAGTCGACGTTCATCCGCCTGCTCACCCGCGAGCTGCGCGCAAGCAAGGGCAAGGTCCTCGTCGCCGGACAGGACCTCACCAAGATGCGCAACTGGAAGGTGCCCTACCTGCGCCGTCAGATCGGTTGCGTGTTCCAGGACTTCAAGCTGCTTCCGGACAAGACCTGCTACGAGAACGTGGCCTTTGCCCTTGAGTGCATCGGCAAGCCGCGCTCGGTGATTAAGGTCCAGGTGCCCGAGGTGCTGCGTCTCGTCGGTCTCTCCGACCGTACCGACGCCTATCCCGACCAGCTGTCCGGTGGCGAGCAGCAGCGTGTGGCCGTGGCGCGCGCCATGGTCAACCGCCCGCCGCTTCTGGTGTGCGACGAGCCCACTGGTAACCTCGACCCGGCTATCTCGCTGGGCATCATGAGGCTTCTCGACCGCATTAATCGTGCCGGCACCACCGTGGTCATGGCCACCCACGACCGCGAGATGGTCGACTCCATGCGCAAGCGCGTCGTGGCGCTCGAGGCCGGTCATATTGTGCGCGACCAGGAGAGGGGAGGCTACGGTACCTATGTCTAACATCGGCTATTCGATTCGCGAGGCACTGCGCCACTTCCGTCGCAATTGGTCGACGGTCTTTGGTGCCATCGTCACCATCTTCCTCTCGCTGTTCATCATCGGCGTGTTCGTGCTGGGCTCCTCCATGATCACCAACCTGGTGGGCAACGTTGAGGACCGCGTCACCATCCAGGCCTTCCTGTCCGACGATGCCGAGCAGGAGGCTGTCGATGCGATCATCGCCAAGGTCGAGTCCTGGGGCAACGTCGAGTCCGTGCGCTACAAGAGCAAGGACGAGGCGCTCCAGGAGTACAAGGAGACCATGAGCAACCGCAACGCGGCAGATGCCGTGGCGGCCCTTGACGGCGAGAACCCCGTTCCCGCCTCCATGGTCATCAAGCTGGACGATCCCCAGAAGGTCGAGGAGACGGCCAACAAGCTGATTGCCGACGCCGACTTCGCGGCCGTCTGCGACGACCCGGACGACGTCAGCGCGTCGGTGCAGTACGGCCGCGAGACCGTCGAGCGCCTCTTCAGCGTGACCAACTACATCCGCGTTGCCGCGCTGGTGCTGGTCGGCCTGCTCACCTTCGTGGCCTTCGTCTTCATCAACAACACCATTCGCCTCGCCATCTCCGCGCGTAGGCGCGAGATTGCCATCGAGCGTCTGGTGGGCGCCTCCAACAGCTTCATCCGCGGGCCCTTCGTGGCCGAGGGCATTCTCGAGGCCCTGCTGGGCTCCGCCCTCGCCGTGGCCGCTCTGCACTTTGGCATGGGCGAGCTGGTGCCGAGGCTCGAGAACAGCCTGCAGTTCCTCTCCTTCACGCTGCCGCAGCGCGTCGTGCTGGAGACCTACGCCGGCCTGGTCCTGGGTGGCCTGCTGCTGGGCACCTTTGGCTCGAGCATCGCCATGAGGCGCTACCTGCGCGTCTAGTCGCACGCATCGCGTACAAGCGCAACGTCCAAGCCCCTTCCCACTGGGAGGGGGCTTCTTTTGTGCCCGCATGTAGCAGCTCGGGGCCATCGCGGGCGGGCGGGCCGCCAGTGCGCTAGGCTGTTGCTAGATCAAGACGAGCTTCTCGCAACGGGGGCGACGACGATGGCACGCAAGAGGCCGCACCACGGCAACAGAAGGCGGGGCAACCCGCACGGCACGCGCAAGAAGGCGCAGGCACTGCTCAACGGCACCATACGCATTGCGCGTCCTGGCGTGGCCACGGTGGAGACGCCCGAGGGCTCCTTTGCCGTGGCGCGCGGGGGCATCCATGAGGCTATGAATGGCGATGAGGTGCAGGTGAGCTTGGTGCACAGGGGCGGCACGGAGCCTATGGCGGTGGTTCGGGCGGTGCTCGGCCGGGCCACTCTGACCTTCTTGGGCACCTATGCGCCGGCAGGCCCCCTGGGGGCGGTGACCCCGCTGGACGGGCGCATCAACAACGACTTCTTTGTGCTGCCCGAGGACGGCTGCGCGGAGCGGCTGGGTGTGGGCGAGGGCGATGTGGTCGAGGTACGCGTGCTGGAGTATCCCGCGCGCGGAACGGCGGGCGTAGTCACGATCGATCGTCGCGTGGGCGCGGCGTCAGAGCTCGACCTGCTGGTGGAGACGGTCATCGCGTCGCATGGGCTGGCGACCGAGTTCGCCCCGGCCGTGCTCGAGCAGGCTGATGCGCTCACGCTGGACGTCGATGCCGAGCTTGCGGCTCACCCCAAGAGGCGCGACCTGCGCGAACTGCTCACCTTTACGATCGACCCGACGGATGCCCGGGACTTCGACGATGCGGTGAGCGCCCGACGGCTGGACGATGGCGGCTACGAGGTGGGCGTGCACATCGCCGACGTGACGAGCTATCTCCCCTGGGGCTCCCCGATGGACGTGGAGGCGCAGCAGCGCACCTGCTCGGTCTATCTGGTCGATCGCGTGCTGCCGATGCTGCCCGAGCGCCTGTGCAACGACCTCTGCTCCCTCAGGCCGGACGAGGACCGGCTGGCCATGACGGTGATGCTCACGCTTGACGCCAAGGGCAAGGTGCTGAAGTCGCGCGCCATGGCGTCGGCAATCCGCTCGCACGCACGGCTCGACTACGCCACGGCTGACGCCCTGCTGACGGGGGAGATAGCAGCCAGCGAGCTGCCTTGCGCGGCGGAGAACGCCCCTGGCGTGGCCGAGGCCATCGCGCTTCTCGACGAGGTCGCGCGTTTGCGCCGGGCCTTCAGGCACAAGCGCGGGGCGGTCGACTTCGAGACGCGCGAGGCCAAGGTGATCCTCGACGAGCGCGGCAAGCCCACGGGGGTCTCCGTGCGACAGGTGACACGTGCCACCAGCCTGATAGAGGAGGCCATGCTGATGGCCAACGAGGCCGTGGCAAAGATGCTTGCCGAGCGCGACATGCCCGCGGCCTATCGCGTGCACGAGCGTCCGGCGCCGGAGAGCCTCTCCGAGACGCTGCCCGTGCTCCATGAGCTGCGTCTATTGGAGCCGGGCGATGCCGAGCGCCTCGTGGCGGGCGACCCATACGTGGTGCAGGACGTGCTTGCTCGCGCCAAGGGTACGCCAGGGGAGTACCTTGCGAGCTCTCTGCTCCTGCGTGCCCAGAAGCGGGCCATCTACCTGCCGCAGAACCTTGGCCACTACGCGCTCGGCGCCTCGGCCTACTGCCACTTCACCTCGCCCATCAGGCGCTATCCGGACGTGACGGCGCACCGGGCGATCAAGGCCCTGCTTGCCGGCAAGGTGGATTCCGCCGAGCAACGGCAGATTGGCGCGGCACTGCCCCAGGTCTGCCGGACATGCTCGGAGCGCGAGCGGGTGGCGGATGCGGCATCCCGCGAGTCGCAGAAGATCAAGATGGCCGAGCTCTATGCGGACAAGATCGGTGAGAGCTTCTCGGGCATCGTGGTGGGCTGCGAGCGCTACGGCCTCTTTGTGATGCTCGACGACACCTGCGCCGAGGGTTTGCTGCCCACACGCGCTCTGGGCGAGGAGTGGTTCGCCTACGACGACACCCGCCTGGCGCTGATCGGCGAGGAGAGTGGGCGCACCTACCGCCTTGGCCAGCGCGTCGCCGTCAGGGTGGTGGAGACTAACCCCGCGCGCGGCCAGATCGACTTCGCGCTGGCCGGAGGGCGGTAGGGGGCCAACGCCCTCGCCGTCGTTCGCACATGGCTCTAAAAGCCGCGCTCGTCGGGTAGACTGGTGAGCGTAAGCATTTGCAAGGGAGCACCATGAACAACACCAACCTTTCCGACCAGCTGCTTGAGGCCGAGAGCCTGCTCGTGCAGGGACAGCCCGAGCTCGCGCTGGAGTTTCTCGCCCGCCTCGCCGAGGATGCCGAGGAGTACGTGGACCGCAACTGTCCCACGACCGACGAGCTGCAGTGGTTCAGCTTCCCCACACTCTTCGAGCGCTTGGCGTACCGCCGCGTGGAGCGGGACCCGCGCGAGCTGCGCGACGTGGGTGAGCCCCTCGACCGCCTGTATGCGGACCTCGCCCTGGCCTCGGTGCACTGTGGCGACTACGATGGCGCCGCCGCAGCGTTGCGCCAGGCCATCCGCTGGAACCCCATGGGTTGCGAGCACAGGCTCAACCTCGCGGACCTCTGCCGCATATCGGGCGACCTGCGTGAGCATCTCGCCTTGTCCTTCTCGGTGTTCGAGCGGGCCAGCGAGGCCCCGCACCTGGTGAGGGCCTATCTCAACTTTGCCGACTACTTCAAGGCGGCGGAGCAGCCCAAGGCTGCCGCCGCAGCCTTGCATGTGGCACGGCGCATCGATGCGGGCGACTCGTCCCTGCGCGCGGCGCTCGAGCAGGCCACGGGCACCGACACCGACCCGGACGCCGTGACCGACGAGCAGGCGGCCGAGCTGCTTGAGGAGCAGGGCCTGCCCGAGGGCGCAAACGCCGAGGTTGCAATCTGCCTGCTCATGTGCGCGGGCGACGCCACCGCCATGGGAGACCGCAACACGGCCACCAACCTCACCATCCGTGCGCGCGACCTGGTGGGCGAGAAGGCCGCCATGGCGCTTCTTGCGCTGATCAACGGCGAGGGCGAGGAGGCCGAGGATGCCTAAAGCCAGCGACGGCAAGGCGCAGGGCAAGCGCGGCAAGAAGACCATCGCCCGCAACCGCTCGGCGCGTCACAACTACGAGATCATCGAGACCTTCGAGGCCGGTCTGGTTCTGACGGGCACCGAGGTCAAGAGCCTGCGCGAGCGCGCGTGTCAGCTCTCCGATGCGTTCTGCATCATCCGCAAGGGCGAGGTCTGGCTGGTAAACGCCCACATTCACCCGTACTCGAACGGCGGGGTGTGGAACGTCGACCCGGACAGGCGCCGCAAGCTGCTCCTGCATCGTCGGCAGATTGACAGCCTCGACGGACGCCTGCGCACCAAGGGCCTGGCCCTGGTGCCGCTGGAGTTGTACTTTGACGAGCACAACCGCGTCAAGCTGCAGCTTGGCGTGGGGCACGGCAAGAAGCTCTACGACAAGCGCCACGACATGGCCAAGCGGCAGAGCGACCTGGACATCCGGCGCGCGCTCAAGGAGCGCAGCCGTTAAGTTGGCAGTCCGCCTGCGCGGACGAGGCTCGCATGGGGTGCGGGCAGGAGAGGAGGCAGACATGGATGCAACGGCGCTGTACAAGTTCCAGTCCGGGCTCTACGTGGTCTCGGCGGCGACGGAGGACGACTACGGTGCGTGCGTGATCAACACGGGCCTGCAGCTCACGAGCGAGCCCCTGCAGGTGCAGGTGGTGGTCAACAAGCAGAACCACACCGAGGGCGTCATCGAGAAGGCCGGCCACTTTGCGCTGTGCCCCATCACGCAGGAGGCGGACATGCCCTTTATCGGGCGCTTTGGCTTCCGCACCTCCACCGCCTTCGAGAAGTTCGGCGGCATCGAGAAGCGCGAGACCATCCTGGGCGATCCCTACACGCCCGCATGCACGGCCTGCGTGCTTGCCTGCGAGGTCGTGCAGACGCTCGACGTGGGCACGCACATGATCTTTGTGGGCGAGGTCAAGGACGCCGAGGTTCTCTCCGACGCCGCGCCCATGACCTATGCCTACTATCACAGCACGCTCAAGGGCAAGACGCCGCCCAAGGCATCGAGCTACATCAAGGAGTAGGCGCGAAGACGTAGTCCCATATCCCATAAAGACAAAGGGGCCCTTCCGACGAGTGCGGAAGGGCCCCTCAGACGTTACATGGTGGAGGTGCGGAGAATCCGCGTCTCGCCTCCGGCGATCCGCATTCGCTCGACGGGCTGGCGCCCGTCTCCCGCGTCGCCTACGGACAGGCCACTGGCCTGTCCGCTTGACGGCTCCGCCCTGCACAGAGTTCGATTCTCCGCTGCGCACGAGAAAGCGGGCCACGGCTGTGATGCGCCGCGACCCGCTGATTCGTCATGGTGGAGGTGCGGAGAATCGAACTCCGGTCCAAAGCCATCCCCTGGCAGGTGTCTCCAAGCTCAGTCGTCACTTGTGGTTCGGGCGCGTCGCACGTGGCGACCGGCGCTTCGCGCCCTAGCTAGTTCGGTCTTGACCTGCGGCATACCAGCTACGTCCGCAGGAGCATCCCCCTAAAATGACGTCGCCCCGGGAGCGAGGGAAACCCCCGGTTAGACGCGCCGACTTATGTTATGCGGCGAGGGCGTAGTCGCCCACATAAGAGTTGTCGTCAATTCATTTTGACGGTACCCCTGTTTAACGTGGCGAGGAGACCACGGCTTGCTGCCCACCTCAGAACAACCCTGTCGAAACCAGTCACCCCCACGGGCTACGGCGTCCGCGCGGGACGCCTAAGGAAGGGGCACTGCCACCATGCGGTTTGAAAGGAACGGTCGTACAACGATGGGATTGTACCCTTCTTCAGGTCAAGTTAGTCCTCTACCAGCTCGAACATCTCGGGGCCAACGCCGCAGACTTCGCACACGAAGTCATCGGGCAGCTCGGGGGTGTCAACGGTGACTTCCCAACCACAGACGGTGCACACGAACGTGTAGGTCTCCTCAGCCATTACGGCCTCCTCTCCGGTCACGCCGCCCCTCGCGGCGAGTTGTATGCAGCTTATCATCTTTTGCGGTGCGGGCAAGGGGCTATGATGTGGGTACCAGAGTTGTCATCGAGCGGAGGAACCATGGCCGACGGCGGAAACGCCCTCATCCTCGAGGGCGGCGGATTTAGGGGCATCTTTACGGCGGGCGTGCTCGACGTGATGATGGAGCATGGCATCTACGGCTTTGACAGCGTTTGGGGCGTGTCGGCCGGGGCCATCAACGCCGCCAGCTACAAGAGCCGCCAGCTTGGCCGCTCCATGCGCATCATCCTGGCGTTTCGCGACGACAAGCGCTTCATGTCCCTCTGGTCGTGGGCAAAGACGGGCGACATCGCCGGTGCGGACTTCATGTACGACGAGGTGCAGAACCGTCTGGACCCCTTTGACAATGAGACCTTCAACGCAAATCCGTTGCGCATGTACGCCGTGGCCACCGACACGATGTTTGGCACGGCTGCCTATCTGCCCTGCACGACCTTCCCGGACGACGTGATCAAGGTGCGCGCCTCGGCGTCGCTGCCGATGGTCTCCAACCGCGTCGAGATCGATGGGCACCTCTACCTCGATGGCGGTACCGCAGACTCCATCCCCTTTGCCGTCGCGCTGGGCCTTGAGGGCTCGCCGCGGGTCGAGGGGCACACACCTGCCGAGCGCGCCCTGGTGGTGTGCACGCGCGAGCGCGGGTTTATCAAGACCAACACCACCGAGCAGATGTACCTGCGCTCGCATCGCTATGACGGCTATGGCTACTACACCGACGCCCTCGCTTCGCGTGCCGACCGTTACAACGAGTGCCGCCGCCAGCTCTTCGAGCTCGAGGAGCAGGGGAAGGTGCTGGTCATCGAGCCGCCCCGCCCGGTCGAGGTGGGCAACACCGGCGCGGAGGGCGGCAAGCTGCTCGACCTCTACCTGCAGGGCAGGACCGCGGCGACGCAGAAGCTGGGCCAGCTGCGCGAGCTCGCCGGATAGGCCTGCGGCGCACCGGTTTCGCCGCGGTTCTCGCGCTGTGACGGGACAGCTGTGCATAGCTTGTGACCAGCAAAGTTTTTCTTCCTAACAGGCGTACGTCGTGCTATTCTTTGAAGGCTTCTTTTGCAGAGCCCCGTAATCTCTGACAAGAAAAAAGCACGCGCCAACCAGTCCAGGGGTTGTCGCACACCGTATGTACCTATGGAGGAGTCAAGTGAAGAAGTCGACTCATTACGCCAAGCCAGGCGAAGTCGAGCGCAAGTGGGTGCTCATCGACGCTGACGGCGTTACCCTCGGCCGCCTTGCCACCAAGGCTGCCATGATCCTTCGCGGCAAGAACAAGCCTCAGTTCACCCCGCACACCGACACCGGTGACTTCGTGGTCATCATCAACGCCGACAAGGTCGTGCTGACCGGCAACAAGGCCGAGTCCAAGTCCTACTGGCGTTACTCTGGTTGGCTGGGCGGCCTGAAGACCGAGTCCTACAAGGAGGCCATGGCCAAGAAGCCCGAGTGGGTTGTCGAGCACGCCGTCAAGGGCATGCTGCCGCACACCACCCTCGGCCGCAAGCAGGGCATGAAGCTCAAGGTCTATGCTGGCCCCGAGCATCCGCATGCGGCTCAGAACCCCGTCAAGATCGATCTGGAGGCGTAACCGATGGCTGATAACACCGCAGTCTACACGGGTACCGGCCGTCGCAAGGAGGCTGTCGCCCGCGTCCGTCTTGTCCCCGGCACCGGCAAGGTCGTCGTCAACGGCCGCGATGCTTCTGACTACTTTGGTCGTCAGCAGCTCGTGGACAACGCGACCGCTCCCTTCCGCGTGACCGACACCGAGGGCCGTTTTGACGTCCTGGCCAACTGCGCTGGCGGCGGCATCAACGGTCAGTCCGGCGCCCTGCGCCTGGGCATCGCCCGCGCCCTTCTCGACGCCGGCGACTACCGTGCCGACCTCAAGAAGGCTGGCTTCCTCACCCGCGACGCTCGTGCCGTCGAGCGCAAGAAGTACGGCCTCAAGAAGGCCCGCAAGCGCCCGCAGTTCTCGAAGCGCTAAGCTTTACTCCTTTTGCACTGCAAGGCCCGTCGGATATCCGGCGGGCCTTTTTCGTAGAACGACTAGCGCCAAGCAATCACTGCCCGCCTCCTGGAGTGCTTATACCAGCTACCCTGCTCATATTCTGTTTCTGACCGTAACGCGCGGGTGCCTGCCCACCTTCCTGCTAGAATCAGGCAGATTCATAGGAAATAACGCCTAGGGGAGATAGCTATGAAGTACTTTGGAACCGATGGCTTCCGCGGTCGCGCCAACGAGGGCCTCAACGTGGAGCATGCCTATCAGATCGGTCGCTTTGTGGGCTGGTACTATGGCCTGCGCCAGGACCGCAAGGCTCGCATCGTCATCGGCAAGGACACCCGCCGCTCGAGCTACATGTTCGAGTCCGCGCTTGTCAGTGGTCTCGTTGCCAGCGGCGCCGACGCCTACATGCTGCACGTCATCCCCACCCCGGGCGTGAGCTACGTTACGGCCGACGGCGCCTTCGACTGCGGCATCATGATCACCGCCAGCCACAACCCCTTTGGCGACAACGGCATCAAGCTGGTCAACGGCAACGGCGAGAAGATGGACGAGGACGTTCTCGAGCAGGTCGAGGACTACATCGACGGCAAGATCGAGGTGCCGCTGGCGACCGGCGACAAGATCGGCTGCACGGTCGACTTCATGCAGGGCCGCAACCGCTACATCGCCCATCTCATTGCCAGTGCCAACTTCAGCCTGCAGGGCGTGCGCGTGGGCCTCGACTGCGCCAACGGCGCCGCCTCGAGCGTCGCCAAGCCCGTCTTTGACGCGCTCGGTGCAGACGTCTACGTGTTCAACAACACGCCCAACGGCTTCAACATCAACGTCAACTGCGGCTCCACGCACATCGAGGAGATGCAGAGCTACGTGCTGCGCAACAACCTCGACGTGGGCTTTGCCTACGACGGCGATGCCGACCGCTGCCTGGCCGTGGACGACCGTGGCCACGTGGTCGACGGCGACCTGATTCTCTACGTGTGCGCCCGCTACCTCAACAAGCACGGCGGGCTTGCCAAGTCCACGGTCGTGCCTACCGTCATGAGCAACTTCGGCTTCTTCAAGGCGCTCGACGAGATCGGTATCAAGTACGAGAGCACCGACGTGGGCGACAAGTACGTCTACGCCTGCATGCGCGAGAACGGCTACAGCCTGGGCGGCGAGCAGAGCGGCCACATCATCTTTGGCGACATCGAGAACACGGGCGACGGCATCATGACAAGCCTGCGCATCATGGAGGCGGTGCGCTCGGAGAAGGAGAGCCTCTCCACGCTTGTGCGCCCGGTCAAGCTCTATCCGCAGCTGCTGGTAAACGTCCCGGTCACCGACCGCGACGCCGCCATGGCCGACCCCGCCGTGAAGGCCGCCGAGAAGAAGGCCAACGAGTTCCTGGCGGGCAACGGCCGCTGCTTCGTGCGTGCAAGTGGCACCGAGCAGCTCGTGCGTATCCTGGCAGAGGCTCCGACCGACGAGCTCTGCAAGCAGGCGGACGACATCGTTCTGGAGGCCGTGGAGAAGTACCGCGCCTAGAGCGGGGCTGTAGGAGCCTGAGAGTCAAATCGCGTTAGTTAGGGCGGCGCGACGGTGGCACAAACCATCGCCGCGCCGCTTTTCTGCCTCTCAATGTGCCACCCAACCGGGTGACACATTTACTCCCACGGAGCAAGTGTGTCACGGGCGTTAGACTGGGTACTATGGGACGAGGGATACCAGGGAAGGGGATGCACAATGATCGAGGGTGCGATTTTTGACATGGATGGCCTGATGTTTGACACGGAGCCCATCTGGACGAGGGTGTGGGAGCCCGTTCTGGCAACCATCGGCATTGCATATCCCCATGGGCTTGCCAACGCGGTGCGCGGCACCTCGGGCAAGAGCATGGAGGCGGTCATCAACCGCTTTGCCCCAGAGGCCGACGCCACCTACGTGCGCGAGAAGGCCTACGAGATGGTGCATGCGGAGCTCGAGAAGGGCGCGCCCAAGAAGCCGGGCGTGGACGAGCTTCTTGCCTTCCTGAAGGAGCAGGGCGTTCCCATGGGCGTCGCGTCGTCCAGCTCGCTGCAGGTCATCGAGATGAACCTCGCCAACGGCGGCGTGCGCGAGTACTTCGACGAGCTGTTTACCGGCGTGGGTATGACGCACCCCAAGCCCGAGCCCGACATCTTCCTCAATACTGCGGAGGCAATGGGCGTCGATCCTGCGCATACGCTCGTCTTCGAGGACAGTCTTTCGGGCGTGCGTGCCGGCGTGGCGGGCGGCTTCATCACCGTGATGGTGCCTGACATGCTCGCCCCAGACGACTTCGCCCGCGAGAACGCGGCCTGCATCTGCAAGGACCTGTTCGAGGTGCGCGATCTGCTTGCTGCAGGCAAGCTGGGGTAGGACGGTCTGGCGCTAGTTGCCGATGCCGTGGTGGGGAGCCGGCGTGCTGCGGTCGAGCGGCGCAAAGGTGTAGCCCTCGCTCTTAAAGTACTCGATGATGCGGGGCAACGCCTCGACGGTCGTCTCCTTGTTCGCGCCATCGTGCATGAGGAACACGATCTTCGTGTAGCCGTAGCTGGTGTCGGCCTTTGTCGCCTCCACGAGCTCGTCTGCCGTGTGCTTGGCGCCGTCACCGCAGCTTGCGTCCCAGTCGTAGTACTGGTAGCCCCGATCGAGGACATCCGGCGCAAGCGTTGACATGATGCCGGTGCAGTAGTTGGCCGAGACCGTGTTTGACGACCCGCCCGGAAAGCGGATGAAGCAGGGCACGTAGCCGATCTGGTCCTTCACGATGGCGGCGATAGCGTCGAGGTCCTCCCAGTAGGCGTCGTACGAGGCGTATACCTGCGCATAGTCGTGCGAGTAGGTGTGCATGCCGATGGTGTGTCCGCGGCGGTAGCACTCACCGATCATGTCCAGGTAATCGGGATTGATGGCCGTGACAAAGAAAGCCGCCTTGATCCCGTACTCGTCGAGGATGTCCAGCACGGCCTGCGTGTTCTCGGATGGCCCGTCATCAAAGGTGAGATAGACCGTCTTGGTGTCGCTCTCGTCGTAGCTCCACTCCGTGCGCGCGGGGTCGAGGGCAAACTCGGTATCGCGTGGGTCGGGTTGGTCCGTCTCGGCCTCCGGTGCCAGTTCGGCTTCCTTCTCCTCGGGAGATTCGTTCTGCATCTTGTCCATGACGACCACCTCTTGCGTGGCGGGTTTCTCCTTGGGCTCCTCGGCCTTATGGGGGCGGCAGAGGGCCATGGCCAGCGTACCGGCGAGAAGGGCGACGCAGAGGCAGGCGATGAGGTACGCGAGCTGGTTGTTCTTGCGCGAGGACATAGGTGCTCCTTGGGACCGTGCGCGATGCTGCTTGGTGGCTGCCGCAAGACCATAGCACATGCAGCGTGGATGCAAAAAGAGGCGCCGAAGTGGCCTTTCGACCGCTCCGGCGCCTCCGCACGTACCTGGCATCAGGATGCTGCCAGGTTGGAAGGGAAGGGGGCTAGCTCAAGATCTGCAGCAGCCAGTCAACGTCGGTGGTGGTGCGCATCTTCTCGACGACTTCCTCGTCCTCGAGGGCGCGGGCGACGTTGGCCAGGACCTGCAGGTGCTCTCCGCCGGCGCCGGCGATGCCGAAGACCAGGTAGGCCTTCTCCTCGCCCCAATCGACGCCCTCGGGATACTGGTGCAGGGTGACGCAGGTCTTCTTGACGGAGTCCTTGGCCTCGTTGGTGCCGTGCGGGATGGCGACGCCCATGCCCATGTAGACGCTCTGGACGCGCTCGCGCTCGAACATGGCGTCGATGTAGCCTGCGTCAACGGCGCCGTGAGCCATCAGCAGCTCGCCGGAGGCGCGGATTGCCTCCTCCTTGGTGACGGACGGGCAACCGATCTTGATGCCCTCGCGATCGATGGCGATGCTGGGCTGGGTCGGAGTCTCGATCTTCTTGACGAGCTCGTCCTGGTCGGTCTCGCCGACGCCGGCTGCAGCGGAGGCAGCCACGAGCGAGTTGTACAGGCCGTCGAGGTTGGGGTCGGACAGGAAGTTGTTGATGACCACGAACTGGGCCTGCGGGGCGCTCTTGCGGGCGCGGTCGGCCAGGTTGGCCTGCACGACGACGATGCGGGCGTCAGCAGGAACCTCGTCCACGGAGGCATGCTCGACGATGAGGTCGGGGCGGTCGAGCTTGATGCGGTTGCGGAAGCGGGTGGCGCCCATGGCGGAGGAGCCCATGCCAGCGTCGCAGGCGAAGATGATCTTGTCGCCGAAGCCAGCCTTGGCGTCTGCGGGGGAGTCGCCAGCCTTCATGCTGGAGACGGCCGCCTGGGCACCGGCGAGGTCGGAGACGTCAGAGGCGCGAACGATGGGCGAGGCGATCAGGAAGGACACGGCAGCGCCGGCAAGCACGCCGAGCAGGATCATGATGGTCTGGCCCTGGGGCGCCATGGCGAGGAAGGCGATGATGGAGCCGGGGGAGGCGGGGCCGACGAGGCCGAGGCCAAAGATGCTGAACAGCAGGATGGAGACGATGTTGCCCACGATGGGGGCGATGATGACCCTGGGGTTCATGAGAACGTAGGGGAAGTAGATCTCATGGATGCCGCCGAGGAAGTGAATGATGACGGCGCCAGGAGCGGACTGCTTGGTCGCCTCGTCCTTGCAGAAGAGGCAGTAGGCGAGGAGGACGCCGAGGCCGGGGCCGGGGTTGGACTCGAGCATGTACATGATGGACTGGCCAGCGGTCTTGGCCTGCTCGGTTGCGATGGGCACGAAGACGCCGTTGCCGATGGCGTTGTTGAGGAACAGCACCTTAGCGGGCTCGATGAAGACGGCCAGCAGGGGCAGCAGGTGAGCATTGACGAGCATCTCGACGCCTGCCTGCAGGACGACCAGGATGCCGCCCATGAAGGGGCCGACTCCCCAGTAACCGGCGATGGCAAGCAGCATGCCGAGGATGCCGAGCGAGAAGTTGTCGACGAGCATCTCGAGGCCAGCGGGCTTCCAGGTGCTAGCGAACTCGTCCCACTTCTTGATGATGAGGCCAGCGAGCGGGCCCATGAGCATGGCGCCCATGAGCATGGTGTACTCGGATCCGATGATGGCGCCCATGACGGCGACCGATCCGATGACGCGACCGCGCTGGCCGGCGATGGCCTGGCCACCCTGGCCAGCGATCAGAACGGGAATCAGGTACTTGAGGATGGGGCCGACCATCTCGGCCAGCGAGGCGTTGGGCAGCCAGCCCGTCTCGATAAAGAGTGCAGTGAGGAAGCCCCACGCGATAAAGGCACCGATGTTGGGCATGACCATGCCGCTGAGGAACTTGCCGAACTTGGCAACCCCCGCTCGAATGTCTGCCATTTCCCTCTCCTTCCAGATGAGGATCTGTCGTTTGAAGTGCAAGGTGTTGAAACGACAATTAGGAGTCTATTACTGTCAAAACAAAAGTTCAAGAAGGAAATGGGGAATTGCACCCATTGGCAAAGATAAGACCTGTAAACGGGCATAAAACACAGGCAAGTGGCGCTATTTAGCTTGCAGCGTTGGACAAAACGGAAATTTTCGCAACAACACTTGACGTTATTGAAACAATGAATACAATGTGGTTAAGGTGTTGGAACGAAAGTACGTACATCGGCACAACAAGGGATGTGCCGCTCGAGAAGGGAACGTCGCATGAAGGCAAAGGCAGTAAGGCTGCACGCTGCTATGGATCTGCGCCTGGAGGAGATCGAGCTGCCCGAGATCGCCGACGACGAGATGCTGGTCGAGGTTATCTCCGACTCCATTTGCATGTCTACCTACAAGATGGCCAAGCTCGGCACCGATCACAAGCGCGTCCACGATGACGCCGCGGAGCATCCGCCCATCACTGGCCATGAGTTCGCGGGCAACATCGTGAAGGTGGGCGCCAAGTACGCCGACCTCTACAAGCCCGGCCAGAAGTTCACAATTCAGCCGGCCATTAACTACAAGGGTTCCATGGACTCTCCTGGCTACTCCTACGAGTTCTGCGGTGGCGACGCAACCTACTGCATCCTGCCCCAGGAGATCTTTGCAACCAACAGCTTCCTCGTGTACGAGGGCGAGGCCTACTATCAGGCGTCGCTGGCCGAGCCTCTGTCCTGCTCCATCGGTGCCCTCAACGCGGCGTATCACACGCAGATGGGCGTCTATATCCATGAGATGGGCATCCGCGAGGGCGGCAACCTTGCCATTACCGCCGGAGCCGGCCCGATGGGCCTTGGTGCGCTCACCTATGCGCTGCATCGCGACCGCAAGCCCGGGCTGCTCGTGGTGACCGACATCAACCAGGAGCGCCTCGACCGCGCCGCAAGCCTCTTCCCGCCTGAGCAGGTCAAGGAGGAGACAGGTGTCGAGCTGCACTTTGTCAACACGGGCAACATGGAAGACCCCGTGGCCGAGCTGCGCGCCATCACGGGCGGCAGGGGCTACGATGACGTGCTCTGCTACGCCCCGGTGGCTGCGGTCATCGAGCAGTCCAGCGCCATTCTGGGCCGCGACGGCTGCCTCAACTTCTTTGCAGGTCCCACCGACACGCAGTTCAAGGCGCCCATCAACTTCTATGACGTGCACTACAACTCCACGCACGTCATGGGCACCACTGGCGGCAACACGGCCGACATGATCGAGTCGCTCGAGCTGACGGCAGCCGGCCGCATCGACCCGGCCGTCATGGTCACCCATATCGGCGGTCTGGATGCTGCGGCTGAGACCACTTGCAACCTGCCGGGCATCCCCGGTGGCAAGAAGCTCATCTACACGCACATCTCCATGCCGCTCATCGCCCTGGATGACCTGCGGAGTAAGGCCGACGAGGACGAGCGCTATGCAGCCCTGGCCGACATCGTCGAGGCCAACAACGGCCTGTGGTGTCCGGCGGCCGAGCGCTTCCTGCTCGAGAACTGGAACGAGGACTAATCGGCTGCGTGGCGTGCGGCGGGCGTCAAGGCGCCCGCCGCGCTCCTTATGGGGTGGTGATGCTCTCATGCTGTATCATAGTGAAGATACTCAGATGATTGAGAGTGGGGTATGCGGCATGGCGATGGCAGAGCGCAGGGATTCCCTCGTCGAGTTCGTCAACAGTGAGGGAAGCGTTACGTTTGCCCAGATAAAGCGCAGGTTTCCTGACGTGAGCGAGATGACGTTGCGTACCGACCTCAAGGCCCTCGACCAGCAGCACCAGATCATTCGCGTGCATGGCGGAGCCAAGTCCGTGGGCTTTGCCGTGGGCACCGACGATCTTCTGGCCCGCCGTGTTGGCAGGCGCTCGGCAGAGAAGACCGATATCGCCAAGAAGGCTGCCGCGCTCATTGCCCCAGGGCACACCATCTTCATCGACTCGGGAAGCAGCACCACGGCGCTCGCGGCCGCAATCGAGGACATGGAGCTTCTGGTCTTCACCAACTCCCTCACCGTCGCGTCCGAGCTGGCCAAGCTCGAGCACGTGATGGCCTACCTGATCGGCGGCAGACTCAACCGCTACTCAATGAGCACCACCGGAGCGCGCGCCATCGAGGCCGTACGGTCCAAGAGCTTTGACCAGGTGTTTCTGGGTGTCACGGGCTGCCAGCGCAAGGAGGGGTTCTCGTGCGGATCGGATGACGAGGCGGTCTTCAAGCAGACGCTCGTCGAACGCTCGCACGAGTGCGTCGTCCTCATGGACTCGAGCAAGGAGGAACGACCCTCGACGTTCAAGATATGCGACCTTCGCGACGTCGACGTCGTGGTGTCGGACGGCGGACTCTCCAGCGAGTTCTCCCGCGCCTGCGAGGACCGTGGCGTGACGCTTCTGTAAACCAGTTACTGTCAGCTATGCTATGCGCCGTACGTTTCCATCCACAGGAAAACGAGCGCATTACAAGTACCAGCTAGTTGGCGTAGATTATCGTTAGTGTACGCCTAGGAAGTTCGACCGAAGGAGGAATGCTGATGTCTGAAGAGACCAGCGCTGCCGTCTTTAATGATGGCGCGGCCCTCGTCGTACGGAGCAACGAGGAGCTGCCGGAGAAGCTCGCCCTCATGCGCGAGGCCCAGAAGGTCTATGCAACCTTTACGCAGGAGCAGGTTGACAAGATCTTCTTCGAGGCGGCCATGGCCGCCAACAAGGCGCGTATCCCGCTGGCCAAGATGGCCGTCGAGGAGACGGGCATGGGCTGTGTGGAGGACAAGGTCACCAAGAACCACTACGCCTCCGAGTACATCTACAACGCCTACAAGAACACCAAGACCTGCGGTGTCATCGAAGAGGACGCCGTGGCTGGCATCAAGAAGATCGCCGAGCCCATCGGCATCATCGGTGCGGTCATCCCGACGACCAACCCCACCTCGACCGCCATCTTCAAGTGCCTCATCGCGCTCAAGACCCGCAACGCCATCATGATCTCGCCGCACCCGCGCGCCAAGGGCTGCACGGCCGAGGCCGCCCGCATCGTCAATGACGCCGCCGTGGCCGCCGGTGCCCCCGAGCACCTCATCGGCTGGATCGAGGCGCTCTCGCTCGAGAACACCCAGACCCTCATGGCAGAGTCCGACATCATCCTGGCCACCGGTGGCCCGGGCATGGTCAAGGCCGCCTACAGCTCCGGCACGCCCGCCCTGGGCGTCGGCGCTGGCAACACCCCGGCCATCATCGACAGCACTGCCGACGTGCGCATGGCTGTCAACTCCATCATCCACTCCAAGACCTTCGACAACGGCATGATCTGCGCCTCCGAGCAGAGCGTGACCGTGCTCGACGACGTCTATGACGAGGCTCGTGCCGAGTTCGAGCGCCGTGGCTGCTACTTCCTCAAGGGCGACGAGCTTGACAAGGTCCGCAAGACCATCATCATCAACGGCCGCCTCAACGCCCGCATCGTCGGCCAGCGCGCTGCGACCATCGCAGAGATGGCTGGTGTCGAGGTGCCCGCCAGCACCAAGATCCTCATCGGCGAGGTCGAGAGCGTCGACATCTCTGAGGAGTTCGCGCACGAGAAGCTCTCACCGGTGCTTGGCATGTACCATGCCGCGACCTTCGACGAGGCCATCGCCAAGGCCGAGCGCCTCGTGGCTGACGGTGGCTATGGCCACACCAGCTCGCTCTACATCAACACGGCCGAGAAGGAGAAGATGGCCAAGCATGCGGCAGCCATGAAGACCTGCCGTATCCTCGTCAACACCCCCTCCAGCCAGGGTGGCATCGGCGACCTCTACAACTTCCATCTGGCGCCCTCCCTCACGCTGGGCTGCGGCTCCTGGGGCGGCAACTCCGTCTCCGAGAACGTGGGCGTCAAGCACCTCATCAACATCAAGACGGTTGCGGAGAGGCGTGAGAACATGCTGTGGTATCGCGTGCCCGAGAAGGTCTACTTCAAGAAGGACTGCATGCCGGTGGCTCTCGACGAGCTCGGCACCGTCATGGGCAAGAAGCGCGCCTTCATCGTGACCGACACCTTCCTGTACAAGAGTGGCTTCACCAAGCAGATCGAGACCAAGCTCGACGAGATGGGCATCGTCCACGCCTGCTTCTACAACGTCGCTCCCGACCCCACGCTGCAGTGCGCCCAGGAAGGCGTTCAGCAGATCAAGGCCTTCGAGCCGGACACCATCATCGCCGTCGGCGGCGGCTCGGCAATGGACGCGGCCAAGATCATGTGGCTCATGTACGAGCATCCCGAGGCCAAGTTCGAGGACATGGCCATGAACTTCATGGACATCCGCAAGCGCATCTACACCTATCCGACGCTGGGCAACAAGTGCTACTTCGTGGCCATCCCCACCAGCTCCGGCACGGGCTCCGAGTGCACGCCGTTCGCCATCATCACCGACGCCGAGACGGGCATCAAGTGGCCGCTCGCCGACTACCAGCTGCTGCCCAACATGGCCATCGTGGACACCAACAACATGATGACCCAGCCCAAGGGCCTGACCAGCGCCTCTGGCGTCGACGTGCTCACGCACGCCCTCGAGGCCTACGTCTCCATCATGGCGTCCGACTACACCGACCCGATCGCCCTGCACGCCGGCCAGCTGGTCTTCAAGTACCTGGCCCGCGCCTACGACAACCCCGACGACGTCGAGGCCCGCGACCACATGGCCAACGCCTCCTGCCTCGCCGGCATGGCCTTCGCCAACGCCTTCCTGGGCGTCAATCACTCCATGGCGCACAAGCTGGGCGCCTTCCACCACATCCCGCACGGCTGGGCCAACGCCGTCATCCTCACTCGCGTCATGCGCTACAACGCGGCCGAGCGTCCGACCAAGATGGGCACCTTCAGCCAGTACCAGTATCCGCATGCCAAGGCCCGCTACGCCGAGTTCGGCCGTGCCTGCGGCTTCACCGGCGCCAACGACGACGAGGTCTTCGAGAACTTCGTGGCCGGCATCGAGGAGCTCAAGGCCCACGTGGGCGTCAAGCCGACCATCAAGGACTTTGGCGTCGACGAGCAGTACTTCCTGGATACGCTTGACGAGATGAGCGAGCAGGCCTTCAACGACCAGTGCACCGGCGCCAACCCGCGCTACCCGCTGATCAGCGAGATCAAGGAGCTCTACCTCGACGCGTACTACGACCGTCCGGCATCGAGCTACGAGGACTAAGGCGCGCACGTCGCGAGAAAGGACAGGCATCTCATGAGACTTCCCAAGGACAAGAGTGTCATCGTCGAGCGCCACAACAAGATCGTCTATGACTGTGGCGACACCGTGGTCAAGGTCTTCAACGGCGCCAAGCCGGCCGCCGACATCTTTGCCGAGGCGACCAAGGTCGCCCGCGCCGGGCAGGCTGGCATCAACGTGCCCGAGCTCGTCGAGGTGAGCAAGTATGGCGTCAACTGGGCCATCGCCACCAAGAAGGTCGAGGGCACCACGCTGCGCGAGCAGCTCAAGGCCAACCCCGAGCGCGAGGACGAGATCCTCGACCAGCTGATCAGCCTCGAGCTTGACGTGCACGCGCACAAGAGCCCGCTGATGGGCCGCCAGAAGGACAAGCTCACCCGCATGATCAACGCCGCGAGCGACATCATCGGCGAGGCGCAGCGCTACGAGCTGCTCCACTCGCTGGAGGGCATGCCCAACCACGCCAAGCTGTGCCACGGCGACTTCGTGCCGTCCAATATCATCGTTCCCGATGACGGTGGGGCTCCGGTCATCCTCGACTGGGCACATGCCACCCAGGGCAACGGTGCCGCGGACTGCGCCATTACCTACCTGCACCTGATCATGAACGGCGAGAACGACTTCGCCGAGAAGTACCTGCATCGCTACTGCGAGCGTCAGGGCTGCACGGTTGCCTACGTCCAGAGTTGGTGCTCCATCGTGGCGGCTGCCGAGCTCTCGCGCGGCCGCGTCCACGAGCACGACTTCCTGATGACGTGGGTCGACGTGGTCGACTGGGTCTAGGCCTGTAGACAAGCGGTATTGACCGAGGGGCCGGAAGGAGACTTCCGGCCCCTTCCGTGTGACAAGGGGACAGGTCGCTGTCACATGTGACAGGGGGACAGGGCGCTGTCACGATCGGTCGCTGTCACGATCCCAAATGGTCGCTCACCCCACATTTGCGCATGTCATTTGCCTGTTCTTGTTGTCACGTTGGACCAAGGCGCTTTCGTTGGCATACGCGGTTCGCTATCCTGTACTCAAACGGGTTTCTCCAGAAGGGAGGAAGCGGAGGGAGACCGTTAGCGCCTGGACCAGAATAGGCTGGTTGACGAGGATGGCAGTTATCGAAACATTCGGCGGGTGCTGCCACGGCCACGAGGGCGAGTCGTAATAGGGGGAGCAAAAAGCGGGGCTGTCCCCGCAACAGAGGCCCCTTTGACGCCCACAATCACACGACAAGAAGACATGACCACCGCACCGTATGGCGTGGGTGGCTAGCGGTCAGAAATCGTCTACCTGCTAGAATTGGTGGCAGACGAAGCTCAACCGCTCTACAAGTTTGGAGGACACAGTATGTGTGGTGTTGTCGGTTATACCGGAACCAAGCAGGCGGCCTCTTGGCTGCTGGACGGATTGCAGACTCTCGAGTACCGCGGATATGATTCCGCGGGCATTCAGGTGGTATCGCCTTCGGGCAACCTCCACGGCGTGAAGTGCGCCGGCCGTGTGGCTGCGCTGCGCGAGCGCGCGGCGGCTGCAAATCCCGTGGGCACCTGCGGCATCGGGCACACCCGCTGGGCCACCCACGGCGCGCCTACCGACAAGAACGCCCATCCGCACCTTGATGGCACTGGTCGCATCGCCGTGGTGCACAACGGCATCATAGAGAACTTCCAGGAGCTTAAGCGCGAGCTGATGGCTGCCGGTCATGTGTTCTGCTCCGACACCGACACCGAGGTCATCCCGCACCTCATTCAGGAGGCCTTCGATGGCCCCGCCAAGGGCGACCTCGCACTGGCCGTGCGCAATGCGGCCGATCGTCTCGAGGGAAGCTGGGCCCTTGGCGTCATCTGCGCAGACTGCCCTGGCACGCTTGTGGTAACGCGCAACGGCTCGCCGCTCGTGGTCGCCACCACCGAGGACGGGGCGTATGCCGCCTCCGACGTCATGCCCCTCGCAAGCGTGACCTCCCACGTCATTCAGCTGAACGACTACGACGTCGCAACCCTCACCGCTGACGGCTCCATCGTCATTCGCGATCGCGACTGGCGTGTGGTGGAGAACCCGGGCTCCTTCGACATCGACTGGGATGCGTCTGCGGCCAAGATGGGCGGCTACTCCGACTTCATGGCCAAGGAGATCAGCGAGCAGCCCGAGGCCATCGAGCGCCTGCTCTCCGGCAGGCTTGGCAAGCACGGCATCGAGCTGGACGAGCTGAAGCTCACCCGCGAGGAGCTCGCCGCTGTCGATAAGATCGTGATCATCGCCTGCGGCACGTCCTATCACGTCGGTCTCGTCGCCAAGGCCGCCATCGAGCGCTGGGCGAAGGTGCCCGTTGAGGTCGAGTACGCCAGCGAGTTCAACTACAACGAGGACTACCTGGTCACCGACCACACGATGTGCCTTGTCATCACCCAGTCGGGCGAGACGGCTGACACGCTGGCGGCTGCCCGTCGCATGCGCGGCATGGGCTGCAACGTGTTTGCCATCACCAACGTGCTTGGCTCGACCGCAGCCCGCGAGGCTGACGGCGCCCTGTACATCCAGGCTGGCCCCGAGGTGGCAGTCGCCTCGACCAAGGCCTACACTGCCCAGATGATCGCCTCCTACCTGCTGGCCCTGCGTCTGGCCCTAGCCAACGGCAACATGACGCTCGAGGAGGTCGAGAAGCACTATCACGACTTCGAGCAGGTGCCCGACCTCATGCGCGAGGTCCTCTCGCGCCGCTGGCAGGACAAGCAGGCTGCCCGTCGCTTCCGTGACAAGGCAAGCTCGCTGTTCCTGGGTCGTAACGTCAGCGCCACGACCGCCTACGAAGGCGCGCTCAAGCTCAAGGAGATCAGCTACCTGCACGCCGAGGCCTATCCTTCTGGCGAGATGAAGCATGGCCCCATCTCGCTGATTGAGTCCGGCTTCCCCGTGGTGGCAGTGGTGCCGGCCGACCACGTCCACGACAAGACGGTCTCCAACATCCAGGAATGCCTGGCGCGAGGTGCTGTGGTCGTGGCCGTGGCCACCGATGGTGACGAGCGCGTCGCAAAGATGTGCCAAGAGGTGCTGTGGGTGCCGCCCTGCCCCGACCAGCTGCTCGTACCGGCCATCTCCGTCATCCACCTGCAGCTGCTCGCCCGCTATGTGGCGCGCGACCGCGGCTACGACGTGGACAAGCCGCGCAACCTCGCCAAGTCGGTTACCGTGGAGTAGCCGTGCCGGCAGCGGACGTAGGCATCAACATCCTTGAGATCGCGCGCATGGAGCGCGTGCTCAAGAGGCGGCCGTCCTTCGTGCGGCGCGTGTTCACTGATGACGAGCGGCTCTTCTGCGAGAGTGCCGCTCGCCCCGCCGAGCACTACGCCGCGCGCTTTGCCGCGCGTGGCGCGGTGCTGCGCGCCTTGGGCCTCGGCTTAGGTGATGGTGTTGGCCGCCACGACGTTGCGGTTGGCGTGTCGGATGCAGGTAGGCCTGTGGCGGTGCTCTCGGGGCGTGTGGCGGAGGCTGCTGCCGCGCGAGGCGTGGCGGAGATCGCGCTATCGCTCTCCTTCACGCACGAGGTTGCCACGGCGATGGCCTTGCTCGTCACGGATGAGGTTCGTCCCAAGCCCAAGGAGGAGCACGACCCAGAGCGTGAGCTACTCTCGTCGTTCAAGCGTGCTCGCTCGGTGCTCGACGAGCTCGATCACCTGCAGGGAGACGTCGCCTCGACGTTGGAGTAGCCATACGTTACATCGCAGAAGGTGCCCCCTTTTGGACCAGTGCCAAAGGGGGCACTCCTTTGTGAGGTACCAGCGGCGTCGGAGAAGCCCCTCTCGGCGGCGCCCTCACAGTGCTAGCATGGGGCCATTGGTAACGAGAAACGAAGGAGCGCCCATGCAGCCAGTCTTGAACGTAGAGGACGTCCGTACGCTCGAGGAGCGTCTCACGGGTGTGGGTGTGAGCATATCGGAGCTTATGCACCGCGCGGGCTCTGCCGCCGCAAACGAGGCCGCGGGCATGGGCGACGTCGAGTACGTGACCGTGTTCACCGGCTTTGGCAACAACGGCGGCGACGGTTGGGTTGCTGCCGAGGAGCTGCTGCGCAAGGGCATCCACGTAACGGTAATCTCGCCCATCGAGGCCGACGACATCAAGGGCGACCTTGCGCGCATGGTGGCGCAAAGCGCGCTGTCGGTGGGCGTGGAGGCACGCGTGGCCCCGTCGCGCAGCGAGGTGGAGGAGCTCGTCGAGCACTCCGACGTCATCATCGACTGCATGTTTGGTACGGGCTTCCATGGTGTGGCCCACACGCCATTCGACATCTGGATCGAGTGCATCAACGCCAGCGGCGTGCGCGTGCTTGCCGTCGACGTCCCGAGCGGCCTCTCCGCCCAGACGGGCCATGCCGAGGGGCCGGCGGTGATCGCCGACGAGACCATCACCATGCTGACCCTCAAGCCGGGCCTGCTCTCCGACCAGGGGCGCGACCTGTGCGGGGCCATCGTGGTGGCGCCCCTTGCCGAGCAGACCGAGCAGCTTGCCATCGAGGTCGACCCGGTGGCCTGGCGTGCCGACCTCGGCGACTACCAGGCCGTCATCACGCCGCCCACCAACGCGGTGGACAAGTTCTCGCGCGGGTCGGTGCTGGTGGTTGGCGGCTCGACGCGCTTCACGGGCGCACCGATGATGGCCGCGCTTGCTGCGGCACGCGCCGGTGCGGGCTACGTCACGCTCGCGGTGCCCGAGCCGGTTGCCCCGATCGTGCAGGGCCGCATGATGGAGATTCCCGTGGTGGGGCTTCCCGCAGAGCCCGACGGCTGCTTCTCGACGCGCGCGACCGACATCGTCGTGCGCCTTGCCGAGAAGCGCTCGGCCACGCTGGTAGGACCGGGCATGCGCGTCTCGTCCGGCACGGTGGGCGTGGTGTCCGCCCTGCTCAACGCAAACACCAAGCTGGTGGTGGACGCGGACGCCCTCAACTGCATCTCTCGCCTCACGTCCGGGCAGGTGGACGAGTTCCCCGAGCTGCTGCGGCGCAACGAGCACATCGTGCTCACGCCGCACCGCGCGGAGCTGGGACGCCTGGTGGGCCTGGCCGACACGCCGCCCAGCTCCCTTACCGCCATGCTTGACGCCGCGCGCCGCATCGCGTGGTCGGACGGCGGCAGCGAGCTGTGCGTGCTCGCAAAGGGCAGTGCGAGCGCGTGCGTGAGCGTGGAGGCGGCCGTGCTGCCCAAGCCGGGCCCCTCGTCGCTTGCCACGGCTGGTTCGGGCGACGTGCTGGGTGGCATCGTGGCGGCACTCATGGCCCAGGCGCCCGTGGAGGCCACCGACCTGCCCCTGCTGGCGGCCTTCGCCTGCGAGATCCACGGACAGGCGGCGCTGATGGCCGCCGAGCGCTACGGCTCGCGTGGCGTGATGGCCGGTGACCTTCTCGACTACCTGGGTCTTGCCAGGGACGCCCTGGAGGAGCGCTCGATGATGGCCGGTCTGGAGTACGAGTAGCATTCGCGCGCCACGGCGCCCGACTGGGGCGTCGGCGTGTTGGGAGGAGCTGGCAATGCCGCTGACAGAGGAACCAAAGGATCGCTGGGCGTGGGTCGAGATCGACCTCAACGCCATCCGCAAGAACACGCGCGCCATAAAGGCGCTGCTCAGCCGTGGTACCAAGCTGATGTGCGCGGTCAAGGCCGACGGTTACGGCCATGGTGCCGTCGAGTGCACCAAGGCGATGCGCTCGGCCGGAGCCGACCAGTTTGCCGTGGCGACGGTGGCCGAGGGCGTCGAGCTGCGTCAGGCCGGCATCGAGTGGCCCATCCTCATGCTCAACCAGGCGCCGGAGGCGGCCATCCCCACGCTGGTGGAGTACGACATCATGCCCAGCGTGTTTACCAGCGAGTTTGCGCTTGCGTACGGCGAGTGCGCCGCGGCCTGCGACAAGGTGGGCAAGTATCACCTGGCCATCGACACGGGCATGACGCGCATCGGCGTGCTGCCCGAGGATGTCGTGGAGTTCCGTCACTCGATCGACTTCCATCGCGGCCTGCAGTGCGCGGGCACCTTCACGCACTTCGCGACTGCCGACACCGTGCGCGACTGGGACTTCCGCCTGCAGGCCGACCGCTTTATGGGCGCCGTCAAGGCGCTGCGCGACGCCGGCTGTGACGTGGGCCTGGTGCACTGCGACAACACGCCCGGCACCATCCTGCATCCCGAGTTGCACAACGACATGTGCCGCGCGGGCATCGGCCTGTACGGCCTGCAGCCCTCCGAGGCAACGGCCCCGCGCATCTCGCTCGTGCCCGCCATGAGCGTGCGCGCCCGCGTGACGCGCGCCATCTACCCGGCGGTGGGCGAGGGCGTGAGCTACGGCCTCAACTACCGCGTGCCCACCCCGCACGTGCAGGTGGCCACTATCCCGCTCGGCTATGCCGACGGCCTCTCGCGCACGCTCTCCGGCCGCATGGAGGTGCTGGTGCACGGCAAGCGCGCGCGGCAGGTGGGCAACATCTGCATGGACCAGTGCATGTTTGCCGTGGACACCAACCCCGTGCGCTCGTATCGCCGCGCGACGCCGGTGGCCGAGGGCGACCTTGTCACCATCATCGGCGAGGACGGTGACGAGTGCATTACCGCAGACGAGATGGCCGAGCTGCGCGGCACCATCAACTACGAGGTGACCTGCAACTTTGGCATGCGCATGGAGAAGGTGTATGTCTAGGCCGAGGCGGCCGCGGCCATCGCTGGCCGACGAGGAGGGGACCATGGCCATCCTGCAGATTCCCGGGCACGACCATCAGAAGCCGCGTGAGGTCACGCTCGACGAGATTCGCGCCGTCATTGGCGACTGCCAGCTCTGCCCGCTGGGGCAGACGCGCAACAACCTGGTGTTTGGCGTCGGCAACCCCGACGCGCGCGTGATGTTCATCGGCGAGGGCCCGGGCCGCAACGAGGACCTGCAGGGCGAGCCCTTCGTCGGTGCGGCCGGGCAGCGCCTCAACAGCCTTCTGGCGCTCGCGGGCCTCACCCGCGAGGACATCTACATTGCCAACGTGATCAAGTGCCGGCCTCCCTCGAACCGCAATCCCAGGCCGGAGGAGATCGAGGCATGCTCGCCCTTCCTGCGCGAGCAGATCCGCTCCATCTGGCCCGACGTGATCGTGTGCCTGGGCAACTTTGCCACGCAGTTCGTGCTGCGCACCGAGCAGGGCGTCACCAAGCTGCGCGGGCAGCTCTACCAGACCGGTCACTTTGTGGTGTGCCCCACCTTCCATCCGGCGGCGACCATCTACCATCAGGACTGGCTGCCCCTGCTCGAGGCGGACATGCGCATGGTGGGTGCCTGGCTGGCCGCAAATCCCGGCAAGGAGGCTCGATGAGCGAGCAGCGCTTTGTGACGACGACAACCGAGGAGACCATCGCGCTGGGCGCGCGGCTGGGAAGTGCGCTTTGCGCTGGAGACGTGCTGGTGCTGACGGGTGACCTCGGAGCTGGAAAGACCCAGCTCACCAAGGGCATCGCGGCTGGCATGGGCGTGACTGACGACGTGACGAGCCCCACCTTTAACATCCTCATGGTCTACGAGGGCGGTCAGATGCCGCTCTACCACTTTGACCTCTACCGTCTGGACGATCCCGACCAGCTTGAGGACATCGGCTTCTACGACGCGCTGGAGGGCGACGGCCCCTGCGTGATCGAGTGGGGCGAGCAGTTCTCCGACGAGATTGGCCCCGAGCGGCTCGACGTCTTTCTGACGAGGTGTGACGACCAGGCCGGCGTGGGCGAGGAGCCGCCTCGCGAGGTGCGCCTGGTGGCGCATGGCGCGCGGGCCGAGGAGCTGGTCGCGGCACTCGCATAGGCTACTTGAGCAGCCCCAATCGCACACAGGCACGATGTCACCTGGCAGGTTACCTTTGCCGTGCGCACTTCTCGCATCATGGTTGCAAGCAAAGACGACCAACCGTGAGAGGAGAGGATCATGGGCTACATCGTGCGAGATAAGGACCAATGGGGCGGCGTGCGCTTCAGGGTCGAAGGCGACCGGATCTGGATTGGCGAGTACGTCTCTGGATTGGCCGACATGACCATCACGGCGGCTCCCTACGACTCTGACCGCAAGCTCGTCCGCGAGGGCAACGCGCAAGGCGAGGTGCTCTATTGCATCGAGCCCAACCCGCACGGCGAGGGCCACTACGTGCGGGAACGGGACGTCTACGGCCGCAAGCTCTACTTTGTCGAGGCGTCGCGCCACGACGAGAGCGCATTTCTCGTGCGCGAGGGCGATCAGTACGGATCGGTCGTGTTCTATGTCGAGAAGGCACGCGAGTACGTTACGCATGACGGCCTGCACCCGCGGAAGAAGACGTGGCTGGACAAGGCCATGGCTTACGGAATCGGATTGATTTCCGACGCTTTTCTGGCGCCACGGAAGCGTTTTGGGAAGAACGGCGGCGCCATTGTCGCAGGGCTTGGATGGTTTGCCTTCCTGCTGCTGATCGGTTTTGTTCTGGGCCTGCCGGGCTGGTATTCGCTACTGTTTGGCGTACTGGTGGCGTGGGGCGCGCTCCAAATTGGCGACCTCTACTCTAAGCACTGAGCAATAGCCCTATGCACGCGCAGAGGGTCCTTCGGAACAACGCCCTGCACGAGGCGAACATGGGCCAGCCTGCTGGCGTCTGTCGGCGGGCTGGCCTCTTGTCAGGCGCCCTCACGTTACGGGGGTTCACCTATGATGGGAATGGGTTCCAGCAATCGCCCTCATGCGCACGCACCGATGGAGGCGGCACCATGACGACAGGACGACATACCCAGCAGCGAAGCGTACCCGAGGAATTCGAGCGCTACCTTGCCTGGCTTATCAGCTCTCCAAGAGAGCGCTGGTCCGATACGCAGCTAAAGCGTGGCACCTTCCTGCGGAGATGTTCGATGGCTCCCTTTTTCGCCACCAAAAGGCGATGCTTGACGAGGTGCAGGCCGCCCTGGAGGGAGGCTTCGTCGCCAAGGAACCTCCGATGATGTTCCTTGCGGCACGCTTCAGCGAGGCAAACAACCGCATCCAGCCTATGGGGGTTGACTTCGACGAGGAGGCGATTCTCGGCAGGTCGCACTACGCATGCGGCGGGGATGAGTGGCAACGACAGCTACGGCGGCTCTACCTCCTTGCGTGCAGGTGGGGGTCGATCCATGCGCTGCTCTATGTGGCGTGGCTCCTCGATACAGGGCGCAAGCCTGAGCTGTTTGCGAGGGACATGCGCTTGGCCCAGCGCTTCCTTGCGCAGGCGCGCGCAGCGGGAGGGGCGCTCGAAGCGCCGCTGTTTCCCGAGCTCTCCTTCATGGAAGACTCGGAATATGACACCTACACCATTACCGATGAGCTGGAGTTTTACGAAGAAAACTATGGTCGGCCAGCAGGGGAGCACCCTCGACCCGAGCCAGACTGGCACCAGTGGCATGACTTCCTCTCGGAGCTCGACGACCTGCAGGAGGCATGGCTGTGGCCCGAGCGCGAGCGTCCGGACTTTGAGGCCTGGTGTGCCGCGAAGGGGATGGTGGTGTGCAAGGAGGCACCCGAAGAGGGGTAGTGTCGTGCGGCGGCCGTGCCTGCGTGGTGCATCCTCCCATTTGTGGCGCGTGTGAAGCATCTGCCTGCCACCCATTGGCGCCGAGGTGGAAGACTACACTAGCATGCGTTTAATCCCCCTGCCGGCCGCGGCGTGCGCGGTTGACGGAAGCACAGGTGATGCCTTATGGCGACGTCTTCGCCACTCATTGTTCTTGCCCTCGACACCTCTACCGACATGCTCTGCTGCGCCGTGGCCGAGTGGACCCCGCGCGCTGGCGGCGCTGACGTGCGCGTTCTCGCGCAGGGCGACCATCTCTGCCGTCGCCAGACCAACGTGGAGCTCACGGCCACGGCGCTCGACTGCCTGGCGCGCGTCGGCCTCACCATGGATGACGTGGACGAGGTGCTGGTCGGGCGTGGCCCCGGATCGTTCACGGGCGTGCGCATTGGCATTGCCACGGCCAAGGGCCTCAGCTGCGGGCTGGGCGTGCCGCTCTATGGGGCCTCGACGCTCGACGCCGCGGCGTGGAACGCGTGGGCCGGAGGCGTGCGCGGCATGCTGGGCGTGGCCGCCGACGCCATGCGCGGCGAGGTGTATCCCGGCATCTACAAGCTGGGTGAGGCGGGCCCCGTGCGGACCTTTGTGGCCGAGACCGTGGTCAAAGCGCAGGCGTGCATGGACGAGTGGGCCGCCCGCTCCGATGCGGGCGAGCTGACGCTGACCGGTGACGGCCTCAAGAAGTACCAGGCGCGCTTTGCCGAGGCGGGCCTCGAGCGCGTGGCGCCCGAGGACGTGTGGCATCCCTCGTCGGAGGGCCTGCTGCACGCGGCCGCGGCGTCCGAGCGCCATGACGTGCGCGACAGCGGAGACCCAGCCCTGGTGCTGCCGGTCTACACGCGCCTGTCGGATGCGGAGGAGGCCGAGCGCGAGCGTCTGGGCCTGGGTAAGAGCGGGTTTGTCGAGGGTTCCGGCGTTGCCGAGGAGCTTGCGGGCATCCATACGCAGCTGCGCCCCATGTCCGTGAACGACATCGTGCAGGTAGAGGCGCTCGAGGGCACCGCGTTTGCGGGCGGCGTCCATCGTCCGTGGCTGGCGCCCATGTTTGAGGAGGAGCTCTCCCAGCCGGGCCGCACGTGGTGGGTGGCGCACGACCGTGGGCAGATCATCGGCTTCGCCGGCGGTCTTCTCGCTGGCGACCGCCTTGAGGTGCTCGACGTGGCTGTGGCGCCCGAGCGCAGGCACGAGGGCATTGCCAGCCGTCTTCTGGCGCGCCTGGCCTACGACGGGCAGACCCTGGGCGCCTCCGAGATCTCGCTTGAGGTGCACGAGGGTAACGCTGCCGCGCGCGGTCTGTACGAGAGCCTGGGCTTTATGCAGGTGGGCCTGCGCCGCGACTACTACGGACCCGGCAACCATGCCCTGATCCTGACCGCCATGCTGCCACTGGCCTTTGACACGGCGCGCGTGGGCGAGCGTCCCGAGCCGCGTGCGTCGGTCCGCCCGTGGCCTATCGTGCCGAGTCCCCGCACCGCTGGACAGCAGCAGGCCATCGAGGAGGCAGGTCCGCTGGTTCTCGCCATCGAGAGCAGCTGCGACGAGACCGCCCTTGCCATCATCGACGGCAAGGGAACCATCTGCGCCAACGTGGTGGCGACCCAGATCGACTTCCATGCGCGCTTTGGCGGCGTGGTGCCCGAGATTGCAAGCCGCAAGCACACCGAGGCGATCGTCGGCGTGTTTGAGGAGACGCTCGCGCTGGCGGGCCAGCACTTTGGCGTGGACACGCTGACGCCAGCAGACCTTGCTGCCGTGGGCGTTACCGCAGGTCCGGGCCTTGTGGGCGCGCTCGTGGTGGGCGTCGCCTTTGCCAAGGGACTCTGCGCCGCAACCGGTCTGCCGCTGGTGCCGGTGCACCATCTGGAGGGACACCTGCTGGCCAACCTCTTTGAGACGCCCGACCTCGAGCCGCCCTTTGTGGCGAGCCTGGTGTCCGGTGGCAACACCATGCTGGTGCATGTGCGCGCCTGGGGTGACTACGAGATTCTTGGCCAGACCATCGACGATGCGGTGGGCGAGGCCTTCGACAAGGTGGCCAAGGCGCTGGGGCTTGGGTATCCTGGCGGTCCCGTGATCAGCAAGCTGGCCGCGCAGGGCAACGCGCGCGCCATCAACTTCCCGCGCGCCATGATGCACAGCGGCGACTATCGCTTCTCGCTCTCTGGTCTCAAGACGGCGGTCATCACCTACATCCAGGGCGAGAACAAGGCCGGTCGTCCGATCAACCTGCCCGACCTGGCGGCGAGCTTCCAGGCTGCGGTGGTGGACGTGCAGGTGGCCAAGGCCGCAAAGGCCGTCGAGGAGACGGGCGTGTCCGACTTCTGCGTGGGTGGAGGCGTGGCTGCCAACCCGGCGCTGCGTGCCGCGTACCAGAAGCGCTTTGGCAAGATGGGCGTGCGTGTGACGGTTCCGCCGATGGTGGTCTGCGGCGACAATGGCGCGATGATCGCGCTTGCGGTGCTGCGCAACCTTCGTGCTGGCGTGACGGCTCCGCTGACGCTGGATCCCGCTCCCAATGCGCGCCTAGGCGAGTGGAGCTGCACCGAGCCGCCTGTGGTCGGCCCCGGCTGGCCGCAGCGCTAGCAAGAAGCTCGGTGGAGACGCGGGCTGGGGCGGGGTGGGACAGGGGACGTGGGACGGGGTGGGACAGGGGACGTGCCTGGTGTCCCACCCCAGCTCCGCAGGGTGGGACACCAGGCACGTCCCCTGTCCCACCCCGTCC
>CACYTH010000015.1 GCA_902777325.1 uncultured Coriobacteriaceae bacterium
GGCGACCCGGACGCCCTGCCGCTCACCGAGGAGAGCCCCAAGAAGCCGGCCACCAACCCCTACGGCTGGACCAAGTGGATGATCGAGGAGATCCTGCGCGGCCTCGTGACGGCCGACCCCGAGTGGGACGTCGTGCTGCTGCGCTACTTCAACCCCATCGGCGCGCATCCCAGCGGGCTCATGGGCGAGGACCCCAAGGGCATCCCCAACAACCTGCTGCCCTACGTGGCGCAGGTGGCCGTTGGCCGTCGCGACGCCGTGCACGTCTTCGGCGACGACTACGACACCCCTGACGGCACCGGAGTCCGCGACTACATCCACGTGATGGACCTGGCCGCCGGTCACGTGGCAGCGCTTGCCTGGATGGACGGCCGGACGGGCTGCGAGGTCTTCAACCTGGGCACCGGTCGCGGCACGAGCGTGCTCGAGATCGTCCGTGCCTTCTCTGCCGCCTGCGGCCGCGAGCTGCCCTACGTGATCGAGCCGCGCCGCGCAGGCGACGTGACCGCCAACTACGCCGACTGCAGCAAGGCCCGCGAGATGCTCGGCTGGGAGGCCCAGTACGACATCACGGACATGTGCCGCGACGGCTGGAACTGGCAGAGCCACAACCCCAACGGATACGAGGGATAGCCCCATGGCATACGACGGTGGCAAGGCGTTTGCCACATATCTCGCACAACGCAGGCCTCAGATAGAGGACTTCTTGGCGCGGTTCACGCCGCGTCCCGAGGACGGCACCGTTCACGCGGCCGCCGACCTCGCACGCTACCTGTACGAGCCGCTCGCGCGCTTTACCGCAAGCGGTGGCAAGCGCACCCGCCCGGTGCTCTGCCTCCTCGGTGCCCAAGCGGCAGGCGTCGACCCGATCTGCGCGCTCTCCACGGCAGCGGCGGTGGAGTACTTCCAGAGTGCCGCGCTCATCCACGACGACATCGCCGACAAGAGCGAGCTGCGGCGCGGAGAGCCGTGCCTGCACGTCACCGAGGGCACGGGAGTGGCCATCAACGTGGGCGACCTCGCACTGGTGACCATGTCGGCCGGCCTTCTGGCAGACACCTCGCTTGAGAACGACACGTGCCTGCGCATTCTCTGCGAGCTCGCCTACATGCAGCAGCGCACGCTCGAGGGCCAGGCGCTCGACCTGGGCTGGGTGCGCGACGGCCGCTGGGACGTGACGGTGGACGACTACCTGTACATGGCCTCGCACAAGACCGCCTACTACTCCGCTGCGACGCCATTGGCCTGCGGAGCCATCTGCGCAGGCGCCCCCGACGATCTGGTGGAGGCGCTGTTCTCCTTTGGACTCGACGCCGGGCTGGCCTTCCAGCTGCAGGACGACCTGCTCAACCTGGTGGGCGACCCCGCCGAGCAGGGCAAGGACTACCGCAGCGACATCACCGAGGGCAAGCGCACCCTGCTCGCCGTCTGGGCGCTCACGCATCTTGAGGAGGATGCACGCGCCGAGCTGCAGGGGCTTCTGGAGAGCGGCACCACCGATGCGGCCGAGCTTGCGCGCGCCGTCGAGCTCATCGAGGCATCGGGGGCCGTGGACTACGTGCGCTCGTACGCGCACGAGCTCGCGGATCGCGCCAAGGCACATCTTGAGGGGGTCGAGATCGACGCCAAGGCGAGCGTCGTGCTCGAATCTATGGCAGACTTCTTTGTGGAACGTCTGGGATAGCCAGACGCAACGGTAAGGCTGGGGCGTTTGCGGACGCACTTTGGGAGGGACATGGAAGCAATTAGGCAGGGCGCCCAAGGCGCCGCAGTCGAAGACATCCAGATGCGCCTGGCTGCGCTGGGCTACGAGATCGGCGAGGACGAGCGCAACGACCAGACCTTTGGCCCCGCGACCGCGACCGCCGTGGCGCGCTTCAGGATCGACCACGGCCTGCAGCTGGGCTCCGAGGTTGACGCGCAGACATGGTCAACGCTGGTCGACGAGGGGTACCGCATGGGCGATCGCACGCTCTACCTGCGACTTCCCAACTTCCATGGCGCAGACGTGCGTCAGCTGCAGACCTGTCTCAACATTCTTGGCTTCTCCTGCGGCGAGGCGGACGGCTACTACGGCGTCCACACCGAGGCGGCCGTCAAGCAGTTCCAGGAGAGCCAGGGGCAGCTTGCCGACGGCATGGCCTTCCCCGACACCTATGACGCCATCGACCGCCTGCACCACGTGTGGGGCGGCAAGCCGGCCGCTGGTCCCCACCCCATGGGTGGCATGGGCTTTGCGCGTGCGGCCGAGGTGCTCGAGCACGTGCAGATCTCCATGGCCGCCGAGGACCCCATCTCGCGCAACGTCGCCGGCCGCATCTGGAACCTCGCGTCGGCAACCAACGACAAGAGCGGTCTTGACCTGGTGGACGATCCGCACAACGCGCGCGAGGGAGACAAGCTCGTGCTGGTGCTGGCCACCTCTCCCCTCAAGGCCGGGTCGAAGATGTCCAACCTCAGCACCGTCGACATGGACACGCTGCCGCAGCGCATCCGCACGGCCTGCGAGAGCTCGCTGAGCGACCCTCCCGTGATCAGGCTCGAGATGCCCTTTGGCAGCAGCTACGACGGGACCTTCACCACAGGAGACGCCCAGACGCTCGCCGTGACCCTGCTGGACGTCATCTGCGCGGCGTTCGAGTAGCTCTCAGCCACAGCAACATACAGATTCCTGGGTGACACACCAACTCCCGGGGAGCAAATGTGTCACTTCGCATTACCTGCGTAAGCGACACATTTGCTCCCCGGGAGTTGGTGTGTCACCTGTGTTGCCCGAAGAGATACAGGCCAGACGCTTAACCCGTCTGACCTGCGAAGATGCGTGGCT
Source organism: uncultured Coriobacteriaceae bacterium (assembly GCA_902777325.1). Lineage (GTDB taxonomy): Bacteria > Actinomycetota > Coriobacteriia > Coriobacteriales > Atopobiaceae > UBA1367. The sequence goes on from CACYTH010000015.1 coordinate 2,828, forward strand.
GGGGCACTAGGATTCGAACCTAGGTTGGCGGCACCAAAAACCGCAGTCCTAACCACTGGACGATGCCCCACTGTGTACGCCCGGCCAATCGCGCCGAGCACATCCCAGTTTAGCATCCTTTCCCGCAAAAGAGCAGCAGGGAAGCCCCTCAATTGAATACGCGCGCGGCATAACGTCCATCCTATGGTCAAATCCTGCATGTGCCGGTGAGCGGTAGGGTTTTGTCGGTCTCGTGCGCTAATATGGAACTGTGCTTTATCTCGCACATATTGGGACAGCTATCCATTTTGGAGGCCAGCATGTCAATGACCGCGATCGTCCTCGCAGCAGGCGAGGGTACGCGTATGAAGTCCCGTCATCCCAAAGTCGCACACAAGCTCCTGGACAAGCCGCTGGTTTGGTGGCCGGTCAACGCTGCTCGCGAGGCAGGAGCGGACCGCATCGTCGTCGTTGTGGGACACGGGGCTGACGAAGTCCGCGCAATTTTTGCCAACGACCCCGACGTCGAGTGCGTCGAGCAGACCGAGCGCCTGGGCACCGGCCACGCCATGATGTGCGTGCGCAACGCCCTCGGCGACTTCCAGGGTCCGACCGTCGTCCTCTACGGCGACACCCCGCTCATGCGCGCGGAGACCATCCGCTCGCTGGTAGACGAGACCAAGGCAAACCACAACGCCTGCACGGTGCTCACCATGAGCCCCGCCGACCCCACCGGGTACGGCCGCATCAAGCGTGACGCCAACGGTGGCGTGGTCGCCATCGTCGAGCACAAGGACTGCACCCCCGAGGAGCAGGCCACGCTCACCGAGTGCAACTCCGGCATCTACTGCTTCTGCGGCAAGCGCCTGTCGGCCAACATCGACAAGATCGGCAACGACAACGCGCAGGGCGAGTACTACCTCACCGACATGGTCGGCATCTACCACGAGATGGGCGAGCCCGTCTCCGCGCTGCTTGCCGCCGACGACAGCGAGCTTCTGGGTGTCAACTCGCGCGTGCAGCTCGCACAGGTGACCAAGATCATGCAGCGCCGCATCAACGAGCAGCTCATGGCCTCCGGCGTCACCATGCTCGACCCCGACCAGGTCTGGGTCGGTCCCGAGGTCAGCGTCGGCCAGGACAGCGAGCTTCTCCCCCAGACCATGCTTTGGGGCAAGACCTCCATCGGCGAGGACTGCCTCATCGGGCCCAACACGCGCCTCACCAACGTGACGGTCGCCGCGGGCTCGAGCGTCGAGGAGACCGTCGGCTTTGACACCGTCATCGAGAGCGGCGTGACCGTCGGTCCGCGCGCCTACCTGCGCCCGGGCACCCACCTGCTCGACGGCGCTCACGTCGGCACGCACGTCGAGATCAAGAACTCCACCATCGGCCGCGGGTCCAAGGTGCCGCACCTCTCCTACATCGGCGACACCACCATGGGCGCAGGCGTCAACATCGGCGCCGGCTCCATCACCTGCAACTACGATGGCGTCTTCAAGCACCCCACCACCATCGGCGACAACGTCTTCATCGGGTCCGACACCATGATGGTGGCACCTGTCGCCATCGGCGACGGCGCCCTGGTCGGTGCCTCGAGCTGCATCACGCGCGACGTGCCGGCAGGCGCGCTGGCCGTGGAGCGCAACGACCAAGTCATGATCGAGGGCTATGCGACAGAGCGCATGGCAAAGCTAAGGGACATGAAGGCACGCAGCGAGAAGGAGTAAAGGCAAGATGTACAGAGATCTGAGCAAGCCCTTCAACGTCGAGAAGGAAATCAAACTCTACACCGGCACCGGAAACCACGCGCTCGCAGCAAAGATCGCCAACAAGCTCGGCCTCGAGATCAGCGGCCTCGAGTTGTCCAAGTTTGCCAACGGCGAGGTCTACGCCCGCTTTGACGAGTCCGTCCGCGGCGACGAGGTCTTCATCATCCAGTCCATCGCAGGCTCCAACGTCAACGACCTGCTCATGGAGCTGCTGATTGCCGCAGACGCCGCCAAGCGCGCCAGCGCTGCCAGCATCACCGCCGTCATCCCCCACTACGCCTATGCCCGCCAGGACCGCAAGGCCGCCTCGCGCGAGCCAATCACCGCACGCCTCGTGGCAAACCTGCTCGAGTGCGCCGGCATCGACCGCGTGATCACGCTCGACCTGCACCAGGGCCAGATCCAGGGCTTCTTTGACATTCCCGTCACGCACCTCACGGCCCTGTACCTCTTTGGCGACTACTTCAAGTCCAAGAACTTCGACTGGGACAACACCGTGGTCGTCTCCCCCGACGCCGGCCGCGCCAAGCACGCCAAGAAGCTGGCCGACTACCTGGGCTGCTCGCTGGCCATCGCGCACAAGGGCCGTCCGCGCCACAACGTGGCAGAGGTCATGTCGCTCATCGGTGACATCAAGGGCAAGACCTGCATCATCAACGACGACATGATCGACACCGCGGGCACACTCGTGGGTTCCATCAACGAGCTCAAGAAGCAGGGCGCGGGCGACATCTACGTCAGCGCAACCCACGGCATCTTCAGCGGCCCTGCCGTCACCCGCCTGCAGGAGGCTCCCATCGAGGAGTGCGTGGTCACCGACGCCATTCCGTGCTTCATGGCCGACCGCCCCGGCTCCAAGATCAAGACGATCAGCGTCGCCGACGAGCTTGCCGAGGCCATCCACCACGTGTACGTGAACGAGCCCACCACGGCCATCTTTGGCGGCGACCTCAACCTGTAGGAAACACCCACACCCAACGCGCCGTCGCGCCCCGCAGAGCACCGTCTGCGGGGCGCTTTTTGCTCCACGAGGCGTACCCCGCATGAGGGTTCTTGTGCAAACGCAGACAAAGGGGCTGGTACGCGCCGAGGTGCTTTATGCTTAGGAAGGCAAACACATCGTGCAAGGAGGACCGATGGCGGCTTCGCCCAAGACCATACGCATCGTGTGCGGACTGGGAAACCCCGGCAAGGACTACGAGCTCACGAGGCACAACGCGGGCTTTGCCACGATTGACGCCCTGGCCGAGCGCTTTGGCGTGCGCTACTGGAAGAGCGAGGGCGGCTGTGACGTGGCCATCGTCAAGACCCACTACGGGCTCGAGACGCACGAGGTCATTCTCGCCAAGCCCCAGAGCTACATGAACACGAGCGGCGGGCCGCTCTCAAAGTTGGCGCGCGCCCACAAGGTCAGCCCGGCGGAGATCCTGGTGGTGCACGACGAGGTCGACCTGCCGCAGGGCCGCATCCAGGTCAAATGGGGCGGCGGGCTCAACGCCCACAACGGCCTGCGCTCCATTGCGGACAAGCTCGGCACGCGTGACTTCTCGCGCGTACGCTGTGGCATCGGGCGCCCGCCCGGAAAGATGAGCGTGGCCGACTACGCGCTGCGCAAGCTCAAGGGAAACTTTGCCGAGGAGTTCCTCGTCATGGCCCAGGAGGCGGCTGACGCGGTGGAGGAGTGCCTCGCCGAGGGCGTGGAGAGCCAGCTGTAGCGGCCGCGGCACAACGACACGCAAGCTCCGCTAAGATGTCCTTGGCGAGCGGAACAATGCAGAAAGGAGGGCCCATGGAGGCCTACAAGCAGGAGTTCATCGAGTTCATGGTGGAGAGCAACGTGCTCAAGTTCGGCGACTTCACCCTCAAGAGCGGACGCAAGTCCCCCTTCTTCATGAACGCGGGCGCCTATGTGACGGGAGGCCAGCTCGAGCGCCTGGGCCGCGCCTATGCGCAGGCCATCCACGAGACCTTTGGCGACGACTTCGACGTGGTGTTTGGCCCCGCCTACAAGGGCATTCCCCTGTCGGTGATCACGGCCATCGCCTACCACGACCTCTATGGCAAGGAGATCCGCTACTGCTCCGACCGCAAGGAGGCCAAGGACCACGGCGCCGACAAGGGCCAGCTGCTGGGCGCCACGCTCGCTGACGGCGACCGCGTGGTGATCGTCGAGGACGTGACCACCTCGGGCAAGTCGATCGACGAGACCTATCCCAAGCTCAAGGCCGCAGCGGACGTGGAGGTCGTGGGCCTCATGGTCTCGCTCAACCGCCAGGAGGTCGGCAAGAGCGGCACCATGGCCGCCATCGACGAAGTCTCCGAGAAGTACGGCTTCCCCACCGCCGCCATCGTCACGATGTCCGAGGTCACCGAGGCCCTCGAGGGCACGGTGATCACACCGGAGCTCAAGGCCGCCATCGATGCCTACTACGAGCAGTACGGGGTCAAGGAGTAGCCGCCAGCTGACATGCCGGCCTGGATTGCAAGGGGCCGTCCCGCCGCGTGATGCGAGGGATGGCCCTTCGTCATGTGCGGACAGCGTGCCTAGCGGTCGACCACGAGGGCGACGAAGACCTTGGAGTTGTGGCGCTTGGCAAACGAGATCATGCGCCCCTCCTGATACGCCAGAAAGGCGTTCTTGGCCTTGATGGGCATGAGCATTGTCCGCGCGATGGCAGCGCGCGGACGGGCCGTCTCCGCGGCCAGCTGCGCACGGTCGCTGCCGATCATCCGCTTGATCTGGGAGACCCTCTCGCGCTTGGGCAGCGTGCACTGGGGGCCGCAGACGTTCTCGACGCAGCTGATCAGGCGCTCGATGTAACGACGGTTGATCATCTCGCTGCTGGCCGCGTCGCCGGCCAGGCCCCAGTGGCAATACAGGTCGAGGAGCAGCTCGTGCTCCTTCTCGCGCATCTCGTAGAGACCCTCGCGCCAACGCAGCGCCTCCGAGCCCACGTAGCCGCAGACATAGTGGTAGTAGGGGTGCTCGAGGTTGCCCACGCGCTCGATGTCGCGTATGTAGGACAGCACGAAGGGGAAGCTCACCGAGGGCACCTCGGAAAAGCGCAGGCCAAGCTCCTCGATCCGCGCACGCACGAAGAGCTTGTTCCAGAGGCTGTAGAAGAGGTTCTGGTCGAACATCTGCCATGCGGCGGCCCTGAACTCCTGCTGCGTGGGATAGAGGGCATCAGGACGGCATCTGACCTCGGTGACATGCTCGCCGCTGTCGCCGAACTGCGCGTCGATGTAGTAGCCCGCCAGCACCAGCTCGAGCGAGGAGTCCTCGGCGAGCCGAACCATGTCCTCGAGCATGCCGGGCTCGGCCCAGTCGTCGGCCTCCATAAAGTAGACGTAGCGCCCGCGAGCATGATCGAGAGCATGGTTGCGCGCTTCGGCAGCACCCACCTGCACGAGGTGGTATACGCTGATGCGGTAGTCGCGCTCGGCCATGGAGTCGAGCATCTGGCTCGTCCTGTCGGTGGACCCGTCGTCCACGACAAGCAGCTCGAAATCGCGCAGGGACTGGTTGAGCAGGCTTTCCACGGCACGACGAACGCTCCGGTCCATGTTATGGACCGGCATGATCACCGTAACCTGTGGCTGCTTTGGATTCATTCCCGCGGGCTCCAAATTGCGTGGACGATCAATGGTGGACGACGCACTAGAACGCGCAACACAATTGACCATTATCCGCGAGACGTTTGGATGCCATATGTTGACCTTATGCAGTCATGGGGAATCCAACAGAATCACAGAGTTGTCAGAAGTGGAACCTGGGGATTCCAGCAGCTACAGCACGATACCCAGAGCGCTTGCCAGAAGGCCGCACGTCACACCAACCAGATAGATGAAGGCGGCGATCTCCACGTTCTGACGCGTGTCGGCGTTGGTCCTAAAGAGCACGAGCAGGCCCATACCGCCGGAGACCAGAAGGCCCGCGAGCATGGGGCCGGTTGCGAGCGCGCCGTCGAGGAAGAGCTGCGCCAGCGCCACCGAGGCGCCGCAGTTGGGGATGAGGCCTATCAGCGCCGCAAGAAAGACGGCACGCACCGGATGGCTTGCCAGGATCGCCGCCATGGTCTCCTGGCCCACGTGCTCTATGGCAAGCCCGAAGCACAGCGTGATGACAAAGATGAAGACCGTCACCTCGGCAGTGTGGATGCAGGCGCTGCGCAGGATGTGCCACCAGCGTCCGTGGCCGCCATGGTCGTGGTCGTGACCGTGGCTGTGCCCGTGGGAGTGATCGTGGGCATGGTGGGCGTGGTCGTGGCCATGCGCGCCGTCCCGCGCCTGATCGTCGTCCTCGATGACGCCGCAGTGGCAGTGCGCGCGCTCGCAGAGCTCCGCGATGTGCGGATGACCGTCACCAGCGCGGTGCAGGGCGTGCAGGACGAGGTCGACCACCACGCCTACAACCAGTCCCACAGCCATTTTGAGGCCGATTATGGCCCCCAAACGCCCCATGTGCGCCTGATTGGCCATGAACACCGGAATCAGCTCGTCAGAGGTCGAGAGAATGACCGCCACGAGCGTGCCCGCCGTGATGACCCGTCCGGCGTAGAGCGTCGCTGCCATGGCGGAGAAGCCACACTGCGGCAGGGCTCCCAGCAGGGCGCCCACGAGCGGGCCACTCTTGTCGGTGCGCGCGATGATGCGCTCGGCACTGCCCGCAAAGCCGTGCTCGATGGCCTCCATGACCACGTAGGTCAGAAGCAGAAAGGGAATGAGCTCTGCGGTGTCAAACACGCTATCGAGAAGCACGTCCATAAACGCGTCCAAGAGAGACCCCCTCAAGTACTCGAACGAACTGTATAAGAATACCCAACCGGCAGCGCCAGAAGCCCCGATGGGGCATTCTCCACGAAAGAAAACGCCTGTTAAAGCGCAGGTTATTGCTGGTTGTGCCTAAGGGTTGCCGCCAGGTGCGTCACTGCCAGGGAGCAAGCGTGCCCGCGGGATAGCTGACGTTGGTAAAGGTGAGACCCTCTGGCGGCGCGGTCTGCCCGGCGGCGCGGCGGTCCTTGGCGTCAAGCACCTCCCGCATCCAGGCGGGGTCCTTGTGGCCGCGGCCCACCTCCACGAGCGTGCCCGTGATGATGCGCACCATGTTGTGGAGGAAGGCGTTTCCCGTGACGTCAATGGCCACGATGGGCTCGCCGAGCTCCTCCGTCGCACTGACGCGCACCGTCTGCAGGTTGCGGGAGAGCGAGCGACCGTCCTCCTGCAGCATGCGCGCGGAGGACACCTTGCAGAAGCTGGTGAAGTCATGCTCCCCCACTAGATGCGCGGCGGCCTCGCTCATGGCGTCGACGTCAAGCGACGGTGCCGGACGCAGCCACCACGTATGGCCAAAGAGGAGCATGGGGCGAGGTCTCCCGCAGGAGATGCGGTAGCGGTAGCTGCGGTCTTCGGCGTCAAAGCGCGCCGAGAAGCCCTCGTCGGCACGAAGCACCTCGCGGATTGACATGTCGTTGGGCACCAGGGCCGTGAGCGAGGCGAGCAGCCGACGCCCGGAGAGCGCGAGCTCATCGCCCTCCACCGGCACGCTCACGTACTGCGAGATCGCATGTACGCCCGCGTCGGTGCGTCCGGCGCACACGAGCTCCACCGGCCTGTGCAGCACGGTCTCGAGCGCGCCTCTGAGCTCCCCTGCCACCGTCCGGCAGCCCTCCTGCTCCGCAAAGCCCGAGAAGTCGCCGCCACGGTACCCGAGCTTGAGTACCAGCGTTGCCTTGTCCTGTGCTGTTGACGCCATGTGCTCCCTCGTCTGTCTTTGAGCCGCACACGCGCGGCTTGGATGCGTCCCTCCGTATGGAAAGGGAGGCCCAGCCCAAGGCCAGACCTCCCTCATCACATCTGTGTCAGATGGATGCTGCCTACTCGGCAGCCTCCTCGACCTTGGTCACGCCTGCGTTCTTGGGCGTGCAGGGCTCGGTGACGAGCTCGATGATGACGACCTCAGCGGCGTCGCCCTTGCGGGGACCGAGCTTCATGATGCGGGTGTAGCCGCCGTTGCGGTCGGCCCACATGCCCTGAGCGGCCTTCTCGAAGACCTCGCGCACGAGCTCCTTGTCGCCCACCTTGGCGAGGGCCAGACGGCGAGAAGCAAGGTCGCCCTTCTTGGCCCAGGTGATGACACGGTCAACCTCGGGACGAATGGCCTTGGCGCGCACGTCGAGGGTCTTGATGCGGTCGTTGGCAAGAAGTGCCTGAAGCAGGCTCTTCTTCATTGCCTTGGTATGAGAGGCGTCGGTACCGAGCTTCATGCCCCTCTTCTTGTTGTGCCTCATGGTCTATCTACTCCTAATTACGTGCGAGTGTCTAGGCCTTGAGCCCAAGGCCCATGGCCTCGAGCTTGTCCTTGACTTCCTCGATGGACTTCACGCCAAAGTTGCGGATGTTGAGCAGGTCGTTCTCGGAGAACTCCACCAGCTGACGCACGGAGTGGATGCCCGCACGCTTGAGGCAGTTGTAGGAGCGGACCGAGAGGTCCAGGTCCTCAATCTGCTTGTCAAGCTCGGTGTTATCCTCCTCGACGCCCACGGCGAAGATCGAGGTGTCCTCCTGGGGCTCCTCCTCGTCGGCCAGGCCCATGAACGCGGTCATGTGCTGGTTGACGATGTTGGCTGCCTCGACCACGGCATCGCGTGGGGAGACGGAGCCGTCGGTCTCGACCTCGAGGATCAGGCGGTCGTAGTTGGTGTGCTGACCCACGCGGCAGGGCTCGACGACCTTTGCGCAGCGGCGCACGGGCGAGTAGAGCGAGTCGACGTGGATGAGCCCGATGGGATCGCCCTCGCGCTCGTTGTCGTCGCCGGAGACGTAACCGCGGCCGGTGCCGATGCGCATCTGCATGGTGAGATGGGCATCCTCGCCGAGCGTGCAGATGACGTGGTCGGCGTTGACCAGCTCGAAGTCGGACGGAATGGAGAAGTCGCCACCCGTGACGGTGCAGGGACCCTCGACGTTGATGGTGGCAACGCCCTCGTCGGCCGTGCCGTTGGAGCGGAACACCAGACCCTTGACGTTGAGGACGATGTCGGTGACATCTTCGTACACGCCGGGGACGGTGGTGAACTCGTGCTGGACCCCATCGATCTGGATGGCCTGCACGGCTGCACCCTCGAGCGAGGAGAGCAGCACGCGGCGCAGCGAGTTGCCGAGCGTGTCGCCATAGCCGCGCTCAAGCGGCTCTGCGCTCACGCGCGCGAGGTTCTCGTTGACCTCCTCTACCGACACCTGCGGTCGGATGAATTCGGACATGAATACCTCCTACCGGTTCAAGCTTACTTGGAGTAGAGCTCGACGATGAGCTGGGGGTCGATGGTGCCGTCCGAGATCAGGTCGATCTGGTCGCGCGTGGGGAGCTGCAGGATGGTGCCGCGCAGCTTCTCGATGTCAACCTCGAGCCAAGCCGGAACGGCCACGTGCTCGGAGGAGATCAGGGCCTCCTTGATGGGGAGAAGGTCCTTGGCCTTGTTGGAGACGGCCACGACGTCGCCGGCCTTCACGCGGTAGGACGGGATGTCGACGCGCTTGCCGTTGACGGTGATGTGACCGTGACGGACGGTCTGACGGGCTTCCTTGCGGGTGCGAGCAAAGCCCAGACGGAACACCACGTTGTCGAGACGGCTCTCGAGGATGATCATGAGGTTGGTGCCGGTGATGCCGGACATCTTCTTAGCGGAGTCGTAGTAGCCACGGAACTGCTTCTCGAGAACGCCGTAGACGAACTTGGCCTTCTGCTTCTCGCGAAGCTGCATGCCGTACTCGCTCTCCTGGCGGCGACGGCGGCGCGGCTGACGGTTGGACTTCTTGTTGATGCCCAGAACGATCGGGTCGATGTCAAGGGACCTGCACCTCTTGAGGACAGGAGTCCTATCAACTGCCATAGTAATGAGTCCTTCCTACTGCTACACGCGACGGCGCTTCTTGGGGCGGCAGCCGTTGTGCGGAATGGGGGTCTTGTCCTGGATGCCGGAGACCTCGAGGCCAGCGGCCTGGAGGGAGGCCGTCTCGCGGCCCGAGCCGGGGCCCTTGACGAAGACGGTGACCTTCTTCAGGCCGTGATCCATGGCGGCCTTGGCGGCAGCCTCGGCAGCAAGCTGAGCGGCGAACGGCGTGGACTTACGGGAGCCCTTGAAGCCGACGGTGCCGCCCGACTGCCAGGAGATGACGTTGCCCTGGGGATCGGTGATGGTCACGATCGTGTTGTTGAACGTGGACTTGATGTGGGCCTGGCCCACCGCGATGTTCTTGCGCTCGCTACGACGCACGCGCTGAACGCGCTGGTTCTTCTTCTGTGCCATGGTCTACTCCCTAGCCCCTCTTCTTTGCACCGATCTGGCGACGCTTGCCCTTGCGGGTGCGCGCGTTGGTGTGGGTGCGCTGGCCATGGACAGGAAGGCCCTTGCGGTGACGGAGGCCACGGTAGCAACCGATCTCCATCAGGCGGGCAGTGTTCTGGCGAACCTCACGGCGGAGGTCACCCTCGGTGGTGTAGTTCTCGTGGATGTAGTCACGAAGACGGGTGACTTCGTCCTCGGAGAGGTCCTTGGACTTGACTGCAGGGTCGACACCGCAAGCCTCGCAAATCTTGGTGGCGCTGGTGCGACCGATGCCGTAAATGTAGGTGAGTGCGATCTCCGTGCGCTTCTCACGCGGAAGATCGACGCCATTGATACGGGCCAACTTGGGTCTCCTTCCTTAGCCCTGACGCTGCTTGTGGCGCGGGTTCTCGCAGATGACGTAAACCTTGCCATGGCGACGGATGACCTTGCACTTGTCGCACATCTTCTTGACCGAAGGACGTACCTTCATCTGTCTTTCCTTCCGGTAGTGCTGATACGTACTGGTAGTACGGGTGGCGAACCAGGTGGAGCTAGTCCGCGCTATGTCTTCGCCCAGCCGCAGGCGTGATATCCATACTTAAGGCCGCACGGGAGGACCATGCGGGTCGAACAGGTGATGCTTGCGTGATTACTTGTAGCGGTAGGTGATGCGACCACGCGTGAGGTCGTACGGAGAGATCTCCACGACGACGCGATCGCCCGGGAGGATGCGGATGTAGTTCATCCGAATCTTGCCGGAGATGGTGCAGAGGATGGTCTTGCCATTCTCGAGCTCGACGTTGAACATGGCATTGGGCAGCGGCTCGACTACCTTGCCCTCAAGCTCAATTGCATCCTGCTTGCTCACACATACCTGCCTTCTACGTGCATTTCACAGCGACCATTAATCTTATCCAAAATCTAAACACAAGTCCAACATGCACCGGATGTTCACATGTGCGCACCATACGAGCGGTGGCAGGGGCGCTCTCGCTCCCCTGCCACCGCATAGCGTGCTCCTTTGGATGGACGAAAAAGCTACTCGCCACCCTGCATGTTGCACCAGGGACCCTGGTCGTCGGCGGTGAGAATCACCGGGCCGTCCTTGGTGATGGCCACGGAGTTCTCGTAATGCGCGGCAGGAAGCCCGTCGTTGGTCACGACCGTCCAGCCGTTGGCCAGCGTGTGGTTCTTGTAGGTGCCGAGCGTGATCATGGGCTCGATGGCGATGGTCATGCCCACCTGCAGCTTTACGCCACGACCGCGCTTGCCGTAGTTGGGGACGTTGGGGTCCTCGTGCATCACGCGTCCCACGCCGTGGCCGACGTACTCGCGCACGACCCCGTAGCCGTTGCTCTCCGCCAGATGCTGGACCGCGTATCCGATGTCGCCCAGGTGGTTGCCCGGCTTGGCCTGCTCGATGCCCGCCTTCAGGCAGTCACGCGTGCACTCGCAGAGCCCCTTGACCTCGTCGGACACCTCGCCGACGTAGAAGGTCCACGCGTTGTCGCCCACCCAGCCGTTGACGGTGGCACCCGTGTCGATGGAGATGACGTCGCCCTCGTTGAGGAAGCGCATGGGCGACGGGATGCCGTGCACGATCTCCTCGTTGACCGATGCGCAGATGGACCCGGGGAACCCGTAGAGGCCCTTGAACCCAGGAACGCCGCCATGCAGGCGGATGAACGCCTCGACTGCCGAGTCGATTTCCTTGGTCGATACGCCGGGGCGCACCAACGAACCCGCGAGCCTGAGCGCTTCCTTAGACAGTGCGTCGCAGCGCCTGAACTCCTCGATCTCTTCGGGTGTCTTGATGTGAATCATGGTGCCTTGGTTCTTTCTCTCTCCTGGGATTGGCGGTTGGAATGGCCCCCACCATTCCACGTGTGTGTGCGCCCCAGGCTTTGCCGAGGCGCACACGAAATCGCTTGCCGAGCCTTGCCTAGAGGCCAAGCTCCTTCTTGACGTCGACGTAGACCTCGTCGACAGGACGGTCGCCGTCGACCTTGATCAGGATGCCCTTGCCGCTGTAGTACTCGATGAGCGGAGCGGTCTGGGCCTGGTAGGTGTCGAGGCGCTTCTGGATGGTCTCGGGCTTGTCGTCGTCACGCTGGTACATCTCGCCACCGCAGCGCGGGCAGGTCTCGGTGCCGGCCGGAGCGGTGTAGCTGCAGTCGCGGCAGGTGCGACGGGAGGAGAGACGCTCGATGATGACGGGGAAGGCGACGTCCACGAGCAGGGCACCGTCAAGCTTGACGCCCATGCCCTCGAGCTCGGAGTCGAGCGTGACCGCCTGGGCGGTGTTGCGCGGGAAGCCGTCGAGGATGAAGCCCTTCTTGGCGTCATCCTGCTGCAGGCGCTCCTTGACGAGGTCGATGACCAGCTGGTCGGGGACGAGCTTGCCCTCGTTCATGTAGGCCTGGGCCTGCTTGCCGAGCTCGGACTGTGCCTTGACGGCTGCACGCAGGAGGTCGCCGGTGGAGATGTGGGCGACGCCGTAGTCTGCGACGAGCTTCTGGGCCTGGGTGCCCTTGCCAGCGCCGGGGGCGCCGAGGAGAACGAGATTCATGGGAAACCGCCTTTCGATGGTGGATGACGTACTCCCATCAGTCTACTCGCTCGCATGCCCTTGTAAGCGCAGCACCAAAAAACACCACCCAACGCATCGGTGAGTTGTCTACCCCGGCTCACCATTTCGCCGAGCTTGCACCAAAGAAAACGGGGGCCCGAAGGCCCCCGTCTTACCTGCGCTATGAGATGTCCTCTTACTTGAAGAAGCCCTCGTAGTTGTGCATCTTGAGCTGGCTCTCCAGCGAGGAGATGGTGTCCATCGCAACACCCACCATGATCAGGACCGAGGTACCGCCAAACGCCTGGATGAGCTGATTGTTGGTAAAGGCGAAGATGATGGAGGGGATCACGGCGAGGGCGGCCATGAAGACGGCGCCCGGAAGCGTGATGTGGTTGAGCACGCTCTGGATGTAGTCGGCGGTTGCGCGGCCGGGACGGACGCCCGGGATGAAGCCGCCGGACTTCTTGAGCTGATCGGCCGTCTCCTCCGGGTTGAACACCATGGCGGTGTAGAAGTACGCGAAGAAGACGATCAGGAACACCGAGAGGATCCAGTTGAGCCAGCCGGTGGAGATGGCGTTGGCGAAGCTCTGGATCCAGGCGACGCGCGGGAAGAACACGGCCAGCTGCGCCGGGAGGTACAGGATGGCGCTCGCGAAGATGATGGGCACGACGCCTGCGGTGTTGACCTTGATCGGCAGGTAGGTGGACTGGCCACCCATCATGCGACGACCAACCACGCGCTTGGCGTACTGCACCGGGATACGACGCTGGCCACGCTCGATGTACACGATGAGCGGGATGATGGCGATCATGACCGCCAGGGTGATGATCGACATGATCATGCCGTTGCTGGAGGTGGTCACCGCAGAGATGAGCGCGGTGGGAAGGCCGCTCATGATGTTGCAGAAGATGATGAGCGACATGCCGTTGCCAATGCCACGCTGCGTGATGACCTCGCCGAGCCACATGATGATGATTGCGCCAACGACCAGCACGAACACGATGATGATGTTCTCCAGGACCTCAGGGAAGCCCATGCCGGCGAAGCTGATGCCATAGCTCTTGAACAGGAAGAGGTAGCCAATCGCGTTGATGGTGGCAAGCAGCACCGTAAGATAACGCGTGTACTGCGTGATCTTACGCTGGCCGGCCTCCCCCTCGTGGGCGAGCTCGCCCAGCGAGGGGATGACCGTCTGCATCATCTGCAGAATGATCTGAGAGGTGATATAGGGCATAATGCCCAGGCTGAACACCGACACGCGCGAGAGAGCGCCACCGGAGAACAGGTTGAGCACCGCGAGCGCACCGCTCGAAGAGGCGGCATTCTGGTAGGCCGCGAGCATGTCCGAGAACGGAATGCCCGGGGCAGGCAGATAGGCACCAAAGCGATACAGAAGAAGGATCGCCAGGGTGAAGAGGATCTTGTTCCTCAACTCGGGGATGCGGAATGCGTTTGCGAGACCCTTAAACACGGTTTACTCGACCTTTCCTCCGGCCGCCTCAATCTTGGCCTTGGCAGAGGCGGAGACCTTGTCCACGCGCACGGTCAGGCTCTTGGTGAGCTCGCCGTCGCCGAGGACCTTGACGGGGATGTAGTCGTGCTTGATGACACCCTTGGCAACCAGAGCCTCGGTGTCGACGGTCTCGCCGTTCTCGAAGAGGGTCTCGAGACGGGCGACGTTGACCGGCGCGTACTCGACGCGGCTGCGGTTCTTGAAGCCGGGGAGCTTAGGCAGACGCATGGCGAGCGGCTGCTGACCGCCCTCGAAGCCCTTGCCCTTGCCGCCGCCGGAACGAGAGAGCTGACCCTTGGTGCCGCGCCCGGCAGTGGTGCCGTGGCCGGACGAGTTGCCGCGGCCGATGCGCTTGCGGGCCTTGGTCGAGCCCTCCGCGGGACGAAGATCGTTGAGCTGCATGATGGGTGACTCCTAAATCTCTTCCACTTCGACGAGATGCTTGATCTTGAAGATCATCCCGCGAATGCTGGGGTTGTCCGGCTGCTCGACGACGCTGTTGACCTTATGAAGGCCGAGCGCGCGTGCAGTGGCCGTCTGGTCCTTCTTGGTGCTGGTGGTAGCACTACGCACGAGCTTGATCCTGAGCTTGTCAGCCATCGTTTAGGCCTCCTTCCCGCAGAACATCTCGGCGACGGTGAGGCCACGGCGCTCGGCCGCCTCCTCGGGGCTGGAGAGCTCCTTGAGGCCCTCGGCGGCCGCCTTGATGATGTTGAGCGCGTTGTTGGTGCCCAGCGACTTGGAAAGCACGTTGGTGATGCCAGCGAGCTCGAACAGCGGACGGACGGGGCCGCCGGCGATAACGCCAGTACCCTCGACAGCCGGCTTGATGAGCACGCGACCAGCACCAAAGTGACCCTCGACCGTGTGAGGAATCGAGCCACTCTCGGTGACGGGCACATGGAACATGTTCTTCTTGGCGTCGTCGACACCCTTCTGGATGGCCAGGGGCACCTCGGTGGACTTGCCCATGCCGAGGCCGACGTTGCCCTTGCCGTCGCCAACGGCGACGAGGGCGACGAGGCTCATGCGGCGGCCGCCCTTGACGACCTTGGAGACGCGGTGAATGTAAACGACGCGCTCCTGAAGGTCGGATTCGTTTTGACGCTTGCGATCACGTGGCATGAAACTATCCTCCTAGAACTTCAGACCCGCGGCGCGGGCACCGTCAGCGAGAGCCTTGACACGGCCATGGTAGAGGTGGCCACCGCGGTCGAACTTGACCTCGGTGATGCCCTTCTCCAGGGCGCGCTCGGCGACGAGCTTGCCCACGAACTCGGCGGCGTCCTTGTTGGAGCCGACCTTGCCAGTAGCCTTGAACGACTCATCGAGCGTGGAGGCCGAGCACAGGGTGCGGCCAGCAACGTCGTCGATGACGGCGGCATAGATGTTTGCGTTGGTGCGACGCACGTTGAGACGCGGACGCTCGGCGGTACCGGAGATCTTGGCACGAACGCGACGCTTGCGGCGATCGAGCGACTCCTTCTTTGCCTTGAACTTGTTCATCCTTACTCCTTAGACAGTGCCACCACCTGACGGGGTGATGGTCTTGTATGTTGCTAGCGAGGCTACTTGGCAGCCTTGCCGAGCTTCCTGCGGATGTGCTCACCGACGTAGTGGACACCCTTGCCCTTGTAGGGCTCGGGCGGACGCTTGGCGCGGATCTCGGCCGCAACCTGGCCGACCTGCTCCTTGGAGATGCCCTTGATGTTGATGTGGGTGTTGTCAGGCACCTCGAAGGTGATGTTCTCGGGGCACTTGTAGAGGATGGGGTGAGAGTAGCCGAGGGAGAGCTCGATGTCGGAGCCCTTGAGGGCGGCACGGTAGCCGACGCCGGTCATCTCGAGCTTCTTCTCGAAGCCCTCGGAAACGCCCACGACCATGTTGTGGATGAGCGTACGGGTCAGGCCCTGCATGGCGTTGGCAGCCTTGTAGGCCTTGGTCTGCTTGAAGTCCTCGTGGGAGAGGTCCTCGGTCTCAGGGGTGCGCGGGACCTTGACCAGGATCTCCTCGCCCTCCTGCTCGATGACGAGCAGCTCAGAGAAAGTACGGTCGAGCTCACCCTTGGGGCCCTTGACCGCCACGTGAGTCCCATCGATGGTCACGGTGACCCCTGCGGGAATCTGAACAGGCTTCTTGCCAATACGAGACATTGTCTCCTCCTATCTAATTCCTGCCGCGGGTTACCAGATGTAGCAAATGACCTCGCCGCCGATGCCCAGCTTGCGGGCGTCGCGGTCGCACATCATGCCCTTGGAAGTGGAGATGACGGCGGTGCCCAGGCCATCAAGGACGCGGGGCAGGTCTGCGGCGGAAGAGTAGATGCGAAGTCCCAGCTTGGAGATGCGACGGATGCCACGGATGGCCTTGCTGCGCTTGGGACCGTACTTCAGGGTGATGTGGAGGGTCTTCTGGGGCTTGGTGTCCTCGACATCGTAGCCCGCGATGTAACCCTCCTCGTAGATGACGCGCGCGATCTCGGCGAGGACCTTGCTCGAGGGCATGGAGACCTCGGACTTGCCTGCTGAGCTAGCGTTGCGGATGCGCGTCAGCATGTCAGCGATGGGATCGGTAACCTTCATACCTTGCTTCTCCTTAGTTCGTGATGAATCTGCGTGCCTGGTTCGGATGCGCCCTTAGCGCAAACGCCTAGGTACGTGTGCCCTGACTTACCAGCTTGCCTTGGTGACGCCAGGAAGCTCGCCCCTGCTGGCCAGCTCGCGGAAGCACACACGGCACAGACCGAACTTGCGATAGACGGAGTGGGGACGCCCACAACGCTGGCAGCGGTTCTGCTTGCGCGTGCTGAACTTCGGCTCGCGGTTAGCCTTGACGATCATCGATGTCTTAGCCACACTTCCTCCTTCATATATGTGGCCCCCGCCACCTCGACGGGGGCTACTTACCAAATGGATTGCTTACTTGCGCTTGAACGGGAAGTGGAAGGCGTCGAGCAGTGCCTTGCCCTCCTCGTCGGTGGTAGCGGTGGTGACGATGGTGATGTCCATGCCACGGGTGCGGTCGATCTTGTCGTAGTCGATCTCGGGGAAGATCAGCTGCTCGGTGACACCCATGGAGAAGTTGCCGTGACCGTCAAAGCTGGTGGCCTTGACACCGCGGAAGTCGCGGATGCGAGGGATTGCGGTGGCGATCAGGCGATCGAG
Organism: uncultured Coriobacteriaceae bacterium; assembly: GCA_902777325.1. Taxonomy (GTDB): domain Bacteria; phylum Actinomycetota; class Coriobacteriia; order Coriobacteriales; family Atopobiaceae; genus UBA1367. The sequence continues at coordinate 20,161 of CACYTH010000015.1, forward strand.
GAACTCGTACATGCGGTCGCCGCGGAGGGTGACCTTGGCGCCGATGGCCATGCCCTGGCGAAGCTTGAAGGTAGCGATGGACTTGCGGGCATGGGTGACCAGGGGCTGCTGGCCGGTGATGGTGCGCAGGTCGGCGACGGCGCCGTCGATGGCCTTGGCGTCCTGAGCGGCCTCACCAACACCCATGTTGACGACGATCTTCTCGATCTTCGGGATCTGCATGACGTTCTTGTACTCGAACTTCTTCTGCATCTCGTCGCGGATGGTGGAGATGTAATACTCCTTGAGGCGCGGGACGTACTTCTCTTCTGCCATAGTTACTCCTTTGGATCGTGGTGGTTTACGCGCGGGGTCTTTGCCTCGCGCCACCTGGGTTGGCGGCCCAGGAGCCATTGCATGCGCTATAGGCAGAACTATCCCTACCTAAAGACGCAAGAATTAACTATATGCCTTTGACTGGTAAATTGCCAGTTTGGACGATAAGCACACAATTGCCAAATGTCAGCAGCATCTTGTGGCACCAAGCTAATTCCCGCTTAATGAGGCGCCATACATTTGTTTTCAAACTAGTGGGAAATAAGAGGTGGCAATCATGCCCTGAACATACATTGTTGTATAATCTGCGCTGCAAATTAGACTCAATATTCATCGCAGCCCTTTTTTAGCCTGCATAAATGTGTTATTGTACCAACATATATACGTTATCCCACTCGACAAGGCTCATATGAATACGAAGGTTACGGTCGAGGAACTGTTCGCCCGACTATCACGGAAGTCTGCCCTGCTGTTTTGCATTTGCTCCGGATTCGCACTCTTTTGCTTTGCGGTAGGTGCTCTACTGCTTTCCCTCCAGGTCTGGCTCGCCGAAACATGGGCGGAGCTCTCCCCCGACGAGATTCTCTTTCATCTTCGGGCCTCTCTCAGTGGCACTGACACAACCGTCATCTGGTCCTTTTGCCTGCAGTACCTATCTTCGGTAATAGTTGCCACACTCATCGTCTTCTTTTGTCATCGCCTCGCCCGTTGCCAAAGCCTCGACATGCGATGCACCACCATCGGAATTACCGCTTTGCTCGGACTGTGCATGAGTGGCGTTGCGTTGTTCAACTTCTCGCAAATGGTTGATCTTAAAGCTTTTCTATCACCTCACGCAAACGCCGAGGGGGCAGGATTCATAGCCGAGCACTACATAGACCCCGAAGACGTTGGCATGAGCTTTCCCGAGAAGAAGCGCAACCTCATCTACATCTACCTTGAGTCCATGGAACTGACTTTTGAGGATGAGGCCAGCGGGGGCATTTGGAACGACAACTTGATACCTGAGCTCACTGGGCTTGCGCGTGAAGGTGATACCTTCGCCGGCACCGCTTCCAAACTCAATGGTGCCATCGTTCTTCCCGGCACAGAGTGGACTATGGGAGCAATGTTTGGGCAGAGTTCCGGTACGCCTCTCAAGCTACCCTTCTATGGAAACTTCGTCAGCGAGAATATGACCGACTTCTTCCCCGGGATGACCACCATCGGCGACATACTGGAAAAAGAAGGATATCATCAGTGTCTCCTGATTGGTTCAGATGCCTCATTTGGCTCGCGCAGGGAATTCTTTGCCGAGCACGGCAATTATGACATCTACGATTATGTGCGCGCCAAAGAAGATGGTTTCATCGATTCTGACTACAAGGTCTTTTGGGGCTTTGAAGACCAAAAGCTTTTCGAATGGGCGCGGAACATACTGCCTGAGCTTGCCGCATCCGACAGCCCCTTCAATCTCACCATGCTCACTGTCGACACTCATTTTGAAGACGGGTACGTGTGCGACCTCTGTGGCACCGAGCATGGCAACGACCAATACGCCAACGTCATGAGCTGCTCGAGCCGTCAGGTCGAAGGGTTCATACGCTGGATCCAAGCGCAGGATTTCTACGAGAACACTACCGTGGTTATCTGTGGAGACCATACCACCATGGACAGCGACTTCTGCAGTGACGTTCCCGAGACATACAGACGTCGCACTTACACCACGGTCCTCAACAGCGCGGTTACGTGCTCTGATGCTATGTCAAACCGTACGTACTCGACGCTTGACATGTTCCCGACCACGCTGGCTGCACTGGGGGTTACCGTTGAAGGCAACCGGTTGGGGCTTGGCACCAACCTCTATTCCGAGGACCCCACGATCCTGGAGGAGTATGGGGTGGACGAGTGTGCAGAACAATTGCAAAAGATGTCACTCTTCCTCGAACAGTTCTCTGACTCCAATCTAGGCAATACGATGATTGAGGGTGCCAAAGAAGAGTGCATCCTAAGCTACGACGACGGTTCTCTGGGCTTTGGAGGCTTCCTTCTTGGCGACATGCGGCTCATTGACCCAACACTAATCGAGGATGCGTATGTAGTTCTGTTCGACGATCGCACCAACGAGACCACCACCCTTGCCATGAGCGAATGGACAAGCGATGAGAAGTTTTCGCACCACAACAGCTTGAACCTCGCTCACTACTATCTCGGCGCCCAGATCGAATTGTCCGAAGAGGACCTCGCGCACACCTTCGCAACTGCCTACGTCACCATCAAGGATCACGGTGAGCAGAGATTCGGCATATGGACCATGGAGATGGCTCGAAAGCGCGCGGAAGCCAAAGCGTTAGGAAGCGAAAACCTACTGGTACAACGTGAGAGTGCGCGTTCGGCCAGAATGCCTGCATAGCATCACGTCCCAAGTGGTACCAGAAGCCACACCATCCCACAAGCGAATGCCTAAGCTCCTATAACCTCTACCGGTTGACCTCGTTTGTAAGCGGCTCACCGGCGATAAAGGCCTCCAGGTTGTCCCTGCAGAGCGCAACCGTACAGGCAGTCTGCTCGGGTAGGTGCCAGAAGCCCGAGATGTGCGGCGTGATGAGGGCGTTGGGCTCGGCCCATAGCGCATGCTTCGCCGGCAGCGGCTCCGGGTTGGTGACGTCTAGGGCCGCACCTGCCAGATGGCCCTCGCGCAGCGCCTCTGCCAGGGCATCGCTGTCCACCAGGTCTCCCCTGCCGCCGTTGACGAAGTAGCTCCCCTTGCGCATCGTGGCAAAGAAGCGCTCCCCCGCGAGTCCGCGGGTCTCCGGCGTGCTTGGCAGCGCTGACGCAACCACGTCCATCTCACCCAGCACATCAAAGATCTGTTCCATCGTGATCATGCGCTCGAAGGGGTCGCATGCATCGACGACGGTCCTACGGGCACCCGTCACGTGTGCACCCATGGCAACGCAAAGCCGCGCAAACCCGGAGCCGATGCTGCCGGCTCCAAGCACCAGCACGTTTGCGCCTGCAAGTGTCCGCACGGTCCCCTCGTCGCACCAGAGCGCCTTCGCCTGGTTGTCGCGATACAGGTGAAGCTTCTTCATGAGGCACAGGAGCTGGGCAAACATGTGCTCGGACACCGCCTGGCCGTATGTGCCGGCCGCAGAGCTCAGTCGCGTTCCCTCGGCGAGCATGCCATCCTTGAGGTAGTGGTCGTATCCAGCCGACGAGGTCTGCAGCCAAAGCAGCCCCTGCGGTGCATGGAGCAGCGAGGCCGGAACGTTACCCACGATGAGCGTCGCCGCATTGATGTCATGCTCCTGCACGTTTGGCTCTCGTATGAAGGTCGCCGTGGCGCCAGCCCCTTCTATGAGCTCGGCAAAAGCCTGCTTCTCCACATCGTTGAGTGGCAGGGTGACAAGCACGTTCTTGCCTGACAGGTAGACTCGCGACATGAGCTTCCCTCACATTCTCTCGGTATGAAAAAGGGGCCGCTCCTCACGGAACGGCCCCCGAAGTCACAGAGTTCTTAGAACTCGGCACCGCACTTCTTGCAGATGCGGATCTTCTTGCCCTCGGCGTTCTTGCCATGGCCCACGCGGGTCGGCTTGCCGCAGGCCGGGCAGATGAGCATCACGTTGGAGACGTCGATGGCCGCCTCCTGCTCGATGATGCCACCCTGCTGGTTGGTCGGGGTCGGACGCTGGGCCTTCTTGACGATGGCAACGCCCTCGACAATGACCTTGCCCTCGGCGGGCTTGGCAACCAGGACCTCGCCCTGCTTGCCCTTGTCCTTGCCGGAGAGGACCTGGACCTTGTCGCCCTTCTTCACGTTCATCTTAGGCATTCGTCTCACGCCTCCTTACAGCGTCTCGGGAGCGAGCGAGACGATCTTCATGTAGCGGTGGTCGCGCAGCTCGCGTGCGACGGGCCCGAAGATACGGGTGCCACGCGGCTCGCCGTCCTTGTTGACCAGGACGCAGGCGTTCTGGTCGAACTTGATGTAGCTGCCGTCCTTGCGACGGTTCTCCTTGGCGGTGCGAACGATGACGCAACGCACGATGTCGCCCTTCTTCACCTGTCCGCCAGGAGTGGCCTCCTGCACGGCGCCGATGATGACGTCGGCGAGACCAGCGTAGCGACGCTTGGAGCCACCAAGGACCTTGATGCACTTCACACGCTTGGCGCCGCTGTTGTCAGCGACGTTGAGCATGGTCTCCATCTGAATCATTTACATCCTCCGAACTCTTTGGCAGCCTGATCTGATTGGCTGGCAAAGTTGCGGTCCTTACTTACTTGGCACGCTCCACGATCTCGACGAGACGCCAACGCTTGGTCTTGGACAGCGGGCGAGTCTCCATGACGCGAACGGTATCGCCGAGGCCGGCCTCGTTCTTCTCGTCATGGCAATGGAGCTTCTTGTGGATGGTCATCATCTTGCCGTACTTGGGATGATGCTTGCGGTACTCGATCTGAACCGTGATCGTCTTGTCACCAGAGAGGGAGATGACGGTCCCGGTGCGCACCTTGCGCGCGTTCCTGATTTCGGTGTCAGCCATTTCTTACTCTCCGGTCTACTTCTCGGCCGCGTTCTTGGCGGCAGCAATCTCACGGGCACGCATCTCGGTCTGGATACGTGCGATCTCACGCTTGACGTTGGTCACGCGAGCGGTGTTGTCGAGCTGGCTGGTAGCCATCTGGAAGCGCAGGTTGAACAGCTCAGCGCGGCTTTCCTCGAGCTTCTTGGCCAGCTCCTCGTCAGTGAGCTCGCGAATCTCGTTGTACTTCATTTACTACTCCTCCCCGTCCTGATCGGCGCGGGAGACGATCTTGGTCTTGATCGGCAGCTTGTGCTGGGCCAGACGCAGGGCCTCGCGGGCGACTTCCTCGCTCACGCCATCAATCTCGAACATGATGCGACCCGGCTTGACCACGGCCACCCACTCCTCGGGGTTGCCCTTACCGGAACCCATGCGGGTCTCGGCCGGCTTCTTGGTGATGGGCTTGTCGGGGAAGATGGTGATCCAGACCTTGCCGCCACGGCGCATGCGACGGGTCATGGCCACACGGGCGGCCTCGATCTGGCGGTTGGTGATCCAGTGGGCCTCCTCGGCACGCAGGGCGAAGGAGCCGAAGGTGATCTTGGTGCCACCCTTGGCCTGGCCCTTCATGGAGCCGCGCTGCACCTTACGGTGGAGTACACGCTTAGGAGCGAGCATTAGCGACCCCTCCTCTCGTTGTTACGACGGCGAGGACGGCTGGTGCCCTCAAGCGCCGGGTTGGGCGCGGGCTGGCCGGGGAGCTTCTCGCCGAGATAAATCCAAACCTTGACGCCACAGGCACCCATGGTGGTGCGAGCGGTGGCCTCGCCGTAGTCGATCTTGGCGCGCAGGGTGTGCAGGGGCACGCGACCCTCGCGGTACCACTCGCGGCGGCCCATCTCGGCGCCGTTGAGGCGGCCAGAGCACTGGATGCGGATGCCCAGGGCGCCGGCCTTGCGGGCGGACTGGACGGCCTTGCGCATGGCGCGACGGAAGGCGATGCGGCCCTCGAGCTGCTCGCTGATGGACTGGGCAACGAGGCGGGCGTCGAGCTCGGGACGCTTGATCTCGATGACGTCGACGTTGACCTGGCCCTTGCCGACCTTGGCGATCTTCTCGAGATCAGCGCGAAGGTTGTCGATCTCGGAGCCCTTCTTGCCGATGACGATGCCCGGGCGAGCGGTGTAGATGATGACCTTCACCTTGTCGCCGGCGCGCTCGATGTCGACGCGGGAGAGGGCGGCGCGAGCGAGGCGCTTCTCGAGGAACTTGCGAATCTCGAGGTCGTTGCCGAGCTTCTCGGCGTAGTCCTTATCGGCGTACCAGCGGGAACGCCACTCCTCGGTGGTACCGAGGCGGAAGCCGGTAGGATGTACCTTCTGACCCATCCTTACGCCTCCTTTCGCGGTGCGACGATAACGGTGATGTGGCTGGTGCGCTTGTTGATGCGCGACGCGGAGCCCTTGGCACGAGGACGGATGCGCTTCAGCGTGGGGCCCTCGTCAACGTATGCGGCGGCAATCACGAGGTTGTCGGCGCGCAGGTTGTTGTTGTTCTCGGCGTTGGCCACGGCAGAGCGGACCACCTTGGCGACCGGCTCGGCGGCAGCGCGGGTGGAGAACTGCAGGACCTCGAGGGCCTGCTCGACGCTCTTGTTGCGGATCTGGTCAACGACCATGCGGACCTTGCGAGGTGCCATGCGGACGTACTTGGCCGTCGCACGCACCTGGTTGTCGGTGTTGTTAGCCATTTAGTTCCTATCCCCCCTACTTGACCTTGTGGCCGATGAACTTGCGCGTAGGGGCGAACTCGCCCAGCTTGTGGCCGACCATCGACTCGGTGACGTACACGGGGACATGCTTGCGGCCATCGTGGACAGCGATCGTGTGACCAACCATCTCGGGGAAGATGGTCGAGGAACGCGACCAGGTCTTGATGACCTCCTTCTTGCCAGACTCGTTCATAGCAGCGACACGCGCAAGGAGGCGAGTCTCCACAAACGGGCCCTTCTTGAGACTTCTGCTCATTCTTTCGATCTCCTACTACTCGTGTTTCAGGCTACTTGTTCTTGGTCTTGCGACGGCGAATGATGAGGCGGTTGCTGGCCTTCTTCGGGTCGCGGGTCTTCTTGCCCTTGGTCGGCTTACCCCACGGGGTGACGGACGGACGGCCGGAGGTGTGGTTCTTGCCCTCGCCGCCGCCGTGCGGGTGGTCAACAGGGTTCATGACCGTACCGCGGACGGTGGGACGCACGCCAGCCCAGCGGTTGCGGCCGGCCTTGCCGATAACGATGTTGGAGTGGTCGGCGTTGCCCACGACACCAATGGTGGCGCGGCAGGTGAGCAGCACGCGACGGAGCTCGGAGGAGGGCATGCGCAGGACGGCATAGCCGTTGTCCTTGCCCATAAGCTGGATGGAGGTGCCAGCGGCGCGGGCCATTGCGGCGCCCTTGCCAGGCTGGAACTCGACGGCATGCACGAGCGTGCCGACGGGGATCTCGGACAGCGGCATGGCGTTGCCCGGCTTGATGTCGATGTCCTTGGTGCCGGAGACGACGGTGTCGCCGACCTTCAGGCCCTGCGGAGCCAGGATGTAGGCCTTGGCGCCGTCGACATAGTGCAGCAGCGCGATGCGGGCGGAGCGGTTGGGGTCGTACTCGATGGTAGCGACCTTGGCCGGCACGTCGTCCTTGACGCGCTTGAAGTCGATCTTGCGATACTTGCGCTTGTTGCCACCGCCCTGGTGACGGGTGGTGATGCGGCCGTTGTTGTTACGGCCGGCCTTCTTGGGCAGGGGCTCGAGAAGCGACTTCTCGGGCTTGTCCGTCGTGATCTCTGCAAAGTCAGAGACCGTCTGGAAGCGGCGCCCTGCGCTCGTAGGCTTGAGGTGCTTGACTGCCATTACGTACCTTTCCCTTCTTCTTCCGTTGGCCGTCCCGCTTAAGGGTGTGGACGGGACGACACCGGATTACCACGGTACCGCGCGTATCCATCACACGCGGCATACGAGCCTTGGCCCCCTTTGGGACCAAGGCGAAATACCTGCTTACTCCTCAGCAGCCTGCTGCGGAGCGAAGACCTCGATCTGCTCGCCGGGGGCGATGGTGACGATGGCCTTCTTCCAAGTGCGGGTCTTGCCGTACTGGTAGCGGACGCGCTTGTTCTTGGCCTTTGCCCACATGGTGTTGACCTTGAGGACGTGCACGCCGAAGAGCTTCTCGACGGCGGCGGCAATCTCCTCCTTGGGGGCGGTGCGAGCAACCTCGAAGGTGTACTTGCCCTGCTCCATGAGGTCGAACGAACGCTCGGTCACGATCGGGCGGATGATGACATCGTATGCGGTCTGCATTACGCGAGCACCTCCTCGAGCTGCTTGGCAACCTCGGTGGTCATGACCAGGCAAGCGTTGTCGATGAGATAACGGGTGTTGGCCTCGGAGATGCCGATGACCTCGACCTTGGGGATGTTGCGGAACGACAGGTAGGTGATGACGTCGTCGTCGGGGACAACGATGGTCACGCGCTTGCCGTCGATGCCGAGCGCCTTGAGGATGGCGACGGCCTTCTTGGTGGCGGGCTCGTCGAAGGAGAGCGAGTCGAGCAGGATGAGCTCGGCGTCAGCCAGCTTGCCGGAGAGCACGGAGCGCATGGCGAGCTTCTTCTCCTTGTTGTTGGCACGCTTGGCGTGGCTGCGGGGGGTAGGCCCGAAGATCGCGCCGCCGCCGGTCCACTGGCCGGCACGCGTGGAGCCCTGGCGGGCACGGCCGGTGCCCTTCTGGCGATAGGGCTTCTTACCGCCACCGGAGACGTCGTGACGGTTCTTGACGGAATGGGTGCCCTGACGCAGGCTGGCCTCGTAGGCGACGACCACCTGATGCACCACGGGGATGTTCGGCTCGATGCCGAACACGTCAGAGGAGAGCTCGACGGTACCGACCGCCTGTCCCTCGACGTTCTTGACTTCGATGTTGGACATCTCTTGTCCTCCTTGGGAGCCTAAAGGCTACTAACGTGGGGCCCTTAGGCCATGCGAATCTGGACGAGGGCGTTCTTGCCACCGGGCACGGCACCCTTGACGAGCATGAGGTTCTGCTCCTCATCGATGCGGACGAGCTTGAGGTTCTTGACCGTGACGCGCTCGTCGCCCATGTGGCCGGCCATGTGGAGACCCTTGCGGACACGCGCGGGGTAGGCGCACTGGCCGATGGAGCCCGGCTTGCGCTGGTTGCGGGAGCCGTGGGTCATGGGTCCACGATGGAAGTTCCAGCGCTTGATGGTGCCCTGGAAGCCCTTGCCCTTGGAGGTACCGGTAACGTCGACTGCCTTGACGTCAGCAAAGGCGGCAACGGTGACCTGGTCGCCGGTGCTGTACTCGCTTGCGTCCTCGACGCGAACCTCGCGCAGGTAGCGCATCGGCTCGACGCCCTGAGCGGCGAAGTGGCCAGCGAGCGGCTTGTTGACATGCTTGGACTTGATGTCGCCAAAGCCGATCTGGACGGCCTCGTAGCCGTCAGTCGCCTTGGTCTTTACCTGCGACACCGTGCAGGGGCCAGCCTGGATGACGGTGACGGGCACGACGTTGTCGTCCTCATCCCACACCTGAGTCATCCCGATCTTGCGGCCGAGAATCGTGTTGACCATCTCTGGTCCTTTCCTTCGGCGGTCATGGGACCAATTGTGGGCGCACCCTTGCGCCTTCCCCAGCGGACCGCATCCGACGTATGGCTGCGTCCTTGTCTTTTTGTACGTGCCACGACCGCGAGCAGGTGCCCCTACACAGGTTGGGGCATGCAGCCGAGACAGAACAATCCCACAATTCAGCAGCTTTTCTATCTTAGCGGAGGCATTTGGGGATACGCCCGGTTGTGGGGTTTCCACAATCTTTCCACCTGCCACGGGGGGTTACCCCCTATGGCAGGTTGGCGTGCTTGAAGACAAGGGCAGCCCCTCGCGTTACGTGACGCGAGGGGCTGCCCCTTAAGATTTGCGTTTGCTCGCTAGAGACTTAGAGCTTGATCTCGATGTCGACGCCGGCGGGCAGGTCGAGGCGCATGAGGCTGTCGACCGTGCTGGAGCTGGGGTCGAGGATGTCGATGAGGCGCTTGTGGGTGCGCATCTCGAACTCCTCGCGGCTGTCCTTGTCCTTGTGCGGCGAGCGGATGACCGTGTAGAGGTTACGCTCGGTGGGCAGGGGGATGGGGCCGGAAACACGCGCGCCGGTGTTCTGGGCGGTCTCGACGATCTTCTTGGCCGACTGGTCAACGACCTCGTGATCGTAGCCCTTGAGGCGAATCCTGATCTTCTGGCTTGACACTTTGGTTACCTCCATTAAGAGCGAATGGGCTCGTTGACTAGTGACTTATGCGTTGCCGCCGTGCTTGGACATGATCTCGTCGCGGACGGACTTGGGGACGGGCTCGTAGGAGTCGAACTGCATGGTGTAGCTCGCGCGACCCTGCGTCTGGGAGCGCAGGTCGGTGGCGTAGCCAAACATCTCGCCCAGAGGCACCTTAGCCTTGATGACCTTGGAGTTGGAGCGGTCCTCCATGCCCTCGATCTTGCCGCGGCGGCTGGACAGGTTGCCCATGACGTCGCCCATGTACTGCTCCGGGGTCTCGACCTCGACGGCCTCGACGGGCTCGAGCAGGACGGGGTCGGAACGGCGCAGGGCCTCCTTGATAGCCATGGAACCGGCGATCTTGAAGGCGGACTCGGAGGAGTCGACCTCGTGGTACTTGCCGTCGACGAGCTTGACCTTGATGTCGACCACGGGGTAGCCAGCGATGACGCCAGCCTCCAGGGCCTCCTGGATGCCCTTGTCGACAGCGGGGATGTACTCCTTGGGGATGGTGCCGCCGACGATGGCGTTCTCGAAGGAGTAGCCAGTGCCCGGCTCCTGCGGCTCCATGTCGATAAAGACCCAGCCGAACTGGCCGCTACCGCCAGACTGACGGACGAACTTGCCCTCGACGTGGTTGACGGCCTTGCCGGCGGTCTCACGATAGGCAACCTGCGGCTTGCCGACGTTGCACTCGACCTTGAACTCGCGACGCAGACGGTCGACGATGATCTCGAGGTGCAGCTCGCCCATGCCGGCGATGATGGTCTGGCCGGTCTCGTGGTCGGTGCGGACCTGGAAGGTCGGGTCCTCCTCGGCGAGCTTCTGCAGGCCAACGCTCATCTTGTCCTGCTCGGCCTTGCTCTTGGGCTCGACGGCGACGTCGATGACGGGGTCGGCGAAGTCGATGGACTCGAGGATGATGGGGTGCTTCTCGTCAGCCAGGGTGTCACCGGTGGTGGTGTTCTTGAAGCCGACGCAGGCGACGATGTCGCCGGCGGAGCAGGCGTCACGGTCGACGCGCTCGTTGGCGTTCATCTCGAGGATGCGGCCCAGACGCTCGCGGCTGTCCTTGTTGACGTTGTACACGTAGCTGCCGGACTCGGCGTGACCGGAGTACACGCGGAAGTATGTGAGCTTGCCGACGTAGGGGTCGGTCATGATCTTGAAGGCCAGGGCGCTGAACGGCTCCTTGGGATCGGCGATGCGGGTGATGGTCTCGCCGGTCTTGGGGTCGGTGCCGTCGATCTCCTTGACGTCGAGCGGGCTGGGGAGGTAGTCCACGACGGCGTCGAGGACCTCCTGGATGCCCTTGTTCTTGTAGGCGGAGCCCACGAAGACGGGGTTGAGCTGGCCGGCAAGGGTGCCCTTGCGGATGGCGGCCTTGAGCATGTCGACGGGGATCTCCTCGTCCATGAGGATGAGCTCCATGAGCTCGTCGTCAAAGTCGGAGGCGGCGTCGAGCAGCTCCTCGCGCTTCTCGTTTGCGATGTCGACGTACTCGGCGGGGATCTCCTCGAGGACCTCGGGGTAGATCATGCCCTTGGCGTCCTCCTTGAAGTCCCATGCCTGCATGGTGACGAGGTCGATGAGGCCCCAGAACTGGGACTCGGCACCCATGGGGACCTGGGCGGCCACGGCGGGGGCGCCAAGGCGGTCCTTCATGGTCTCGATGGCATGGAAAAAGTCGGCGCCGATGCGGTCGAACTTGTTGATGAAGGCGATGCGCGGGACGTTGTAGTTGGCAGCCTGACGCCAGACGGTCTCGGACTGCGGCTGAACGCCGGCGACGGCGTCGAAGACGGCGACGGCGCCGTCGAGGACGCGCAGACAACGCTCGACCTCGGCGGTGAAGTCGACGTGACCCGGGGTGTCGATGATCTGGATGACGTGATCACCCCAGAAGCAGGTGGTTGCTGCGGAGGTGATGGTCACGCCGCGCTCCTGCTCCTGAACCATCCAGTCCATGGTGGCTGCACCGTCGTGGACCTCACCGATCTTGTGGGTCTTGCCGGTGTAGTAGAGGATGCGCTCGGTGGTCGTCGTCTTACCGGCGTCGATGTGGGCCATGATGCCGATGTTGCGAAGGTTTTCGAGCTTGTACTTAACTTTAGCCATGAATTACTACTCCTGGAGGCTTTAGAAACGATAGTGCGCGAAGGCGCGGTTGGACTCAGCCATCTTGAAGAGGTCCTCGCGACGCTTGACGGAGGCACCGACGCCATTGGAGGCATCGAGAATCTCGTTGGCGAGACGCTCGGCCATGGTCTTCTCCTTGCGGGCACGCGAGAAGTTGACCATCCAGCGGATGGCGAGCTGGTTGGCACGACGGGAGTTGACCTCCATGGGCACCTGGTAGGTGGCGCCACCGACGCGCTTGGGCTTGACCTCGAGGGTCGGGCGGATGTTGTCCATGGCCTTCTTGAAGACGGTGAGGGCATCCTCGCCGGACTTGGCGGCGACCATGTCAAAGGCGCCATAGACGATCTTCTCAGCGGTGGCCTTCTTGCCATCGAGGAGGACCTTGTTGATGAGCTGGGTCACGAGACGGTTGTTGTACTTGACGTCCGGCATGACCTCACGACGGACTGCTGCTGCACGACGCGGCATGTTTTCTCCTTAGGTACGAGATCTTACGTGGTGGGTATGCTCCGACGACTTACTTGGGGCGCTTGGCGCCATAGCGGGAGCGGGCGCGCTTGCGGTTCTGGACCGCTGCGCAGTCGTACGCGCCACGGATGATCTTGTAACGGACGCCAGGCAGGTCGCGCACGCGGCCGCCGCGGATGAGCACGATGGAGTGCTCCTGGAGGTTGTGGCCCTCACCGGGGATGTAGGCCGTGACCTCGATGCCGTTGACGAGGCGCACGCGGGCGACCTTACGCAGGGCGGAGTTAGGCTTCTTGGGGGTGGTGGTGAAGACGCGGGTGCAGACGCCACGCTTCTGCGGGTTGTGCTGGAGGGCGGCGTTCTTGGACTTGGACGCAACACTCTTGCGACCCTGGCGGACGAGCTGGTTGATGGTAGGCAAAGCTTTCTCCTTCTGAACTATCATCTACAACGTATGCGGTAAGGGCAGCGCAGCACCACTACCCTGGATTGGCACAGCTAGAACACTTTACGCAGCCATAGACGTATTGTCAAAAGTCCACGGCACCGGGCGTATCCATATATCACAGAGTCCGCACAACTATGACGGTGCCCCGGCACGTCTGCGCATGCCGGGGCACCCCTTCAGTCGTCTTTGTCTAGCCTTACGCCTCCTCGCGCTCCTTCTTGCGCTTGAGGTGGTTGCGCCAGCCCGTGAACAGGCAGGCTGCGATGCCTGCGCCGCTGATCACGCTCGCCGCGATGCGGATCTTGGTGAGCGGCTGCATCCCCGGCTTGTAGACGCTGCCCGGCACGGCACCGTTCATGGCGCGGCTGTTTGCCGTGGTGTACAGCAGGTGATGGGCTGCTTCACGGGCGTAGACATACTCCGCTGCATTGGTCGGGTCGAACACGTAGGTGTTGGCGTTGCTCTTGAGGAAGGCGTCACCACCTGCGCGAATCATCTGACTCTCGTCAAAGGCGGGGCTACCGGCGTTGGCAGAGTCGGTGATGATGAAGCCGTCAAAGCCCCACTCGTCGCGCACCAGCTGCTGGATCAGCGGGTAGCAGCCGCCGGTCCACGTGGCGCCGATGCGGTTGAACGAGGTCATGATGCCCTGGGCGGTGCGCTGGGTGCGCGTCTGCTGCTGGTAGCTGCCGTCCTCGGACACGGTGTAGTAAGTCTCCTCCACGTCAGGCGCATGCATGCACAGCTCGAAGGGACGCAGGTAGATCTCGCGCGCGGCCTGCTCCCCCACCCAGGTGGAGACGGACTTGTCGATGCCACCGTCACCGCGGTGGTTCTCCTGGTCGTTGAAGGCAAAGTGCTTGATGGTGCTGTACAGGCCCAGCTCGGCGGCACCGTGGATCTCGTGAGAGGCAACCATGCCACTGATGATCGGGTCCTCGCTGTAGTACTCGGCGGCACGACCGATGAACGGCGTGCGATGGATGTTCATGGACGGGGCGTACCAGCCCATGGCGCCGCTGGTGCCCTGCAGGTTTGCCTCGCTGGCCAGCATGCGGCCATAGCTCTCGGCCAGCTCCTGGTTCCAAGTCTGGGCCATCACCACGGGCGAGCAGAACATCATGCCGGTGGAGCCGTAGATGAGGCCGGCAGCGGTGTCGGCATCGATCACGAAGGGCTTGCCCACGCTCGCCAGGTACTCGGAGCCGTAGCCAGAGTGGCCCACGATCTCCTGGTAGTCGGCCTCGGTCAGCTGGTCGAGCAGCTCGTCCCACGCGGGGTCGTCGTAGGCCAGGCCGCGCACCTCGATGAGGGTCTTGCCATTGGCGGCCGCGTAGACGGGCTCAACGGTAATGGAGGCATCGTCGGTCGGGTTGAGCGAGTCATGGCTCTCGAGCTGGGCGATAAGCTCGTCGGATCCGACCTTGCCCCACACGTAGCTCACGGGGTTGCCGTCGGCGTCGGTTCCGTTGATCTCGTTGCCCCACGTGGAGACGTCACCCTCGATGGGCGTGCCGTCGTTCGTCGGGAAGGTCCCCTCCCAGTCGGCGCGGGTGAGCTGCGTTCCCTCGGGCTCGGCAAAGGAGAGCAGCGCCCGAATCTTGTTGCCGGTGTAGGAGTCGGTGGAGAAGGTCGTGGCGTCCACCGCCGCCTCGCCCTTGAGGGCGTTCTTTGCGTCGATGGTCAGCTCGTGTGCGGCAGCCAGCTTGGCGTCGCCCGCAGAGCCTTTGCCCTTGGCGGACAGGATGTTGTTGACCGCGTCGTGAGAGTCGTGACCGGCCGTCAGGTAGTAGGTGCCGTTCTCGATGACATAGGTGCCTGCGCCGTGGGTGTCAAAGCTGGCGAGCAGCGCGGGATCGATGGCGATCTCCACCGTCTGGCTCTCGCCCGGGGCGATCTCGTCGGTCTTGGCGTAGCCGACCAGCGCCACAGAGGCCTTCTCGATGCCCTGCTTCTTGTCGTAGTCGGTGTAGGGCGCCTGCGCATAGATCTCCACGGCATCCTTGCCGGCCACCTCGCCGGTGTTGGTGACGGTCACCTTGGCGGTAATGGAGTCAAGGCCATCCCACTCGGCGGTGAAGTCGCTCCACTCGAAGCTGGTGTAGGAGAGGCCGTGGCCAAACGGGTAGACCACCTCGGCGTCGTAGTCGAAGTCGCCGGCGTTGCCCTGGCCCAGCACCTTGTCCTCGTAGCGGGTCTCGTAGTAGCGATAGCCCACGTAGATGCCCTCGAGGTAGCTGACGTAGTTGTAGCCGGAGGGCTTGCCGTCCTCGTCGGTGAACTCGAAGTCGCCGTAGTTCTTGCCGGCCGGGCTTGCGAGCGCATCGGCAACGAAGGTGTCGACGGTGTGGCCGGAGGGGTTGACCTCGCCCGCAAAGATGCCCGCCAGGGCGTCGGTGCCATAGGTGCCGGTGGAGGGCACGAACAGGATGGACTTGATGCTCGGGAACTGCGCCACCCAGTCGAGCTGCAGGGCACTTGCGGTGTTGACGATCAGCACCACGTCGTCGTAGTTGTCGTTCAGGTACTGCAGGATCTCAAGCTCGGTGGTGTCGGGCTCGAGGTAGCTCTTAACCTGGTCCTCCGGGTCGCTCGCGTGGTTGTACATGGAGCGCGGCATGTCACGGCCCTCGCCGGCAACGCGGCGCCACACGAACACGGGCACGGTGTCCTTGGTGCTGTCAAGCACGCCATCGGCCGCCTGCAGCTCGGAAAGCGGGCACTCGTTGATGGAGAAGTCCTCGGACGCGCCAAAGCTGATGGAACCGGGACCCATCTTGTAGGAGGAGCCAGCGCCCTTGGTGTAGAACTCCATGAGCGTGCCGTTGACATGCAGGCCCTTTGCCTCGAACGAAGACGTGAGCTTGTCCTCGTCGCCAGAGGCGCCCGTGAACTGCGTCAGGAGGGACTGCGTGGCCGTGAGGTTCTTGACGTTCTCCGAGAAGAACGAGAACGTGGTGCCCTCGGCAAAGGGCATCGTTGACTCGTCGTTCTTGAGAAGCACGTAGCCCTCGGAGGCGATCTGGGTGTCGAGCGCCTTCTCGGCGTCGGCAATCTCGTCCGCGCTGAAGTCGCTCTTGTAGTACTCGGCGTCCACGTCCCTGGCGCCTTCCGGCGTGGTCCAGCCCTGGCTGTAGCCCAGCATGTTGTTTGCCATGCGCGTGACCATGCCCTGGCTGGGCAGGACGACGTTCATCAGCACCAGCACCGCCGAGAGCACCAGCGTCAGCACGGTCTTGAGGATGGTCTTCACCACCCGTCCCACCTTGCGCGCCGTCGAAATCTTAGCCGCCATGTCGCTCTCCCTTTCTCGTACGCCATCTCCGGCGATTCCAATCTCAGGCATACCATACGATGCCGGCGCGTCGCAGACGGAAGCTCGTCGGAATCGGGCGGTCGCGCGGCAGAATCGGATGCAAGCTCGTGCGACAATGGCATGGGGAAAGGAGAGGCCCGTGCTGCACGTCTTGATGATCGAGGACACGCCCGCTGAGGCCGCCACGCTGCGAGCCCACCTCGAGCGCTATGCCGCCGAGCAGGGCATCGAGCTTTCTGTGACCTGGCTCACCAATGCGCTTGACTATCTTGAGGACCGCCCTGCCGCCGACCTCATATTTATGGACATCGACATGCCAGGCATCAACGGGCTGGAGGCAGCCCACCAGCTGCGCGAGCAGGACAGCGCGACGCCCCTGGTGTTTGTGACCAATCTCGCGCAGTACGCCGTGCGCGGCTACGAGGTGGACGCCGTCGACTTTATGGTCAAGCCAGTCAGCTACGAGAGCTTTCGCATGCGCATGGCACGTGCGATGCGCGCGGTTGAGCGCAACGCCACCCGGTCGCTGCGCGTCAAGGCGCGCGACGGCCTGCACATCTTTGCGGCCTCCGACCTGCTGTACGTGGAGACCCAGGGCCACGACGTCGCCTACCACGTGGTGGGCGATGCGGCGCCGCTCGTGGTGCGAGACTCCCTGCGCCATGTGGAGGGAGAGCTGCAGGGCCTGCCCTTCGTGCGCCTCTCCAGCGGGGCGCTTGCCAACATGGCGCACATACGTCGCGTGCGCGGTGACGAGGTGGCGCTTTCCGACGGCACCACGCTCTTTATGTCGCGCGCCCGCAAGCGCGATGCCCAGGCAGCCATAGCGGCCTTTCTGGGAGGCGGCTTCTGATGGGCTGGCACTGGCTTGTGGGCATGCTTCAACCGCTTGCTGCCGTGCTGCAGATCGGCTTTGCCATCTGGCTGGTGGTGCGCCACCAAGACCAGCGCGAGGGATTAATGCCCAAGGCCGCGGCTCTTGGCA
Source organism: uncultured Coriobacteriaceae bacterium (assembly GCA_902777325.1). Lineage (GTDB taxonomy): Bacteria > Actinomycetota > Coriobacteriia > Coriobacteriales > Atopobiaceae > UBA1367. The sequence continues at coordinate 37,682 of CACYTH010000015.1, forward strand.
CGGCACTGCTTCTCGCAATAGCCTTCTTCAGCTGGTATGGCATGAGTGCCCACCCCGAGTACACCGCCAACGGCGTGCCTCAGCTCGCGGGACAGTTTGTGCTCTTCAGCCTCCTTCTGGGCTACTTGGTATGGACTGTGCACCTCCTCTACGACGTGCCTGTTCTCCACGCACTCCTCTGCTGTGCCATGGGCTACACCATGCAGAACCTTGCGAGTGGACTGGACGGGCTCGTCGTGCTGCTGGGAGGACGGCTCTGGGGCATCGGTGAGGGAGACGTGGCGTTTCGGGCAGTTGGGAGCCTGATGGCGACTGTCGCGGTCTACCTCCCCTGCTACTTTCTGCTGGTGCGCGCCATTGACCGTGCGGGCACCGTACAGGTGGAAGACCAGGCAACCGTCGGGGTCTTTTTGGTTGTCATCTTGGTCGTCATCCTGTTTGACGTCATCAACAAGGCCCTGAGCCTGGGGCCCACGCCTCTCTCGCTGCTCGTGGGCTTGCGCGTGATCCACGGAGCCGCTTGTATCTTTGTGCTCTTTGCCCAGTACGAGATGCTCTTTGCCCAGCATCTGCGTGCCGAGGCGTCGACAACCCAGCGGCTCTTGGCCGAGCAGCAGCGTCAGTACGAGCTCTCGCGCGAGAACATCGAGGCGATCAACATCAAGTGCCACGACATCCGTCACCAGATCCGCCACCTGGGCGAGACGGGCACCGCGGTTGACGCCGCCGTGCTGGCCGACATCGCGCGCGAGGTAAGCGTCTACGATGCGACCGTGCGCACCGGCAATGAGGCGCTCGATACCATACTCACCGAGAAGCGCCTGGTCTGCGAGGGCGAGGGAATCACCCTCACCTGCATGGCCGACGGACACGCGTTGGACTTTTTGGCTCCCTCCGAGCTGTACGCCCTCTTTGGCAACGCACTCGACAACGCCATCGAGGCCACCCGGCAGGCGCCGGAGGGAAGTCGGTCGATCTCGCTTAACGTGAGACAGGTTGCCGGCATGGTGGCAATCCACGTCGAGAACACCTGCGTGGGCGAGGCCACGTTTGTCGACGGGCTCCCACAGACCACCAAGCAGGCGGCCAACGGCACGCGCGACACGGTCAACCACGGCATCGGGACCCGCTCCATGCGCGCCCTGGCCGAGCGCTACGACGGTCTCTTCTCTGCCGCCCAGCGCGGCGACGTCTTTTGCCTGGACATCACCCTGCCTCGACCGGAGTGAGGCAGGGCCGTCTCAAACTTTTGCCCTAGGGAACTACCCTACTCGTAGACCGCCCAAGCGCGCACGGGCAGACCAGTGGCGCCCTCGACGCGCGGGTAGGCGATGAAGATGATTGCGCCGGTGGCGGGAAGCTGGTCGAGGTTGGCCATGAGCTCGACCTGGAAGCGTCCAGATGCCAGAATGAGACGCTCGCAGGCGAGGTCGTCCTCCTTGACGGCCTCGGGCGAGGCGTCGGTGTCGAAGGTCTCGTGACCGATGGCCACCACGTCGCGCTCGTCGATGAGGAACCTCACCACCGGCAGGCTCCAGCCAGGCGCATGCTCGCCGCCCTCCTCGTCAAAGTTGTTGAGGGCGTCGTTGCTCGGCCAGCGATGGCACCAGCCGGTGCACAGTGCGACAAAGCTGCCGGCGGGAATGGTGCCATGCTCGGCCTCGAAGGCCTCGATGTCGGCCAAGGTCACGGCATACTCGGGGTTCTCGGCGACCTTGTCGCGGACGTCGATGACCACGAGGGGCAGCGCGTGGTTCTCGATGGTAAAGGCCTCGGGACCAGACGCCCCCTCGATGAAGTGGTTGGGGAAGTCGATATGGGTGCCAAACTGACCCGGGAACTTGAAGGTGTGGATGCGGCAGCGCAGCATCGGGTTATCGTAGTCGAAGACCGTCTTGCAGAGCTCGACCGACCCCTCGGGAATGCCGCTCCAGAAGGGGCTCTCGTTGTTGAGCGTGTGCGAAAGCTCCACCCAGTGGCAGGATTTGAGCTGCTCAAGCGTGTTCCACAGACCCATTCTCGTTCCTCCTTTTCCAAGGTGTTCTAGGCGTGAGTTCTCTTTAGCACACAACGCCATGCGATTTGCCCCCGGGCCATCATAGGCACGATGGGAACCAGACGCCGTTGCCTTGAGGCGGTGCCACTAAAGTAGGGTCACGTTTCCGACCGAGGGCAGCTGACAGCCTCCCGTTTGATGGGCGACTGTCCTCCAGCGGCTTTGCTGGAGTTAGAGAGGGGTGGCGCTCCCAGCCTTGCAGCCTACGGCATCGGCCACTGATTGTGATGCGATCATCATATCAGAACATTTGTTCGTATGCAACAAGAACTCTACCCTTGTGGCGCGAAGCAGGTCTCGCAGGCTTGCTCGAAGTGCTCGCAGAAGCGCTGACGGGCAAGCTGGGACTCGGGGAGGTCTGGCTCCAGCATGTCGAAGGCATGGTAGAGACCCTCGTAGACGTCCACCTCCGCCTGCACGCCCGCCGCGCGGAGCGCCTTCACATATGCAAGCGTCTCGTCGTGAAACGGCTCGCCGGTGCTCACGAAGGTGTAGGCGGGCGGAAGGCCGACGAGGTCGGTGGCGCGAGCGGCAGCCGCATAGGGCGACACCTGCACCGACCGCGCGTCCTCGCGCAGGTAGAGCCACCATGCCTGGTGGTTGCGCCGCGTGTTCCAGATCTTGTTGTGGTTGTCTGCGGAGCTCGGCGTGTCCAGGTTGTCGATCATGGCTCGACGAGGTCGACCGCCCGCGACATGAAGACCATCTCCTTCATGCCTGTGGCGTACCCACCCCCGTGGATCCAGAGCACGCCCGGAGCGTCGGGCCGAGGGGCGGCCGGCCTGAGCACGAGTGCGGATATACGGCGTCTACCTGCGACGATATTCACATGCTCGGTGCGCAGGTCCAGCCCTCGTGCAGTCAGCCGAACGTTCACGGTGGCCCTCCTTGACCCGCTCTTGCCGCCCGCCCAGGCGCAGCCCCACTTCCCATGGTTACAGGGCCCTCACCGTAGCATGAGGGCCCTGCGTCATAACGATAGCTGTAATATTCGCTCTTTTGGCCCTTCTTGGGCTTGCGGCGGATAACCTGCCACAGGGTGCGCGTGCCGGCAATGACATGGGACAGCTTGAAGGCCGCATACCCCATCGCCGCCAGGGCCGCGGCGGAGGAGGCGTCTATCGAGCCTGAGCCGGCGCCTCCGTAGACGAAGTCGACCGAGTTCTGGCCCAAGAGCGTCACCTGCGCACCACGGGCAAGGGGAAGCGCGCCACCCTCGTTTCGCAGAAGCACGATGCCTTCCTGCTCGATCTGCCGCGCGAGCTTGCCGGCCGCCCCGTACTGATCCTCCGGGGTCTCGTACGACGAGAGGAAGTAGAGGTCTTCCGTTGCGTTCTCCACCACATGCGTGGGGAAGCCGAGAAACACGTTTATCGACTTGCTGAATATGGGGGCGCCAATGTTACCCACCACGATACCCAGCGCGCAGACGGCACCTAGCAACCAAAGGGGAACCCCAGCAGCTTACGGATGATTCTCATGGCACACTCCATCCCTTTGCGTCATGAACCCCATAACCACCTAGGCAAAACGTATAGAAAACGAAAGGTGTCGTTTACCTCATGTCAAAACCGGTTGGCCACGTGTCCGATTCTGCAAGGCCCACCGCATGACGTGCGCTATTTGTCATCCGGCGCGATCCAGAACTTGAGCAGCGGGAAGCTGATGATCACCGCAAGCAGCGTCCCCGCAACCGGCACGACCACGCCATTGACTGCCGTCGCCGCCACGCCCGCACCGATGAGCAGCTGGCCCACCTTGGGCACGATGACCGAGTTCAGCACGATGATGACGAGCGCCAGCACCGCGTACTTGGGCGCGGACTTGGAGAAGTCCGCCGTGGACTTGAAGACGAACTTCATCTGCACGAAGTAGTTGACCACCTGGGAGGCCAGCTCGGCGAGGAAGACCACCGCCATGCCCGCACCGCCCGTGAGCGCCGTGCCCACCCACGTGACCACGAAGCGCGCAACGGTGGACACGTTGGACAGGATGTTGAACAGGATGAACTCCCAGAGGGCCTGATGCTCCTCTTTCCACTCTTTGAGTGCCATAGCTCCACCTCTCATGCCGGAAGGCATGCCACGGGGGGTAACCCCCCGTGACAGGTCATGTCAGAAGGGGTAACCCCCTGTGACAGGTCAGCCCTACTGACGGGACTGGTCCGCCTCCTTGAGCGCGCGGACGCTCGCCACGTTGCGGATGGCGTTGACCGCCATGGCCAGGGCCCAGGGCCCCAGCACCCACAGCAGGCAGAGCAGGACCGCCAGGCCCACACCCTTGCCAAGGGCGATGGTCGCCACCAAAAGCACGAGGCCACCGAGGCCCCAGCCCTTTGCCTCGCGCACGATGGCACGGACGAGGCCGCTGTCGGTGATGCCGCCCGTCATCTGGCCGATGGCGCGCAGGGGCATGTTGTAGACGAACTCGATGTTGATGCTGGGCATGCCCGACTTGAGCGCATTGCGCTCCACGATACCCAGCACCGCACCAACGGCCGCCAGCAGCGGACTTCTGCTGTGCGTGAGATCGCGGAAGGTCATGCGCTCGTCGATGGTCACCTTGGGCTCGGGCAGCGGGCGGCCGAGCAGGGCGGCAAACTGCGCATCGCTCACGCAGGCGCCGGCGACCTGGCCCGTCTCGTACGGGGCAAGGTCAAGACCCACGTAGGGGTTGGGCGCGTCCGTCCCCGACAGCTCGACGGTGCCGACAAGGCGCACGTCGTCACTCGATGCTGCCACACGCAGCTCGTAGGTGCCGCCCTCGGCCTCCCAGGCGTCGGTCGCCACGTTCCAGTAGCGGAAGGCGGTCTCGCCGAGGGTGAACGTCACGTCGCGCGACTCGCCCGGCTGCAGGGCGACCTTTGCGAAGGCCTTGAGCTCCTGCTCGGGACGGAACACCTGATGGTCGGGCTTCGCCACGTACAGCTGGACGACCTCGGCGCCAGCCACGTCGCCGGTGTTGGTCACGGTGACGGTGGCCTTGGTCCCGGCGCCGCGCCTGGCGTCACCCGGCGCCACGCGCAGGTTGGAGTAGGCAAAGGTGGTGTAGGAGAGGCCGAAGCCAAAGGGGAAGGCCGGTCGCACGTCCGCCGTCTGGCAATAGCGGTAGCCCACGTAGAGCCCCTCGCGGTACTCTGCGGTCTTCTCGTAGCTGGGGAAGTTGCCTGCCGTGGGGTTGTCCGAGCAGCGCTGGTACCAGGTCTCGGCCGTCTTGCCGGAGGGGTTGACGCGGCCCATGAGCACGTCGAGCGCCGCAGCGGAACCCGCCTGGCCACCCAGGGCGAGATGCAAAAGCGCACGCGCATCCACCGCCCAGTCGGTCTCGACCGAGGCGCCCGCGGAGAGCAGGACGACCGTGTTCGGATTGACCGCGGCCACGGCCTTGAGCAGGGAGACCTGCGCATCGGAGAGGCGCATGCCCAGACGGTCGATTCCCTCGGACTCGGCCGACTCCTCAAGGCCCAAGTTGATGATGGCCACGTCGGCGCGGCGTGCAAGGTCCGCCGCTGCCTGCTGGAGGCCCGCGTCGGCGGCGCTGTCGCGCTCGAAGCCGCGCTCCATGCCCACCAGCTGCAGGTCCTCCTGCCCGACAAGCTCAGCCAGCGTGTCAAGCTGCGTGCAGTTGACCAGCGAGGAGCCCGCGCCCTGATAGCGAGGCGTCACCGTGAAGTCACCGATGATGGCTACGCGCGTACCAGCGGCCAGTGGCAGCAGGGGCTGGTCGCCCGCGACGGTGCCGCGCGCCTCGGCCTTGCCGTTCTTGAGCAGCACGATGGACTGGGCGGCAATCTCGCGCGCCAGCTGGTGATGCGCGACCTGGTCAAAGGTCTGGCCCTGCTTGGCCTCCACCACCGCACGCGTGCGCAGAACCAGATGCAGTGCCTCCTCCACGCGGGCGTCAACCGTCGCCTCGGAGATGCGGCCCTCGCGCACGGCCGCGGCCAGCGTGCGGGCCTCGTCCAGGCCCGGCGCAGGCATCTCGAAGTTGGATCCCGCCGCAACGCCCGCCACGTGGTCGTTGCTGCCACCCCAGTCGGTCACCACCGCGCCGCCAAAGCCCCAGCTATCGCGCAGGATCTCCTGCAGCAGGTGCCTTGACTCGTTGGCGTAGGTGCCGTTGACCAGGTTGTAGCTGGTCATGATGGTCCACGGGTCGCTCTCGCGCACCACGATCTCAAAGCCCGTGAGATAGAGCTCGCGGAGGGTCCGCTCGTCGAGGACGGAGTCGGATGCCTGGCGGCGCGTCTCCTGGCTGTTGACGGCAAAGTGCTTGGGGCAGGCAGCCACGCCCTGGCTCTGGATGCCACGCACGTAGGCGGCGGCCATCTTGCCCGCGAGGATGGGATCCTCGGAGAAGTACTCGAAGTTGCGGCCGGTCAGCGGGCTGCGCTTGATGTTGAGGCCCGGCCCCAGCACGCAGCTCACGCCCTGGCAGGCGGCCTCCTCGCCCAGCGCCTCGCCCAGGCGCTCGCCCAGCGACGGGTCCCAGCTCTGCGCGACGGTGGCAGCCGTCGGGAAGCACGTTGCCGGCAGGCTCCCGCCAATGCCCAGGTGGTTGGCCGTCTCGGGGTCCTGATGGCGCATGCCGTGAGGCCCATCGGAGAACTGCAGCTCGGGGATGCCGAGGCTGGGGATGGCAAAGCTGCCAAAGGCGCTCGCGCCCTGCAGGATCGCGCACTTCTCCTCCAGCGTCATGCGAGAGATGATGTCTTCGTACGCCATGGGTCGTCCTCTCAAACGTTATTCCTCGAGTCTGAGAGTACGACACCCGGGCCTGTCGGGAAGGCTCCTGTCGCAATCGGTCGGTGTGGTGGCACGTTTGGGCGAGTGTCTTCGCACCCATCCCGCGAATCCTGCCGGATGTCTACCCGACCACCACGCAGCGCAGGGCGAAGGCCTTGGCAAAGCGGCCGTAGGGCTGCGCGAGGGTGAGGTCATACCCGTGCAGGTCGGCGATGCGCTTGCAGATGGATAGGCCGAGGCCGCTGCCGCCCGATGACACGCGCGCTGCGTCTCCTCGCGAGAAGGGCTGGAAGAGCGAGGCTGGATCGTCGGTGATGGGCACACCCGTGTCGGCCACGACCACATAGGCCACACCCGCCTCGCGCACCAGCAAAAGCGCGATCTCGGTGCCTGGCTGGTTGTGCCGCACTGCGTTTACCAGCAGGTTTGCCACTACTCGCCCCAGCTGCACATCGTCGGCAAAGACCGGGCACGGGTCCTCGGGCACCTCCACCGAGAGGTGCATCCCCGCTGCCTCGATGTCCTCGTAGGCAACCGCCGCCTCGCGCAGCAGCAGTTGCGGCAGGTCGATGCGCTCCCGCTCAAGCGTATACGAGCCACTCCCCAGCTTGGCGTACTCGAAGACCGAAGAGACCAGTCCGCTCATCTTGTCCGTCTTGTCGCAGATGGACTGCAGGTATTCGGCCCGCTGAGCGTCGTCGCGCACCACGTCATCCGCAATCGCGTGCGCCATGCCCGAGATTGCCATGAGCGGCGTGCGCAGGTCGTGGGCTATGTCGGTCATAAACTGGCTGCGCTGCTGGTCGATCTGGGCCAGCTCGCGCTCGCGGCGCTCCTGGAGGGCGCGCACGCGGCGCACCACCATGCGCGCGTACATCAGGGCCCCGTACAGGGGCGCAAGCACGAGCATTGCCAGCATGAGCAGCGTGAGCAGCACGATGAGCGAGCCACGCGCAAGGCCGAGGGTCTGCAGGTAATTGCCCTGCACGATCGATCCGACCAGCAGGCCAAACCAGCGGAGAAGCGCTCCGAGCGAGCTGGCATTCTGCGGAAGCGACGCGTTGAGGCCACTCGCCATTCCGCGCAACAGGGGCAGCAGGCAACGGCCCTCGAACCACACCACCAGTGACTCGGTCAGCATGACCGCCAGCATCACCAACACGAAGCGCACGACCAGATACGAGATCAGCTCGTTGGTTCCCTCGGGGGTTGAGAGGTCCATCTCCACCTTGTCGCGCTCGGCGGACGCACTTGCACGGTTCCAGACGCCCATGAGCTCACCTCTCCAGCCGGTAGCCAAGGCCCCTGATGGTCTTGATGTAGGCCTGCGGCTCGTCGCCGAGCTTGGAGCGCAGCTTGCTCATGCAGACCATCACGCTGTTCTCGGCCGCCACGTACTCATCTCCCCAACCGCACTCGTAGAGCTGCTGCTTGGTGAAGACGCGCCCGGGATGCTCCATGAGCAGCGTCATGATGCGGAGCTCCACCGGCGTCAGGTCCACAGGGGCACCGCCGCAGGTGAGCGCGCAGGCATCCCGGTCCAGCTCGAGATCGCGCACGCGCAGCACGGCCGCCGCCTGCGCCTGTCCCTGCTGACGAGCCATGAGGCCCTTGGCGCGACGCAGGGTCGCGCCGACGCGCGCCACCGCCTCGAGCGGGTTGAAGGGCTTGACCAAGTAGTCGTCCGCACCGAGGTTGAGGCCCAAGATCTTGTCGGGATCCTGGCCCTTGGCGGAGATTACGATGACCGGCACGTCGCTCGTCTCGCGGATGCGCTTGAGCACATGGTAGCCGTCAAGCACGGGCATCATGATGTCGAGTAGGCAGAGGTCGATGTGGTCGTCGAGCAGCGACTCGAGCGCGGCCGCGCCATCGGCGGCCTCGAGCACCTCATACCCGGCATTCTCCAGGTACAGCACGAGGACGCTGCGAATGTCCGGCTCGTCGTCGGCAACAAGAATCCTGTCAGCCACGGTTTCTCCCCTCTCGCACGCTTGTAGGCGCAAGAGCCATCCGAGCCGAAGCCCGGATGGCATGGTGCATGACGTGCTTGTTTGTTGATACTACGCCTGTGGGTCGTGCTCGACAACGGAACTGGTGGGTGCGGTGTCGGAGCCGTCAGCCGCGTCGTCCCACACCGGTGCGGGCGCGTTCTCGGCCGCGAAGGGCGGCACGGGCACCGCGGAAGCGGGAGTGGGTGCCGGCGCGGGCAGCGGCGCGTTGTGGCGCGGGGCCGTCTGGCCGTAGCGCAGCTCCTCGTACAGCGCGGCGTCGGTCATCTTCTTGTACGGCGAGGCGTAGAAGATGGTGACGAGTCCGAGCGTGGGGAGGGCCAGCAGGTACCAGCCGATGAAGGAGAGGTCGAGCACGAAGGCGCGCCACTTGTTGCCAGTCATCATCCGCTTGCTCTCGGCGAAGGCGCGGTCCTTGGTCATGGTGGGGTCGTCGGCCAGCAGGTACGGGATCATGCGGTACTCGTAGGCCTTCACGATGCCCGGGACGATGAGCAGCAGGCCCCAGAGGAGGGTGTAGATGTCGCGCCAGAACATGGTCCTGACCGTCTCGCGGTAGTTGTTGTCAAAACCGAAGGCGACCTCCTTGACCTCGGCCTTCTGATTGAGGTTGCGCGTGAAGAAGCGATAGGTGCCCACCTCGAGCGGGTTGGCGAGAAACGCCTCGATGGTGAGAGCGATGGCGACCACCACGATGGCGATCACGAAGACGACACCCGCGACTGCAAAGGCCTCGGCAGGCGAGAGGCTGAGGTGCACTGGGCTGATCTCCTCGACGATGCTCTCGGGCTCGCTGTAGTCATTGACGAGCCCCGTAATCTCGTCGATGGGAGGGTTGTCCGGATCGGTCATATCGATCTCGTCGAGGTCCTCCAGCATCTGATCGACCTCGGTTGGGCTCAGCTCATGCTCATAGGTAGTCATTTCGGGCCGATAGGCATAGTCGGATGCGCGGTTGCCACCGGCTGTTCCAACGAAGCCAGCCCCACTGCAGACGATCGTGAACACCAACGCAACAAGCACCGTCTTCCAGTAGTTGAAGTGCAGGGTTTCCTTGGCCTTGGCCTTGAGCTCTTTTCTGGTCCACATGATGTCCTCCTTGATGTGCAGACCACACTTGCTTTGTATGGCATCAAGGATAGGAGGCCAACCTTTCGGTAGGCCCACAGCCAACCTTTCGGTTTCCTTAACCTTTTGCGAGTCGGGCGAGACCCTCTCAGAGCTCGAACTCGTACCAGCCAAAGGCATTGATCAGTCGCGTACCGCTGGGATGCATTCGCACGCGCTCGATCATCCCGTAGTCGAGATGCACGTGCCCGTGCAGCATGACCTTGGGATGCAGCCAGTCGAGAAGTCCGTTGAACGCGTCGAAGCCCTGATGCGGGCCGTCCGGGAGGTCGCCATGGCCCCGCGGCGGCGTGTGGGTCACCAAAACGTCGATACCACCGGTCAGGTACGTCCGCAGGCCCAGAGACACCGCCTTGTGCCGCATCTCGGCCTGGCTGTAGCCCACGATTCCCTCGCGGTAGTCGAACGAACCCTCGAGCCCTGCGATTCGCAGGCCGCCTATGCGCTCAGCCCGTCCGTCGAGGTCGGTGCCGCCCAGATGCGGGTCGTCCTCGTAACCCACGTCGTGGTTGCCACGCACGTACAGCAGCGGGGCATTGGCAAGCGTGGCCACGCAGTCGAGGTAGGACATCCCCAGGTCTCCGCACGAGATGACCAAGTCGTACCTGCTTGCCCTGTCGGGCCGCTTCAGCCGCTCGAGCAGCAGGCTGTCCTCCACGTCCGCGATGGCCAGAATCCGCATGACGCCTCCGTCTTAGCTTTCCTCGGCGTCGGTTGCAGCCGAGATGACGCCCGAGGCGGCCACGGCGTCCGCACCCTCGCGCGACAGCTCCCAGCTCTTGGGCAGCCTCCCCACCACGTTCTCGTTGAGCCAGCGCATCGAGGCAATCTCCTCGTTGGCAAGGCGCTGCGAACCCTCGTTGCGCACGACCTCGCCCCGCTGGGCCATCAGCAGCCCCTCGAAGGGATGGACGCGCCCCTCTGTGACCTCGCGCTCTAGCAGCTGGACAAGGCGCCGTTGCCCCGTGGCAATGCCCTCCCCCAGCTCGAGGCGCACGACACCGGCCGACATGCCCCACCAGTAGTTGAGCGCGCGGTCGCGATGCGCGGCGCCCTCCTTGCGCCAGCGATCATCCTGCAGGGAACGCACGATGAGCTCGTAGTAGCGGCCCCAGTCCCACACCGGCGTGGCCACACGCTCCGGTGCGGCGTTGCGGTGCAAGCAGCAGAGACCCCAGGGCTCGCTGGGGTCGGCCGGGTTGGGATAGTCGCGGCCCGCCAGCACGTGCACGTCGTCTTCCTCCAACTCACGCCGCCAGTCGAAGCCCTCCGCCGACGACCACTTGAGATGCACCGTGCAGTAGGGGTCCACCATCGCGGCACCGATGGCAAAGGCGTTGACCTCGGCCACGCTGCCAAAGATGGGAGAGGTGGCAAGGTATCCCACGCGGTGGTTCTCGGCCATGCCGGCCGCCAGAGCCCCCATCAGGAACTTGACCTCGTACATGCGGGCGTAGAAGGTGCGCACCGCGCTGGACGAGAGGTTCACCGAGCAGTTGATGAACGTGCAGGCAGGATAGGTCATAGCCGCGCGGCGGGTCTGCTCCATCTGGCGCGGCGAGGCAGTGACCACCACGTCGGCACCCTCGGCAACGGCCGATGCGACCGCGCGGTCGAAGTCATCGTCTGTCGCCTTCCCAAAGGCAGCGGAAGTCGCCACTGCCTTTCCCAGGCGCTCCTGCAGACTGAGACGCCCGCGCTCGTGCTGGGCCGTCCAGCCCGAAGTGCTGGGATCGCGGTCGTACACGAAGGCCATATGCAGCGGTTTTGGCGCGCGTAGGGTCCTCGAGACGCTCTTGACCTTAGAGATGATCCTTCCCTTTTGCTCCGAGGGCTGCTCGAGGTAGGCAATCGCCTCGTCCTGGGCAGCCACCACCAGCTCGCCCCAGAGGCGCGCCACACGGCGGTCCATCTCGCGGGCCGACACGCCCAGCGGCCCCGTGGTGGCATACGCCTTGACGTACAGCAGAAACGCGTCTGCCACCGTCTGCGAAAGCAAGGCGCCGCCGCGCGCGCGGTACGACCGCGTGAACTGGTACAGCGTCGACGTGAGCCTGCGCACCATGTCCTCGGGCCATGGCTCGTCCAGCGTCTGCCCCAAGAGCTTGGCCAGCTGCTCGCACGACCCCTCCTGGGAGAAGCGCAGCCCATAGACGGGAGCAACCTGGTAGAGCCGCACGAACTCGTGGTAGCAGCGGATGGCCGGGTCGTCGGAAGGCGCCGGCATGACGCGCGTGATGCTTGCGGTGATGGTGGGCACGTCCAGCGAGCGCAGCACGCTCACGCGCTTGTTGCCCTCCTGCACATAGAAGCGCTGCAGGTACTCGTAGACCACCACCGGATCGCGGATGCCCTCTGAGACCTGCGCGTCATAGAGGCGGCTCCACTTGGCGGCAAACTCGCTGTCCTCGTCGGCGATGGGCATAAACCCGCACGAGAAGGTGTTGGCGCGGGCGCGGGTCTTGGTGCCCACCACCAGCTCCATGGGAATCTCGCGCACGCCCACCGGCACCTCGCCGGACCCGCGCGTATCGCCCAGGATGTCATCCAACACGGGCAGGTATGGGTAGCGCCCGTGCGACACCGCGTCGCTCACCTCGTGCCGCCCGCGCTTGCATGCCTTGCGATAGTCCTCAATCATGGGCTTTCGTCTTTCTCTCGTCGCGTCTCCGGAAGTCCGGGACATCCCCGGGCTGCCGGTGCGTCAGTCTGGCCGACCTTGGGTGGTTTGTGATGCCTCCTCGACGATACCCATCATATCGCCACACGGGAGCTTGGGCCCTTCCCCTGCGGCAGCTATCGGCCAAGGCACAGGGCGCCCGTGCTGCGAATTCGCCGTGCAGACGGCAGCCCCCGCGAGTGGCGCAAGCAGAACTCGAGGCTCATCTAGCAAGCGAGGCCGGACAAAGCCGGCCTCGCCTGGTAGCACTGATAGCAAACCTACGCACCTACGCGGTCTCGATGCTGGCCGCGTCCTGCAGGCCGAGCAGCTCTACGGCCTCCTCGCGCATCTTGTACTTCTGGATCTTGCCGGCCTCGTTCATCGGGAAGCCCTCGACGAAGCGCACGTACTCGGGCACCTTCTCCTTGGCGATGCGGGCGCGGCAGAAGTCCTTGACCTCCTCCTCGGTGGCCGTCTCGCCCTCGTTGAGGATGATCTCGGCCAGCACGACCTCGCCGTAGACCTTGTCGGGCACGCCGATGACCTGCACGTCCTTGGTCTTGGGGAAGGTGTAGAGGAAGTCCTCGATCTCCTTGGGGTACACGTTCTCGCCGCCACGGATGATCATGTCCTTGACGCGGCCGGTCACGCGGAAGTAGCCGTCGGGCTGGCGCAACAGGATGTCGCCGGAGTGCAGCCAGCCGTCCGCGTCGATAGTGGCCGCCGTCGCCTCGGGCATCTTGTAGTAGCCCTTCATGGTGTTGTAGCCGCGGCTGCAGAACTCGCCCGGCTCGTCGTCGCCCAGCTCGACGCCGGTCTCGGGGTCGATGATCTTGCACTCCACGCCAAAGATGGGCAAGCCGACGGTCGCCACGCGCTGCTCGAGGGTGTCGGTGGTCTTGGACATCGTGGTTGCCGGGCTTGCCTCGGTCTGGCCGTAGGTGATGCAGATGTCGCGCATGTTCATCTTCTCCACCACCTCGCGCATCTTCTCGATGGGACAGGGGCTGCCAGCCATGATGCCGGTGCGCATGTGGGAGAAGTCCGTCTCCTCGAAGGCCGGGTGCGTGTTCATCATGGCGATGAACATGGTGGGCACGCCGTGGAAGCAGGTGATCTTCTCGCGCGTGATGCACGCCAGCGACTTGCGCGGCGAGAAGATGGGGATGGGGCTCATGGTGGTGCCGTGCGTCACCGACGCCGTCATGGCCAGCACCATGCCGAAGCAGTGGAACATGGGCACCTGGATCATCATGCGCTCGCCCGTGGAGAGGTCCATGCAGTCGCCGATGGCCTTGCCGTTGTTGACCACGTTGTAGTGCGTGAGCATGACGCCCTTGGGGAAGCCGGTGGTGCCGGAGGTGTACTGCATGTTGCAGCAGGTCGGGAGTACCCATCGCCAGCGCCTCGCCCCAGCTGTAGCAGCCCTGGTGCGGGCCGTCGATGGTGATGATGCTCTTGAGGAACGGCAGCTTCTTGCAGGTCCACTCCCCCGCCTTGGCGCCTGCGATCTGCGGGATGAGCTCGTCGATGATGTCGAGGTAGCTCGTGCCCTTGTACGCGTCGATCATGACCAGCGTGTGGGTGTCGGACTGGCGCAGCAGGTACTCGAGCTCGTGGATCTTGTAGCCGGTGTTGACCGTGACCAGCACCGCGCCGATCTTGACCGCGGCCCAGAAGGTGAGGTACCACTGCGGCACGTTGGAGGCCCAAATGGCCACCTTGTCGCCGGGCTTGACGCCCATGGCGATGAGCGAGCGCGCGAACTCGTCCACGTCGGCGCGGAACTGCGGGTAGGTGCGCACGTAGTACTCGCCCATGACGTCGGGGTCGGGATTGTACCAGCTGTCCGGCTCGGTGAAGCGGAAGGCGTACTGGCGCGGGTACAGCTCGCAGATGCGGTCGAGCAGCTGCGGGAAGGTCTCGTCGATGAGGTGCTCCTTGGGCCAGGGATAGGTGCCGTCGTTGGTGAGCGAGTGCTGCAGCTCGAACTCGACCGCCGGCGCCACGGCCGTACGGTGCGGCTCGTGGACCACGGGCTGGGCTGCGGGGGCCTCCACGCCGGACTGGTAGTCGAGCATGTAGCCCAGGAACTGCGGGAAGACGATGCCCGCCTCGCCCACGGCGATGTCGCGCGCCCACTTGGTGACCCACTCGAAGCTCATATAGCCGTCGTAGCCCGCGTCGCGCAGCGCGTCGAACATGGCGTGCAGGGGCAGGTCGCCGTCGCCCATCATGCGGTACTCAAAGTGGTCGCCCACCTGCACGGAGTCCTTCACCTGGCAGTAGCGCAGGTAGCTCCCCAGGTTGGCGACGCTCGTGGCGGGGTCCTCGCCAAACACGCGGTAGGGGTGGTGGAGGTCCCACAGCGCCCCCACGCTCTCCATGCCCACCCGGTCGAGCACGCGGGCCAGACGGGCCGTGTCGGCGTACTCGGCGATGGTCTCAACCAGAAGCGTCACGTCGTAGACGCCGGCATAGCCACCAAGCTGGGTCAGCACGTCCACGATGTCGTCGTCGTCAACCTCGCCCGCCGGATGGATGTCCTTGGACACCAGCACGCGCACGTAGGGGGTGCCCATGTCGCTCGCGAGCTCGATGTAGTTCATGATCTCGGTGATGTTCTCCTCGCGGCGACTGGCGTCGGACAGCTCGCAGTTGGACGAGAAGCACGGGATCTCGAGGCCCATGCGCTCGAGCTGCATGCGCGTGCGCTCGCGGCGGTTGGGCAGGAAGGGCGCGGTGCCGGGCGCGTAGGCGCGGCCCTGGATGCCGCGGATCTCGATGCCGTCGAAGCCGAGGTCCTTGGCGATGGGATAGATGTCAGTCCACGAGTACGAGGGGCAGCCGAGGGTAGAAAAGGCGAGCTTCATGTGGGGTCTTCTCTCTGGTTGGTGTCGCGGGAGACACGGTAAGACGGTGGGGTGCCTGGAGGCGATGCCGCACAAGCAGCCTGCAAAGGGTTATGGGCGCAACCGCTTGCTCGCGGAAGCGCCTAGAGAAGCAGCAGAAGTGCTAGGGCCAAGAGGGGGCTGCCGGAAACGGCACGATCGTGCATGGGGCAGTCCTCCTCTCCTGGGCCTTCGACAGAGTGTTTCTCGTTATATACCATCACGAGGCGCCATCGCGCGCCGTCAACAGAAGGTAGATACGTGGGCGAAACATCCAGCGCACATAGGAGCGGGACAAGGGTCCTTGGGGTCTGCACCTTGTGTGCAAGGACGGGAAGGGGCGGCCCCCTTGCGACCCAAAGGACGATAAGTGCTACCGTTGTGCCTGCCACGTGGGACGATACCTGCAGATTCTATCGTCCGCGGCAATGACGAAAGGAGCGGCAATGCGAACCGCATCCCTGGCAGAGGTGTTTGACTCTCCCATCACCATCCTGGTTGGTCACGCCGGCGTCGGCAAGACCAACATCGCGCTTGGCCTGGCGCTCGCGCTTGCGGACGAGGGCTTTGAGGTCACCCTGGCCGACCTCGACATAGTCAACCCCTACTTCCGCTCGAGCGACTACCCCGAGCTTCTCGACGCCTCCGGCATCCGGCTAATCGCGCCGGTGCTTGCGCGCACCACGCTGGACACCCCGAGCCTGACCGGCGAGCTCGACGCCGTGATCGAGCAGACCGCAGGCTCCGCCACCAAGCGCCTGGTGATCGACGTGGGCGGGGACGACGACGGCTCCACCACCATCGGACGCTGGGCGGCGCGCCTCGACGCAGCCGCCGCGCGCGTGCTGTACGTGGTGAGCGCCTACCGCAGCCTGACGACCGAGCCCGCCGAGGCCGCGGCCATGCTGCCCGACATCGAGTGGCACGCGCACCTCAAGGCCGACGGCGTGCTCAACGCGTCCAACCTGGGCAACGAGACCGCCCTCGAGCACGTCCGCCACGGCCGCGCTTTTGCCGCCGAGACGGCCGCGCTTCTGGGCCTGCCGGTGGTGGCGACGGTGGTGCCGGCGGTGGCCACGGGAGCCCAAGTGCTGGGCTCGGTACACAATCTCCCCACCATTGCACCCGCTGCAGTTACCGAGGCGTTAACAGATACTATGCAAGACCATGAACCCTTGGTCGTGATGCCTAGATTTGTACGCACGCCGTGGGATAATTAGACCTTGCCCTGCCTTCGTGGGGCGCTTTGGTGTCTGACGCGGGGGCCAGCCCCGCGCCCACCCTATGTTCTATCGGTTCCAACGGAGAGGAAGGAATCGCGTATGGCTCGTATCATCGTTGACGACGTGCACTGCAAGGGCTGCGGCCTCTGCGTGAGCGCCTGTCCGAAGGGAGTGCTCGCCCTTGACGGCGATCGCATCACTCCCAAGGGTTACCACCCTGCGAAGCTCGTGGACCCCGACAACTGCATCGGTTGCGCCACGTGCTTCATCACCTGTCCCGACGTTGCGATTACGGTGGTGAAATAAATGGCTGACAACACCCAGAACGCGCCCGAGCGCGTGCTCATGAAGGGCAACGAGGTGCTGGCAGAGGCCGCCATGCGCGCCGGTTGCCGGTTCTTCTTTGGCTACCCCATCACCCCGCAGACCGAGCTCGCCGCCTACATGGCCAAGGTCCTGCCCAAGATCGGCGGCACCTTCCTGCAGGCCGAGAGCGAGGTCGCGGCCATCAACATGGTCTACGGTGCCGCCGCTGCCGGCGCCCGCGTCATGACCAGCTCCAGCTCGCCCGGCGTCTCCCTCAAGAGCGAGGGTGCCTCCTACATGGCCGGCGCTGACGTCCCCGGCGTCATCGTCAACGTCATGCGCGGCGGCCCCGGCCTGGGCGGCATCCAGCCGTCGCAGTCCGACTACTTCCAGGCCACCCGCGCGCTCGGCCACGGCGACTACTTCATGCCCGTGCTCGCCCCGTCCACCGTGCAGGAGATGGCCGACCTCATCTACCTGGCCTTCGACCTCGCCGACGAGTACCGCACCCCCGCGATGATCCTCGCCGACGGCATGATCGGCCAGATGATGGAGCCCGTCAGCCTGCCGCCCGCGCGCGACCCCAAGACGCTGCCGCACAAGCCCTGGGCCACCGATGGCCACAAGGGCGAGCGTGCCCACAACGTCGTCAACTCGCTGTATCTCTCGCCCGAGAAGCTCGAGAACACCAACCGCGAGCGCTTCGAGCGCTACGAGCAGATCAAGGCGAAGCACCAGCGCCAGGAGATGATGATGTGCGACGACGCCGAGATCGTGGTCGTCGCCTTTGGCGCCGCCTCCCGCATCGCCCGCACCGCCGTCCGCGACGCCCGCGCCAAGGGCATCAAGGCCGGCCTGCTGCGCCCCATCACCCTGTGGCCGTTCCCGACCAACGCCATCGAGCAGGTCATCGACAACGGCGCCAAGCAGTTCCTGTCCGTCGAGCTCAACATGGGCCAGATGGTCGACGACGTGCGCCTGGCCGTCAACGGCCGTGCCAGCGTGGACTTCTACGGCCGCACCGGCGGCGTGCTTCCGACGCCCGAGGAGGTTCTCGAGCAGATCGAGAAGCTCGCATCTACCAGCGAAAGGGGTGAGTAGCATGGCAAAGACCGCCACTCCCGTCACGTTGCCCGACTACCAGGTCGAGCGCATCGGCTCGCAGATCGCCGAGGGCGAGGTCATCACGAGCGCTCGCCCGCACGCACTCACTGACGCCATCTTCAACTACTGCCCGGGCTGCACGCACGGCATCGTCAACCGCCTGGTTGCCGAGTGCATCGACGAGCTGGGCATCGAGGGCAAGACCGTGGGCGTCGCGCCCGTCGGCTGCTCCGTCATGTGCTACGACTTCTTCAACTGCGACATGATCGAGGCCGCGCACGGACGAGCTCCCGCGGTGGCCACTGGCGTCAAGCGCGTGCATCCCGACAACGTCGTGTTTGCCTACCAGGGCGACGGCGACCTTGCCTCCATCGGCACCGCCGAGACCGTCCACGCCGCCACCCGTGGCGAGAAGATCACCGTCATCTTCATCAACAACGCCATCTACGGCATGACCGGCGGCCAGATGGCCCCCACGTCGCTGCCCAACCAGGTGACCCAGACCAGCCCCTATGGCCGTGACGTCTCCAAGGCCGGCTACCCGGTGCGCATCTCCGAGCTGCTTGCCACCCTCGACGGCGTCGCCTATGTGGAGCGCGTCACCTGCGACAGCCGCGCCCACATCATCCAGGCCAAAAAGGCCATCAAGAAGGCCTTCCAGAACCAGATCGACGGCATCGGCTACAGCCTCGTGGAGGTCGTGGCAACCTGCCCGACCAACTGGGGCATGACGCCGCAGGACGCCTTCCAGTGGCTCCGCGACAACATGCTGCCGTACTACCCGCTCGGCGTGTACAAGGACGTCGTCGCCGACGGCTACGCCAACGCTGCCGAGGCCGCGCTCGAGCGCGCCAAGGACTGCCCCATCGCTCAGCAGAAGAAGGAGGACTAGTCATGGCAGAGGACTTCAACCACGAGCTGCTTTGCGTGCTCTCCGGCTTCGGCGGACAGGGCCTGCTCTTTGCCGGCAAGGTCATGGCCAACACCGGTCTTCTCGACGGCCGCCATGTGAGCTGGATGCCCAGCTACGGCCCCGAGATGCGCGGCGGCACCGCCAACTGCAGCGTCAGCCTCTCCGACGAGGCCATCGGCACCCCCTTCATCACCAAGCCCACGGCCGTCATCGCCATGAACCAGCCTTCCGTTGAGAAGTTTGGCCCTGGCGTGCAGCCCGGCGGCACCATCATCATCGACACCACCCTGGCGCTCAGCGGCACCGAGGGCGTCGACATCGCCGACGGCGTGAACGTCGTGGCGTTCAAGGCCACCGAGATGGCCGAGGAGGCTGGCCTCAAGGGTCTGGCCAACATCATCTGCCTCGGCAAGCTCTGGGCCGAGACGCACTTCTGCAGCCGTGAGACGCTCGACGCGGCACTGGCCAAGTGCGTGCCGCCCAAGAAGCAGCACCTGCTCGAGCCCAACCGCAAGGCCCTGCAGATGGGCATCGACCTGTAAGGTCGCCGCAGATAGGCTCCAACAGCCCCTCGGCACACGCCGGGGGGCTTTTTTGTGCTTGGGGATGGCTCTCCGGAGCTCCCGGACAGCCCTGCGCACGGGAAAATGTATACGCCATGCCCACCCGAACCCTAACTTGCACAAATTTGTGCAAGTTAGGCCTCTAGTGAGCTCACGCATAGGCCCCCGAGCTCACTAGATAGCTAACTTGCACAAATATTTGCAAGTTAGGTTTGAGCATGCATAAATCTGTATGAATATGCATCAATGTGCCCTGTCACGGGGAGTTACCCCCTATGACAGGGCACGGAAGCTGTCAAAAGGGGTAACCCCCGTGGCAGGTGTGGTTAGATCAGGCCGTCGGTCTTGTCCTGCTCGGTGCTCTTGAGCTTTGCAGCCTCCTCGTCGCGCTTGCGGATGGCCACGCGACGGATCTTGCCGTTGACGGTCTTGGGCAGCTCAGGCACGTAGTCGATGATGCGCGGGTACTTGTAGGGTGCCGTCTCGCGCTTGACGTAGGTCTGCAGCTCCTTGGTGAGCTCGGGCGTTCCCTCAAAGCCCTCGTGCAGCACGATGGTCGCCTTGACGGCCTTGCCGCGCACGGGATCGGGCACGCCGGTCACCGCACACTCGCGCACGGCAGGATGCGTGAGCAGCACGCTCTCGATCTCGGTCGGCCCGATGCGGTAGCCGGAGCTCTTGATCACGTCGTCGTTGCGACCCACGTACCAGAGGTAGTCATCCTCGTCACGCCAGGCGGTGTCGCCGGTGTGGTACCAGCCGTCGTAGATGGCCTCGTCGGTCTTCTCCTTGTTGCGGTAGTACTCCATCATGATGCCCGCGGGAGGGTTGTCGCGGTCGTAGCGGATGCAGATCTCGCCCGTCTCGCCGTCCTCGCAGAGGCTGCCGTCGTCGCGCAGCACGCGGATGTCGTAGAGCGGCACGATCTTGCCCATGGAGCCGGGCTTGGGACGCGCGTTGTTGAGGTTGGCGATGGTGAGCGGGGTCTCGGTCTGGCCAAAGCCCTCGTAGATGGTCAGCCCCGTGTGCTCGCGCCAGAAGTCGTAGAGGTCGGGGTTGAGCGCCTCGCCTGCGGTGGTGCAGTACTTGAGGTCGGAGAGGTCGTGCGCGTCCACGTCGCTCAGCATCATCAGGCGGTACATGGTGGGCGGGCAGCACAGCGTGCTCACGTGGTAGCGGCTGATCAGGCTGAGGATCTCGTCTCCGTTGAAGCGGTCGAAGTCATAGGTAAAGACGCACGACTCCATGGTCCACGCGCCATAGAACTTGCCCCACACGGCCTTGCCCCAACCGGTGTCGGCGATGGTGAAGTGCAGGCCGCCGTCGCCGATGACGTTGTGCCAGAGCTTGGCCGTGATGGTGTGCGCCAGCGCGTAGGTGCCGTTGTGCAGCACCATCTTGGGGTTGCCCGAGGTGCCGGACGAGAAGTACATGATCATGGGCTCGTCCACGGTGATGGCCACGCGGCCCCAGAAGTCGCTCGCCGCGCTCACGCCGGAGTTGAAGTCTACCCAGCCGGGACGGTTGCTCGTGAGCTCGCAGATGTGATCGGGGCCGCTCAGCATGCGGTGGCGGCTGGGCTCGAAGCCCGGCTCGCTCACGGCGAGGCCCGCGCCGCCGGCAGCCACGATGATCTTCTTCTGCAGGTCGGGGCAGTTGGGAGCCACGGCATCCACCACGTCGGCGATCGCGCCGGCGTCGGTGCAGACAACGGCCTTGCACGAGGCAGCCTTGAGGCGGTACTCGAGGTCGTGCTCGCGCAGCATGAAGGTGGCGGGCACCAGCACGGCGCCGATCTTGTGCAGCGCCAGCGCGGTGATCCAGAACTGGTAGTGGCGGCGCAGGATGACAAGCACCATGTCGCCCTTGCGGATTCCCTGGCTGACCAGGAAGTTTGCGCACTTGTCAGACCAGAACTTCATCTCGCCGAAGCTGAAGCGATGCTCCTCGCCCTCGGGGTTGCACCACACCATGGCGGGACGCTTGGGGTCGTTGACGGCGATGTCGTCCACGACGTCGTACGCCCAGTTGAAGTCGTGATCGTAGTGCAGGGAGATGTGGGCGATCTCGCCCTTGAGATTGCGGCTTTCGGAGATGTACTTCTCGTTGATGTAACGCATGGCAGTGGTCATCCTTTGCAAAGAGATTTGTCAGCATGCAGGCGCAACGCAACGCGCCAGTGCGACACTGTGGTCGTGAGTCTGAGTTAACGGCACCGTCCGCAGGAAGGCGGGCGATGCCTAGATAATCTCTTTGCGCTGGGGGTCGAAGACGACGGCGAGGATCTGTGCGTCCTGCCCGTCGATGGCGATCATGCCGTGGCCGCGGCCGGAGTCGTAGAACAGCGTGTCGCCCGCGCTGACCTCCTCGAAGTGGTCCTCGAAGCGGAACTTGAGGCGACCCTTGAGGACGAAGTCCATCTCCTGGCCCTCGTGATAGGAGAGGTGGATGGGCTCGTTCTGGCTCTCGGGCTGGAAGGGCACGTCGACCAGGAAGGTCTCGCCCAGGCGGTTGCGGAAGTGCGGCGCCTTGTGCAGGTAGTGGAAGTCGGAGTGGCGCTCGAGGACGAGGCCCTCGCCCGCGCGGACGATCTCGTAGTGCCTGAGGCGCGGGCTCTCGCCCGTCAGCAGCTCGACCACGTCGACGCCGAACTTCTTGGCGCACTTGTACACGAAGGTGAAGGTCAGGTCCATGTCGCCGCTCTCACGGGCGGCGTACTCGGACGCGGAGCGACCGGTTGCCTCGGCCATCTCCTCGATGGTGAACTCGTTGTCCTCGCGCAGCGACCTGATGCGGTTTGCGACATCCTTGCGGTTCTGCAGGTTGGCAGGTTCCATGACCACGAGCCTTTCTTCGTACGTGTAGTAGACCTACTTTAGCACGCAGGAATTGTTCGGTTGAACGACGCTACGATTTGTAACATTGCGACGTGACACACTCTCTCCGTGGGAGTTTCTGTGTCACCCGCGGGTGACACAGAAACTCCCACGGAGAGAGTGTGTCACTCGATGGGCTTATCGCTTGGTGCCAAAGAGCCCGCGGGCGATCCTGCGGCCGGTAGTCTTGCCGAAGACCGGGGTGAGCAGCGCACCGGCCACGTCGGACATGGCCTTCTGGCGCTCGCGCTGGCGGCGCTCCTCCTCCTTCAGGCGCTCGCGCTCGGCACGTGCCGCAGCCTGCTCCTGGCGCTTGCGTGCCGCCTCGGCCTCGCGCTCGAGCTGACGCAGGCGCTGCTCCTCGGCCTTCTGGCGCTCGCGCTGCTCGCGGGCCGCCGCCTGCTCGGCAGCCTTTGCCTGGCGAGCCGCCTCGCGCGCACGCTCCGCCTCGAAGGCGGCGCGCTCCTTCTCGAAGGCCGCACGCTCGGCCGCAAGCTGGGCATTTGCCTGCTCCGTCTCGCGCGCGTCGTTGATCATCTCGTACGCGCTCTCGCGGTCCACGGCCTGGCCGTACTTCTCGGTGAGCTCCACCTGACCGGCAAGCACCTGCTGGATTGTCTCCTCGTCCGCCGCCGCCATGCGACACGCCGGGAAGATCACGCGGGCGCGCTGGACGATGCTCGGACGTCCCTCGTCGTCGAGGAAGCTCACGAGCGCCTCGCCGGTGCCGAGGTCCTGCAGGGCCTCAACGGTGTCGAAGGTGGGGTTGGTGCGGAAGCTCGCCGCAGCGGCCTTGACGGCCTTCTGCTCGGCGGGCGTGTAGGCGCGCAGGCCGTGCTGCACGCGGTTGGAGAGCTGCGCCAGCACCTCGTCGGGGATGTCGGAGGGCGACTGCGTGATAAAGTACACGCCCACGCCCTTGGAGCGAATCAGCTTGACTACCTGCACGATCTTGTCGTTGAGCTGCTTGGGCATGTCGTCAAAGAGCAGGTGCGCCTCGTCGAAGAAGAACACGAAGCGCGGCTTGTCGGGGTCGCCCACCTCGGGCAGCACCTCGAAGAGCGTGGAGAGCATCCACAGCAGGAACATGGCATAAATCTGCGGCATCTGGATGAGCTTGGACGCGTTCAAGATGTTGACGTAGCCGCGGCCGTCCTCGTCGCAGGCAAACCAGTCGTTGATGTCGAGGTCGGGCTCGCCAAAGAAGATGTCACCGCCCTGGTCCTCGATCGCGAGAAGCGCGCGCTGGATGGCGCCGACCGACTGGCTGGAGACGCGCCCGTAGGTGGTCTCGTAGTCCTTGGCGTGGTCGGCCACGTAGGCAAGCATGGAGCGCAGGTCCTTGAGGTCGAGCAGGAGCATGCCCTGGTCGTCGGCCACGCGAAAGACCACGTTGAGCACGCCCTGCTGCACGTCGGTCAGCCCGAGTAGGCGGCTGAGCAGCACCGGTCCCATGTCGGAGATGGTGATGCGCACCGGGCAGCCCGCGTCGCCGAGCATGTCCCAGATGCGGCACGGCGCGCCGTAGAAGCGCACCTCGTCCTCGGTGAGGTTGAAGTACCCGAGGCGCTTGCGCAGGCCATCGGTCATGGCGCCGGCCTGGGCCATGCCGGTGACGTCGCCCTTGACGTCGGCCATGAACACGGGCACGCCGGCGTCGGAGAAGCTCTCGGCGAGCACCTTGAGGGTGACGGTCTTGCCCGTGCCCGTGGCGCCGGCGATGAGGCCGTGGCGGTTGGCTTGGTTGAGCAGCAGGCAGCAGGGCAGCTCGCCCTGGGCAACCCAAATCTTGTCGTTGATGAGCATGAGGGCCTCCCCCGTCGACGCGTACCGCTCCCCATTGTGCCACACCCACGGGGCGGGCAGCATGCCAGCCCCGTGGGCGTTGGGGCCGCTCGCACGAGAAAGGCGCCCCGCGTGTGCGAGGCGCCCGGGAGCTCACGCTCGTCTTGAGGTCGATCGGACCGCAAGTCCGCAGACGCACCTACTCAAGCCAGTGCTGTACGCTCTCAGACTTCTGCAGGTAGTCGCTTATCTCCTCGAAGTGGGTATAGGCGTACGTGTACTTTGCCTCATAGTCGCTACCACTGATCTGCATGGCGGCCTCGTTGCCGTTCTCGTCGTACGTATAGGTGTAGGTATGCGTACTGCCGTCGAATGACGTGTACGTCGCCTTTGTGTTGTTGCCGTTCTCGTCGTAGGCGAACTCACTCTTATCCACGCTGCCGTCATAGTAGGTGGTCGTGGAACTAAGCTGGTTGCCTTGCTCGTCGTACGTGAGCTCCCGTACGCAGTAGGGACCATCGTAGGTCTGCGTGTCACCTGCCATTCGCTCGCCATTGTCGCCATACGTATAGGTGGTCGCCTGAATGCTCCCGTCGGGCATGATGACCTCTTCGATGGTGACGTCGTATGCCCACCGCTCGTTGATGTACTTGCCGTCGCCCTCGACCGTGGTCGTGACTTTAGTCACAAAGCCATCCTCGTTCTTCTCGTTCGTATAGGTCCTCGTCTCGGTGCCCTGACTATCGTCATCGTAGGTGTAGTTGTGAACGGCACTCAGCATGTTACCGAGGTCGTCGTAGAGGTACTCCGCATCATGCTGCTTGGAGTGCTCCTCGCCTACGGTCGAGACGGTCTCGTGAGTCAAGATGCCCAGGTCGTTGTACTCGTCCGTCGACGTGCTCGTAACCCGCTTCTCCTCGCCTTCATTGCTGTAGGTGCGATAGGAGGTGGTCTCGTTTATGGCGATAGGCATGTCGCTCTCGCCGTAGGTGAACTCGAAGCTGCTGGCATCCTCGTTCGTAGTCGTAATCTTGGTCACACGACCGGAGTCATCGTATTCGTAGTCATAGGTGACCTCGGTCGTCTCGGGGTCTTCGCTGCGCTCCGCCGTTCCACCGTTGCCGTCGGGATACGTATATGAGGTGGTCGTGACCGTCTCTGCCTTGGTCGGCCAGCCGTTTTCCTCGCGGCTATAGATGGTTGTCGTCTCGGTTGTGGTGGTCGAATCACCCCAGTCGTGAGAATCCTTCTCGGTCTTCTTGATGGTGTTGCCCGTTTCGTCGAACTCGTAGGACGTGGTCCTCGTGTTCGTGCCAGTCTCCTCAACGGTGTTGCCGTTCTCGTCCGTATACGT
This sequence comes from uncultured Coriobacteriaceae bacterium, assembly GCA_902777325.1. GTDB lineage: Bacteria > Actinomycetota > Coriobacteriia > Coriobacteriales > Atopobiaceae > UBA1367. The sequence goes on from CACYTH010000015.1 coordinate 63,300, forward strand.
ATATGTCGAGGTGGATTCCACTGACTCCTCGCTCCTACGCCAATGCTTGGCCTCCTCGGCCTTCGCCAGACGCTCCTCCGCCTTGAGGGTGGCGGCGTCCTTGGTCTCAGCGGCCTCCTCCGTGGCGGCCGCATCGCCCGCTGGCGCATCCGTGGAGGCGCCTGAGCCGCCGCAGCCCGCAAGCGCAAGCACCGTCGCAAACGCCACGACTGTGGATCCGCCCAAAACCCTTCTTAAGTCCCTCATGTGTACCCCCTTCTGCACTCTGACGTATGAGCCAGTTAAACAGGTGGTTTAATCCTATTTGCAGCGCCAACCCAACCTCTTGTGCAATCTGACGAGTGTGTCGAGTTTTCGGCGATGGACCCTAGTCTGCGATCTCGAGAGAATCGCCTTCCGTTGAGGGCTCATCGACCATGCTCCCGTCTACAGGCGCCTCCTCTGGTGGCACTCCCTCGGCGGAGCCGCCCTCGGTCGGCGCCTCGTCGGGAGAATCCTCCCCAATCGATGCCTCATCGAGCGTCTTCTCCCCCGTCTGAGCCTCCTCCGCCTGGGCTGCCCCTGTCGGAGCTGGCTGGGTCAGCGCATCCAGGACGCGCCTCTCGCGGCCGAGGGCGTCCTCGACGAGCTGCGGACGCGCCCCCTCGAGCATGGAAACCCCGATACCCATGAGCGACGCGATGACGAGAATGCCCGCAAACAGGCAGAAGACCTGCAACAGATCCAAAGGCAGAGCCTCGGCCGGGATCGGGTAGTCGTTTGCATAGTTGATCGCAAAGGCCACGGCAGCGCGTACGGGCCTCTCGAGAAGAAGCGTGCAGCCCTTCATGACGGACTGCGCCCCATGCGCCAAAAACGCAAGGGGTCTGCTGCCGCACAGGGCCACAAGCCTGTCGCTCATGGTCGACGGAGGGAGCACTGCCACGTCGGCTGCCGTCACAGCCCAGGCAGCAGCGCCAACCAAAAGCGGCAGGAACAGGCAGCTCAGGCCCTTGGGCGAATGCATCCTGCCGGCAACGGCCAGGGCAACGTAGGCCACCGTGGCACCGATGAGCGCCGGCAGAGCACCCACGCCAGACAGCGCCACGGCTATCGCCAGGGGCATGGCGCCAGCAACCGTGAGCGCCGCGCTCGCGAGCTCGTCGGAGCGCGCCTCTGGCCAGCGCCTTAGCAGCGAGGCCTCCTTGTACAGGGACCACAGCGTAAAGACGACGGCAATCGCCATCGATGCGAGATAGAGGTATCCCAGCCAGGTCCGGGCAGTCTGCTCGTCTATGATGCCCGTCTCGTATTGCCGCACGATGATCCACGACCCGCCCATCGCATAGAGCGCAAAGGACAGCGTCCAGTTTGCACCGCCACGGAGGGTCCCCGTGATCACGGTCAGGACGGTTATCACGGCAAAGAGCCACTGCATCTCGGCAAACGATCCCGTGCCCATCAAAGCGGCGAGGTCTCCCTGGCCGATGAGCCAGACCAATGACGTCCATCCGTATACGAGCAGCGGACCAGTCACAATGGTTCCAAAGAGCCCCAGCACATGGCACATGCTCATGACGCACAGGATGAGCGTGACCGGCATGACCAGGCTAGCGTGGCCCGCAGGAGAGATTCGCAGCAGCACTACCAGGGGCAGCCACACGGCTAGGAGGTCTCCTCCGGCACCCTTGGGAATGAGCTCCATCCTTCCGTCGTCCTCGAAGACCTTCCACCAGAGACCCTTGCGCACGGGGCGCTTGATCCGGTCGATCAGGTTACGGCGCGAGGCCTCGCTCACGTGCACGTCCTCAAAGCAGGGCACAGAGCCACTCAGCTGCTCGTCCCAGTGGTGCCAGACGCGTTTTCCGAGCTTCTCAACCACCGGCAGGCCCAAGGCCAGGCGCAGCTCACGGGGCAGAAGCCCCCTTTGGGACCCAGCGCGGCGTCCAAGCGTGCCGTCCCTTCTCTCATACTGCACGTAGGAGTCCGTCGGCGCGCCTTCGGGGTTCTCCCCCTGCCCTCGCCTCAACAGCTTGCGGAGCGGACCTCCCGCCATCCAGCTGGGCATCAGCTGGGGTTCTGGTATCCCCGCACCGGCGGCGTCGGGTGCCACCGCAGGAGCCTCCGCAACCTCTTGCCCGGCAGCAGGTGCCTTACGGCTTGCGGCGTACGCCTTGAGGTCAGCGACGCCCACGATGGTGCCCATGACCACGCTCGCCAGGAAGGCCAGCGCATAGAGCCCGAGCAGATACAGAACCAGGGCGTCATTGGGAATGGCTGTGCCGACCCTTTGCAGGGGCAGGACCAGCAACGGACCGAGCACCTTGGCCGTGCCCTCGAGCAGAGGCATGACGCAGGTTGCCGCCACGCCCCCAAGAGGGCCGTCTTGCACGGCCTGCAGCAGAACCGCCCCCGGAGCCCAAGGCGGCAGCATGTCGAGCGGAGCCCGAGCGATAATGCCAAGGGTGGCCAGCAGCACCATCGGGACGAGTGCCCAGCACACCCGCTCGATGCCCCGCATGCGTGCAGCCACTGCAATGGCCGCATGCAGGACAAGCACACCCAGCATGCCGAGCTGCGGATTCACATGCGCCAGCAGCGATCCCGCGAGAGGTGGCACAACCCCCACGACAAACAGCAGTGCATCGCCCTTGAGCTGCCTTTTGACCTCGGTCATGTCGTCCTTGCTTCGCACGGCAGAGACAAGCACGATGACAAGGACGATGGCCGCAACCGCCACTGTCACCCATAGGGTGCCCCGTATCAGCGCGTCTATGATGTGCCCCGTCTGGATGGCGCTCTCGTTGTCCGGGCCACCAAGGGCCAGCAGGGCATAGGAGCCGCTAGAAAGGAAGAGGAAGAAGAATCCCTCGACCGCCACAAGGACGAGCAGGTAGGCGCGCACCTGCGGCGCCCCGATGAGGAGGGCGGCCATGATCATGGCGCACTCCAGCCCTGCAAGCGCTGCCGTCAGGCTCACGGGACCCACGCCGTAGACGGCGAGCCAGTCGAGGCAGAACCATGCGTACGACATGATGGGCGCTAGCACCGCCATGCCCACCACGCCCGTCACATAGCTCATAAAGACATAGAGCCCACCGAGGGCCACGGGTATGGCCAGCTGAGGCAGCGCGTACTGCCCCAGTGCGACGACCAGCGCATAGAGTGCGATCAGGTAGCCTACCGTCCACATGCCGCCCATCGAGTTCTTGCGAAAGAGCAGATAGGGCTCATAGGGGTCGGAATACGTCTTCCACCACATGATGTACCTTCTCGAGATATTAAGTTTTGCATTAATGTATTAGTGCCTGAAATCTAGTACATAGTAGCCGCCCCCAGTGTGGGCACATCAGTGATTGGGACACCTGTAACTTTTCAGGAACCTAGGGCGGGGACGGAACCAGGGGCGGCGCATGAAAAAAGAGGCACCCCGTAGGGTGCCTCTCGTAACGCTCTGTGCGCGGGACATTAGTCCTCGTCGATGCCGCTCACCTGGGAGAGCAGGTCGTGCAGGGAGCCAAGGTCCTCGTTGATGATCTGCGGGTCGTTGGAGACGTCCTCGCTGCCACCAATGAGCTCGTCGTCGAAGCTGTGCTTGATCGGCGCGGCGGTGCCCAGCATGATGTCGGAGTCGGCGTCCGGCGAGAAGACCATGTTGAGCAGCTGGCTCAGGTCCTCGCTGTCGGCCTCGTCCTCGTCCGGCTCGAGGATGAAGAGGAGGTTGCGGGCCTCAAGGCCGTCACGCAGCTCCTCGATCGCCTTGGCACCGATGCCATCGATGCGCAGCAGGTCGTCCTCGGTCTTGCCCACCAGGTCGCCCACGGTCTCGATGCCGACCTCGCCAAACTTGTTGGTCCAGCGCTGCGACACGCCGAGGTCGTCGAACAGGTACAGCTTGGCGTCCTCGCTGGAGAGGGTGCGGCCGTTCTTGGAGTACACGCCACCAAAGCCGTAGTCGTCACCGATCCAGTCGAGCTGCTTGGGAAGCTGCTCCTCGATGCCCTTGAGCTGGTCGGGTGCCCACTCGGGCAGGTTCTTGGCCTGCGGGGAGGTGGGGCCGTCGATGGTCTCGCCATGGTAGGTGAGCTTGACGTCGGCGTAGGGCTTGAGGCCGGTGCCGGCGGGGATCTTCTTGCCCACGATGACGTTGGACTTGAGGTCGAGCAGGTGGTCGACCTCGCCCTCGATGGCGGACTCGGTCAGCACGCCAGCGGTGCGGATGAACGACGCGCTGGAGAGCCAGGAGTCGATGGAGCTTGCCACCTTGAGCGTACCCAGGATGACCGGCTCGGCCTCAGGCGGGTTGCCGCCAGCCAGCGTGATGTTGCGCACGGTCTCGGCGAACACGTAGCGGTCGACGTACTGGCCCAGCAGGTACGTGGAGTCGCCGGGGTTGGTGACCTGCACGCGACGCAGCATCTGACGTGCGATGACCTCGATGTGCTTGTCGTTGAGGTCGACGCCCTGGGAGGTGTAGACGTCCTTGACCGACTCGACGAAGGTGTGCATCGTCGACTCGATGTCGGTCAGGCTGCGGAGCTTGCGGAAGTTGACGAAGCCACGGGTGATCTGCTCGCCGGCGTTGACGTAGATCTCCTCGCCCTTCTTGAAGCGCTGGTCGACGCTGGGCATGAAGATGGCCGACGCGGGGACGTTCCACTCGGCGAGGACGCGGGTCTCGTCGTCCTGGTCGACGATGCGCAGCAGGTAGCCGTTCTGCTCGCTGATGATGAGCAGCTTGCCGGTGTAGGGCGCAAGGTCGGCCTCGCGACCGAGGATCTTCTCGTTAACGTTGCCGACGACGTCGAACATGCGGGCAACCGTCGGGAGGCCCTGCGTGATGTCGTCAGCGCCAGCGACGCCGCCGGAGTGAATGGTACGCATCGTCAGCTGCGTGCCCGGCTCGCCGATCGACTGGGCCGCGATGATGCCCACGGCGGTGCCGATGTTGACCGGACGGCGCGTGGAGAGGTCCCAGCCGTAGCACTTCTGGCAGACGCCATAGGCGGACTTGCAGGTGAGCAGCGCGCGGAGCTCGACCTTCTCGATGCCGGCGGCAAGCAGGCGCTCGAGGTCGTCGCGGCTCTCGATGTAGCCACCGGCGGGGATGATGACCCCGCCTGCGGGGCTCACGATGTCGTTGAGCGCGCAACGGCCAATGAGGTCGATGTCGACGGACTTCTCGCCAGCCTTGATCAGCGGGTAGGTGACGCCCTCGTCGGTGCCGCAGTCCTCCTCGCGGACGATGACGTCCTGCGCCACGTCGACGAGACGGCGGGTCAGGTAACCGGAGTCGGAGGTGTGGCTGGCCGTGTCGACCAGGCCCTTACGGGCGCCGTAGGTGGAGATGAAGTACTCCAGCGGCTCCAGGCCCTCGCGGAAGTTTGCCTTAATGGGCAGGTCGATGGTGTCGCCGGACATGTCGGCCATCAGGCCTCGCATGCCTGCGAGCTGGCGCAGCTGCGTCTTGGAGCCTCGGGCGCCGGAGTCGGCCATCATGTAGATGGGGTTGTCCTCGGCAAAGCCGTCCAGCATCTCGGAGCCCAGGGTGTCGGTGCACTTGTTCCAGGCCTCGACGACCTCGCGGTGACGCTCGTCCTCGCCCAGGAAGCCCATCTCGTAGTAGTCGTTGATCTCGTCGACCTGCGCCTGGGTGGCGTCGAGCAGCTCCTGCTTGTCGGCGGGAATGACGGCGTCCCACACGGAGACGGTCAGGCCGGCGCGCGTTGCGTAGTGGAAGCCGGTCTGCTTGATGGCGTCCAGGATCGGCTCGACCTCGGAGGTGCTGTAGCGGTCGCAGCAGTCGTTGACCAGCGTGCCGATGTCACCCTTGTCCATCTTGTAGTTGATGAAGGGGTAGTCGGCGGGCAGGCACTGACGGTTGAAGATCACGCGGCCGATGGTGGTCTCGAAGCGTGCGGGACCGTCGGTGACGTCGTGGTCCTCGAACTCCTGGCGGGAGGCCTTGACGCGGAAGTACTTGCGGCCGTCCTTCTCGTAGTTGGCGTCGGCGGCAGACACGCGCACGAAGACCTTGGCCTGGATGTCGACGGCGTTGCGGCAGTCGTAGGCGTTGAGCGCGTCCTCGAAGCTGGCGAACACGCGGCCCTGGCCCTCGACGTCGTCCTTCTCGGTGGTCAGGAAATAGGTGCCAAAGACCATGTCCTGCGAGGGGACGGTGAGCACCTTGCCCGACGCGGGCGAGCGCAGGTTGTTGCTGGAGAGCATGAGCACGCGGGCCTCGGTCTGGGCCTCGGTGGACAGCGGCACGTGCACGGACATCTGGTCGCCGTCGAAGTCGGCGTTGAAGGGGGCGCACACCAGCGGATGCAGGTGGATGGCCTTGCCCTCGACGAGGACCGGCTCGAAGGCCTGGATGGACAGGCGGTGCAGGGTCGGCGCGCGGTTGAGCAGGACGAGGCGGTTCTTGATGACCTCGTCGAGCACGTCCCACACGGCCGGCGCGGAGCGGTCGATGGCGCGCTTGGCGCCCTTGATGTTCTCGACCTTGCCCAGCTCGACCAGACGACGCATCACGAAGGGCTTGAAGAGCTCGAGCGCCATGGTGGAGGGCAGGCCGCACTGGTGCAGCTTGAGGTGCGGGTCGACGACGATGACCGAACGGCCGGAGTAGTCGACGCGCTTGCCCAGCAGGTTCTGGCGGAAGCGGCCCTGCTTGCCCTTGAGGGCCTCAGCCAGCGACTTGAGCGGGCGACCGCCACGGCCCGTGACGGCGCGGCCACGACGGCCGTTGTCGAACAGGGCGTCAACGGACTCCTGCAGCATGCGCTTCTCGTTGTTGACGATGATCGCGGGAGCGTCGAGGTCGAGCAGGCGCTTGAGGCGGTTGTTGCGGTTGATGACGCGACGGTAGAGGTCGTTGAGGTCGGACGCGGCAAAGCGGCCACCGTCGAGCTGCACCATGGGGCGCAGGTCGGGCGGGATGACGGGAATGACGTCCAGGATCATGTTGGCCGGGTCGTTGTCACCCTTGAGGAACGCGTCGACGACCTCGAGGCGCTTGACGGCCTTCTCGCGCTTCTGCTTCTGGGACTCCTCGGAGGCCACGATGGCACGAAGCTCCTCGGCCTCGGCGCCCAGGTCGACCGAGCGCAGCAGGTCGCGCACGGCCTCGGCGCCCATGCCGCCCTTGAAGTAGATGGAGTAGTAGCGCTTCATCTCGGTGAAGAGGTTCTCGTCGGAGATGAGCTCGCGCTTCTCGAGCTGCATGAACTTCTCGAAGGCCTCGCGGCGGAGCTGCTTCTCCTCCTCGTACTCCTCCTCCAGGTCGGCGATGCCGATGCGGATCTCCTCGGCAGAGAGGGGCTCGACGTCGTCGAACTCGTCACCGGAGGTCTCGCCCTGGGCCTTGAGGCGCTCGATCTCGTCGTCGCGCTCGGCGTCCAGCTCCTCGAGGTCTGCGGCCAGCTCCTCCTTGAGGTCCTCGGCGTCAGCCTCGCGGGCCTCGACGTCCACGTCGGTGATGACGTAGGAGGCGAAGTACAGGACCTTCTCGAGGTCCTTGCTCTTGATGTCGAGCAGGCGGGCCAGCGGGAAGCTGGTCGGGCTCTTGAAGTACCAGATGTGGCTCACGGGAGCGGCGAGCTCGATGTGGCCCATGCGGTCGCGGCGCACCTTGGCGCTCGTGACCTCGACGCCGCAGCGCTCGCACACGATGCCCTTGAAGCGGATGCCCTTGTACTTGCCGCAGGAGCACTCCCAGTCCTTGGAGGGACCAAAGATCTTCTCGCAGAACAGGCCGTCCTTCTCGGGCTTGAGCGTGCGGTAGTTGATGGTCTCGGGCTTCTTGACCTCGCCATGCGACCAGCTGCGAATCTGGTCGGCAGAGGCCAGCGAGATCTTGATAGCGTCGAAATCGGTGGTATCGAAGTCTGCCACGTTCGCTACTCCTTATCGTTGAGGGGCTCGCCGATGAGGGGCTCGCCCACGAGGTCGAGGTCGCCCGCCACGCTGCCGATCAGGCTGTCGGCGTCGTCGGCCATCGCAAACATGTCGATGGCATTGCGCTCCGCTGCGGGTGCGGCAGGTGCTGCCGCCTTCTCCACCTTGCGGTAGGAGATGGGCTCGATGTCCAGGGCCAGGGAGCGGATCTCCTTGACCAGCACCTTGAAGGACTCGGGGATGCCGGCCTCGGGCACGTTCTCGCCCTTGACGATGGACTCGTAGGTCTTGACACGGCCGTTGGTGTCGTCGGACTTGACCGTGAGGATCTCCTGCAGGACGTTGGAGGCGCCGTACGCGTAGAGCGCCCAGACCTCCATCTCGCCGAAGCGCTGGCCGCCGAACTGAGCCTTGCCGCCCAGGGGCTGCTGGGTAACCAGGCTGTAGGGGCCGGTAGAACGCGCGTGGATCTTGTCGTCGACCATGTGGCCGAGCTTGAGGATGTAGGAGGTACCCACGGTGATGGGACTCTTGAAGGCCTCGCCGGTGCGGCCGTCGTAGAGGGTGGTCTTGCCCATCTCGTTGAGCTGCGGGACGAAGTCCTGACGCATGTGCTCGCCATAGTCGCGCATGGCCTTGTTCATCAGGTTGATGTTGGCGCGGCGGATGCACTCGGCGACCTCGGTGTCGGTTGCGCCGTCAAAGACGGGCGTGGCCACGTGCATCGGGCCCTCGACGACCTTGTCGGAGTCTGCGGAGTCCTGATCCCAGCCCTGGGCAGCGGCCCAGCCCAGGTGGCACTCGAGCAGCTGGCCGACGTTCATACGGGACGGGACGCCCAGCGGGTCGAGCAGCACGTCGACGGGGGTGCCGTCGGCCATGTAGGGCATGTCCTCCACGGGCAGGACGTTGCAGACGACGCCCTTGTTGCCGTGGCGACCGGAGATCTTGTCGCCCTGCTGGATCTTGCGGCGCTGGGCCACGAAGACGCGGACGAGCTCGTTGACTCCGGGCGGGAGGTCGTCGCCGGCCTCGCGGCTGAAGCGGACGACGTCGACGACGCGGCCGTAGGCGCCGTGAGGCATCTTGAGGGAGGTGTCGCGCACGTCATGCGCCTTGGCGCCGAAGATGGCGCGCAGCAGGCGCTCCTCGGCGGTCAGAGCGGTCTCGCCCTTGGGCGTGACCTTGCCGACCAGGATGTCGCCAGGGCCGACCTCGGCGCCGATACGGATGATGCCGTCATCGTCGAGGTTGGCCAGCATGTCCTCGCCCTGGTTGGGGATCTCGCGGGTGATCTCCTCGGGGCCGAGCTTGGTGTCGCGGGCATCGACCTCGTGACGCGAGATGTTGATGGAGGTGAGCAGGTCCTGCTGCACCACGCGCTCGGACACGATGATGCCGTCCTCGTAGTTGTAGCCCTCCCACGGCATGTAGGCCACGGTGAGGTTGGCGCCCAGGGCGAGCTCGCCCTTGTCGACGGACGGGCCGTCGGTGAGCGCCTGGCCGGCAACCACGTGGTCGCCCACGTGCACGACGGGACGGTGGTTGATGCAGGTGCTCTGGTTGGAGCGCTCGTACTTGGGAAGGTCGTAGGTCTCCAGCGTACCGGAGGCGTCGACCACCACGCGGGCGGCGTCGACGGCCACCACGACGCCGTCGTTCTCGGCGCAGATGAGCTCGCCGGAGTCATGCGCGGCGGCGCGCTCGAGGCCCGTGCCGACGAACGGAGCGGTGGCACGGATCAGGGGCACGGCCTGACGCTGCATGTTTGCGCCCATCAGGGTACGCTTTGCGTCGTCGTGCTCGAGGAACGGAATGAGGTTGGCAGCCACGGAGAGCAGCTGGCGCGGCGAGACGTCCATGTAGTCGACGGTGTCGACGGCAACCTGGGAGGGAGCGCCGAAGGAGCCGTCGAAGTTGCGGGTACGCGCGATGACCGTCTCGGGGCGATAGGTGTTGCCCTTGGAGTCGACGGCCACGAACTCGCCGGTCTTGGGGTCGATGGGCACGTCGGCAGGAGCGATGACGTGCTGCTCCTCCTCGTCGGCGGTCATCCAGTCGATCTGGTCGGTCACGCGGCCGTCAACCACGCGGCGGTACGGCGACTCGATGAAGCCGTACTCGTTGACGTGGCTGAAGAGGGCCAGCGAGCCAATGAGGCCGATGTTGGGACCCTCGGGGGTCTCGATCGGGCACATGCGGGCGTAGTGGCTGTTGTGGACGTCGCGGACGGCGGTCGGCACGTTGGTGCGGCGACTGGAGCCGGACTTGTGGCCGGCGAGACCGCCAGGACCGAGGGCCGACAGGCGACGCTTGTGCGTGAGGCCGGACAGCGGGTTGTTCTGGTCCATGAACTGCGAGAGCTGCGAGGAGCCGTAGAACTCCTTGATGGCAGCCACGATAGGACGGATGTTGATCAGCGACTGCGGGGTGATGTCGTCGGCGTCCTGGGAGGCCATGCGCTCGCGGATGACGCGCTCCATGCGGCTCATGCCGATGCGGAACTGGTTCTGGACGAGCTCGCCCACGGTGCGGACGCGGCGGTTGCCGTGTCCTCGCGGGTGAGCACCTTGCTGTCAGCGTCGATCTCGAGGCCGAGCTTCTTGTTGATCTTGTAGCGGCCGACGCGAGCGAGGTCGTAGCGCTGGTTGTTGAAGTACAGGCCCTCGATGAGCGAGCGGGCGGAGTCGACGGTGGGAGGCTCGCCGGGGCGCTGACGACGGTAGATCTCGATCAGGGCGTCCTCGCGGGTGGTGGCGACGTCACGCTCGAGCGTGGAGCGTACGATGTCGGAGTCACCCAGGAGGTCCATGATCTCGTCGTCGGACTCGGCATAGCCGAGGGCGCGCAGCAGCACGGTTGCGCTCTGGCGACGCTTGCGGTCGATCTGCACGACGAGGTGGCCGTGCTTGTCGACCTCAAACTCGAGCCAGGCACCGCGGGCAGGGATGAACTGCACGTGATGGACGTCGACGCCATTGTCCTTCTCGGCGGAGAAGTACACGCCCGGCGAACGCACGAGCTGCGAGACGACGACGCGCTCGGTGCCATTGATGACAAAGGTGCCGCGCTCGGTCATGAGCGGGAAGTCGCCCATAAAGACGAGCTGCTCCTTGATCTCGCCCGTCTCCTTGTTGACAAAGCGCACGTCAACGAAGAGAGGGGCCTGATAGGAGATGTCCTTGGCGCGGCACTCTGCGATGCTGCTAGGAGCGTCGCCAAACTGGTGCTCGCCGAAAGTCACCTCCATCGTGTGCGCGGAGTTCTCGATCGGAGAGAACTCGGCGAAGGACTCGGCAAGGCCGTCGGTCATAAAGCGCTCGAACGACTCCTTTTGCACCGAGATCAGGTTGGGGAGTTCCATTGCGGCTGGAATCTTGCTGAAGCTCACGCGCTTGCGCTCGTTGAGCTGAGCAACTGGGGAAGACTTTGCGGTAGGCACCGGGCGTTTCCTCCTTAGATAAGACGGAATAGCGGCAGTTGTCGCAATCTAATAACTTAACGGAGGATGAAGAAATGGTCAACGAAAAAGTCTTGACATCCGTAAGATTTTGGACTATATAAGACCATTACCCGTTTTACCTGCGAAAACGCAAAATCAATTGTGAAGCTCGTGTGACGGACTGTCTATCATAGCGGAAAACACACAAGCATGCATCTGAAACTAGCTGCCAATCTGTCATCAATACGCACAATTGGGAGCCTTGCCTTGTTTTTTTGCAATTCTGACGCCCGACGGTAGCCCCTCCTAGGGCAGAGATGCACCTCCCAGCCCTGTTTATGCATGCCGAACGCTAACTTGCACAAATTTGCGTAAGTTAGCCATCTAGTGAGCGGATGGATGGTGCTCGCGCGCTCACTAGGGGCCTAACTTGCACAAATCTGTGCAAGTTAGCGATCCGCGCCTCTGGTTTATACATTTTGCGCAATTGGGCGGCCCGCGCGGGTCACATCTTGGACAGAAAAAGGGCCGGATCCCTGAGGGATCCGGCCCTGGTGCCAGTTAGCTTCAAATAACAGGAGTTACTTGAGGGTGACGGTGGCGCCGGCCTCCTCGAGCTGCTTCTTGGCGGCCTCGGCGTCGTCCTTCTTGGCGCCCTCGAGCAGGACCTTCGGGGCAGCCTCGACGGCCTCCTTGGCCTCCTTCAGGCCAAGACCGGTGAGGGCACGGACGACCTTGATGACGGCGATCTTGTTGGAGCCAAAAGCGGTGAGCTCGACGTCAAAGTTGGTCTTCTCCTCCTCCTCCTCGACGGCGGCGGCGGGAGCAGCGGCGACGGCCACGGGAGCGGCGGCGGAGACGCCGAAGGTCTCCTCGATAGCCTTGACGAGGTCAGCAGCCTCGAGCAGGGTCATTTCCTTAAGGGCGTCGATGATCTCTTCGGTGGAAAGCTTAGCCATTGTTCAAATCCTTTCGGTCCCATGCACGCGCATGGATGTTTGTCTGTGTGCCAAAGCGCGCTTGCGCCTTGGGTAGTGCATGAGAACGCCTAGTTGGTCGGCTACGCCGCCTCCTGGCCGTCCTCGTTGATTGCCTTGATGGCACGTGCAAGACCACCGGGGACCTCGTTGATGCAAACAGCGATGTTGCGGGCGAAGCCACTGATGAGACCGGCGATCTGGCCGATGAGCTGCTCGCGGGTGGGGAGGTCGGCGTAGGCCTTGGCCTCCTCGGCGTTGAGGGCAGCGCCGTCGGCGATACCACCCAGAACCTCGGTCTTCTTGGTCTTGGTGGCGAAGTCCTTGAGAACCTTGGCAACGCTCACGGGGTCATCACCAAAGAACACGTAGGAGCAAGTACCGACCAGGATGTCGTCGAGCGCGGGCATCTCTGCCTGCTCGAGCGCGATCTTGACGATGTTGTTCTTGTAGACCTTCATGGAGCCGTTGGCCTCGCGGATCTGGCGACGGAGCTCCTGCGACTCCTTAACGGTGAGGCCGCGGTAGTCCACCACGTAGAAACCCTGGGAAGCCTCGAGCGATGCGTTGACCTTCTCGAGCATCTCGTACTTTGACTGTGCTGGCATGTGTTACACCTCCCTTACGATGCGGTCGGGCACGACCACCAACGTAGGTGGGCCTTCACGCAAAAGACCCCGCTGGCGCAGCCAGACAGGGTCCTGAAGATGCAATCTTTAGAACCACCTCGGCAGGCGGGTTACCCCATTAAGCCTTGCGGCACCGGCTGTCTCTGGCAGCGGACGTGCAGATTTACAACAGAAGACATGATGGCAGCAGCGCGTACGGCTGTCAAGCGGAAGTGCTGCAAGCGCAAACCCTCCACAGGAGGGGCGGCCGGCGTCTACGAGGCGACGCGTCCGCTCTAGCAGGCATAGCGGATCCCGTAGCGTTCCTGAGAACGGACCAGTGCGACTGGTCCGCTGCTATGGACGGAACGGGGGCTCGTTCCGGCTCTCCGGACGGACCAGTGGCAGCCCAGTCAGTCGGCTGCCCCTCTCCCCCGTACAAGAAATCCGCCCCTCGGCCATGCCGAGGGGCGGACTCTAGCGAAGCTCTGTGCTATGCGTTACTTACGCGGTGAAGTTGCGGGTGATGGCGCTGTCGACCTTGACGCCCGGGCCCATCGTCGAGGAGAAGACGACGCTCTTGACATAGCGGCCCTTAGCGGTGGACGGCTTGACACGCAGCAGCTCGGTGAGCAGCGCGCCGTAGTTCTCGGCGAGCTTCTCGGTCTCGAAGGAGACCTTGCCCATCGGGACGTGGCAGATGCCGTAACGGTCGGCACGATACTCGACACGACCGGCCTTGAGCTCCTTGACCATGCGCTCGACGTCCATGGTGACGGTGCCCAGCTTGGGGTTGGGCATGAGGCCACGGGGGCCGAGGATACGGCCGAGACGGCCGACCTTGCTCATCATGTTGGGCGTGGCGATGCAGGCGTCAAAGTTGATGTTGCCAGCCTGGATCTGAGCCACGAGGTCGTCGGAGCCGATGACGTCGGCGCCAGCAGCCTCGGCCTCGCGAGCCTTCTCGCCCTCGGCGAAGACGGCCACGCGGACCTCCTTGCCGATGCCGTTGGGCAGGGAGATGGAGCCGCGGACGTTCTGGTCGGCCTTACGAGTGTCGACACCCAGGCGGATGGAGCACTCGATGGTGGCATCAAAACGCTCGACGGAGAGGTCCTTGACCAGCTGCATGGCCTCCATCGGGGTGTGGAGCTTGCTGCGATCGACCTTGGCGAGCTGCTCCTTGTAACGCTTTCCGTGCTTCGGCATGTTTCCTACCTCCTATGGTAAGTGCGTGGTTGACGGGCGCCGTAGCCCTCCCACTATGCGGTGGCGCCGCAAAGCGACGCCTTGGAACCAAATTTACTCGGCGATGGTGACGCCCATGGAACGAGCGGTGCCGGCGATGATCTTCTTGGCGGCATCGATGTCGTTGGCGTTGAGGTCCGGCAGCTTGATCTCGGCGATCTTGGTGAGCTGCTCGTCGGTGAGCTGGCCGACCTTGTCACGCTGGGGCACACCAGAGCCGCTCTGCAGGCCGAGCTCCTTCTTGATGAGCTGGGCCGCGGGAGGGGTCTTGGTGACGAAGTCGAAGGTGCGGTCCTCGTAGACGGAGATCTCGACGGGGATGATGTCGCCGGCCTTGTCCTGCGTGGCAGCGTTGAACTGCTGGCAGAACTGCATGATGTTGACCTGGGCAGCACCAAGCGCGGGGCCTACCGGAGGCGCGGGGTTGGCCTTGCCAGCAGGGATCTGAAGCTTAATAAAATGAGTCACTTTCTTCTTGGCCATGAGGTGTCTCCTTGTTACCTAAATACGTACGTGACTATCGTTGTGCCTGCGTCCGAGAAGCTATCCTCACCGATACCGAACGCCTGCTGGGGTACCGTGCCTAGACGATCGCGGTGACCTGGTCGAGCGTGAGCTCGACTGGGGTGTCGCGACCAAAGATGGTGAGCATGACGCGCACCTTGCCCGCCTCGGCGTTGACCTCGGACACCTGTCCGTCGAAGTCTGCAAGGGGGCCAGACACGACGCGCACTGCCATGCCAGCCTCGAGGCTGGTAGTGGTGGTGTGCTTGGGAGCTGCCACACCGCTCCTGGGGTTGGTGCGGCGCATAATCTTGTTGAACTCCTCGCGCCTGAGAGGCGTGGGCTTGCCGTCGATGCCAACAAAGCCGGTGACGCCCGGCGTGTTGCGCACGACCTGCCAAAGGTTGTCGTCGACGTTGCCGCCGATGCACTCCATGCGGACGAGCACGTAACCCGGGAAGACCTTGGCCTCCTTGGTCTCGCGCTTGCCGCCGTCCTTGATCTCGGTGACCTCCTCCGTCGGGATCTTGATGTCGACGATCTTGTCCTCGACGCCATAGGTCTCGATACGATGCTCAAGGTCGGTCTTGACCTTGTTCTCGTAGCCAGAGTAGGTGTGAACCACAAACCAACGCTTTGCCATGCCTTGCTACCCCCTCAGGCCAGTGAAGCCCACGAGGCCTGCAACGACGCCGGTGTCGACGAGCCAGACGGCCACACCAAAGGCGATGAGCATGGCCACGACTGCCACCGAGTAGTTGGTGAGCTCGGTGCGGCTGGGCCACGTCACGCGGTGCATCTCGGCGCGGACGGCGCCAAAGTACGCCTTGGTGCGCGCGATGAAGCCCGTCTTCTCGGCCACCTTGACAGGTGCCTTCTTGGGAGCGGAGACTGCCTTCTTGCTAGAAGACGAAGCGGCAGCCTGGGTAGCAGCCTGAGCCTCGCGCTCAGCGCGCTCACGCTGCCTCGCCTGACGAACAGACCTCTTGTTGCGATCCTTGTTAGGCATCTCGTTTACCCCTCCGGGACCCTGTCCCTTAATTCATAAAAACCGGCCATCCCATACGGGAAGGCCGGTGGTGTTTCTGGCACGCCGGGAAGGACTCGAACCCTCAACCAACGGTTTTGGAGACCGCCGCTCTACCAATTGAACTACCGGCGTGTAATGCGTGACTCCCCTATTTTAGCGGGTTTCACGATGCGCGGTGTGCTTGCGGCACCACGGGCAATATTTCTTCAACTCCATACGATCAGGCGTGTTGGCCTTGTTCTTGTTAGTAGTGTAGTTGCGACGCTTGCACTCGGTGCATGCAAGGGTAACCAGTGTACGCATGACTCCTCCTGTAGATAGCCGCCAACGGGACTATCCCGAAGGTGACGCGAAGAGAAACATTACCATCCATCAGCACCCTCTGTCAACGACCAACCTGACATCCGGACGCTATCAACAAAACTACAAATACGGGCTCTGTCGATAGGCCTTCTGGTTGGGGTCACAGCGCCAGAAGGTGCCTTTTCTCAGAAAGGGACCCGCACCTTTCGATGCGGGTCCCTGGACTCTCGCAGATGTACTAGGTAAGTACTAGTCGAGAATGGTGGAGACGCGGCCGTCGCCGACGGTGTGGCCACCCTCGCGAATAGCGAACTTGAGGCCCTGCTCCATAGCGATCGGGTGGATCAGCTCAGCCTTGATGGTGACGTGGTCGCCAGGCATAGCCATCTCAACCTTGTTGCCGTTGGCGTCGGTGAGCTCCTGGATGTCGCCGGTGATGTCGGTGGTGCGGAAGTAGAACTGCGGACGATAGCCGGAGAAGAACGGGGTGTGACGGCCACCCTCCTCCTTGGTCAGAACGTAGATCTCGCCGGTGAAGGCAGCGTGCGGAGTGACGGACTTGGGCTCGCAGAGAACCTGGCCGCGCTCGATGGCCTCACGCTTGATGCCGCGGAGCAGGATGCCCACGTTGTCGCCGGCCTCGCAGTAATCCATGGTCTTGCGGAACATCTCGATGCCGGTGGCGACGGAGGACTGGGTCTCCTTGATGCCGACGATCTCGACGGGGGAGTTGAGCTTGAGCTGGCCACGCTCGACACGGCCGGTAGCAACGGTGCCGCGGCCGGAGATGGTCATGACGTCCTCGATGGCCATCAGGAACGGCTTGTCAGCCTCGCGGGCCGGGGTCGGGATGTAGGAGTCGACGGTGTGCATGAGCTCGATGATGGAGTCATACCACTTCTGGTCGCCCTCGAGAGCCTTGAGAGCGGAGCCCTTGATGATGGGGAGGTCGTCGCCGGGGAAGTCGTACTCGGAGAGGAGCTCACGGGTCTCCATCTCAACGAGCTCGATGAGCTCCTCGTCATCAACCATGTCGCACTTGTTCAGGAAGACGATGATGTAGGGAACACCGACCTGACGGGCGAGCAGAATGTGCTCGCGAGTCTGAGCCATGGGGCCGTCGGTGGCGGCGATGACCAGGATGGCGCCGTCCATCTGAGCAGCACCGGAAATCATGTTCTTGATGTAGTCGGCGTGGCCCGGGCAGTCGACGTGAGCGTAGTGGCGCTCCCAGGTCTCGTACTCGATGTGGGCAACGTTAATGGTGATGCCGCGCTGACGCTCCTCGGGAGCCTTGTCGATGGTGTCGAATGCAGCGAAGTTGGCGTTGCAGCCCTCGGTCTCGGAGAGAACCTTGGTGATAGCAGCGGTCAGGGTGGTCTTGCCGTGGTCAACGTGACCAATCGTACCAATGTTTACATGCGGCTTAGAACGATCAAACTTCTCCTTGGCCATGCCGTCCTCCTTCTGAAAGCAACCCTATACAAGGCCATTTACCTACTAATATGTTCACGGCGCCCGGAGGCGCCGTTGAAACGCTGGTACCGGTGACTGGACTCGAACCAGTGACAACACGGGTATGAACCGTGCGCTCTAACCAACTGAGCTACACCGGCAAATGCCTGCTTGAAAAATGGAGCCCGCGACCAGACTTGAACTGGTGGCCTCCTCGTTACCAACGAGGTGCTCTACCGACTGAGCTACACGGGCAGATGGTGGGGATGCCTGGACTCGAACCAGGGAACCCAGAGGGAGCGGATTTACAGTCCGCCGCAGTTGCCGCTGTGCCACATCCCCATTTTTCAATTTTCAAGCTGCCCGCTGGGGTGTCCCCTGCAAGCGAAGGAGAATATACGCCCACGAGACAATCTTGTCAACGTAATCCACCCACCCGGGCGTATCTATACCACTAAACCTTCACAGGGAGCCGCGATTTGCCTTCGGAAACTGCTCGGGTTTGGGCACATCTGTGTGGATGCTGGGCCTCGTCGAACAGCCATAATAGCTTCAAATAGTCTACCGAGGAGACTCATATGCCATCTATTGAACGCACCCCCAACCAAAAGCGGCTGCGCATAGTCGCGGCTATCGCCCTTATCCTGTCGATTGCCATGATTCTTATGGGCGTCATGTTCCTCTTCTTCTTTGGACTTTCCCTAAGCGACACGGCCGTCGAGAGCATGGTCCAGGACGGCATCGAGACGGACATGATCGACCTGGCGCGAGGCGCCTTTGCCAAGATCGCCGGGTACTTTATGTTCGTGGGCATCTCGCTGCAGGTCTCCGCCATCTACGGCATACGTGCCGCGCGCAACGCTATCGTCGCCGTGCGCATGCAGAAGGCCGTGGCCGTCACCATGGCGGCAAGCGTCCTGGGCATCCTCTGGACGGGCCTGATCAGCACCAACGCCCAGCTGCTGCCCGTGCTCGTGTACATCGTCACCCTCGCCATCGAGCTGGGCATGCTGCAGCTTGCGCGCCTCATCCAGCAGGAGGCCACGGGCGAGCTGGCCGAGGCCGTGGAGCACGAGCGCAACCGCAAGAAGCTCCCTCGCGAGGAGCGTCTCGCCGACCCCAACCACCTGGGCTTTCTGCGCGCCATCCAGGTGTTCTTTGCGCTCAACATCGTCTTCACCGTCATCGGGCTCATCTTTGCCTCGCGCAACCACTTCTCGTATGGCTTCGACACGCTTATCCAATGGGCCAACATCATCTTTGAGTCCGTGGCCTTCTACCTGCTAATCAACCGCATGCGCACGGCCAGGCGCTGGGTCATCGGGTACTCGCTGTTCAACATCGTGGCAAACACCGTCCACATCATGAGCATCTATGCCCTGGGCAACGAGAAGCTGGGCTACAGCCTTCTCGCGCTGTTCTTTAGCATCATCGGCGACCTGGTGGTCGTCCTGTACTTCTTGCGCTCGGACCGCGTGCGGATCCTTCTCACCAACGACCTCTCTCTTGAGGTGGACTCCTCGGCCGTCGCCGACATGCGCCACGGAAAGCCCTTCATCCGCAACCTCGTGCTGTACTACTGCATCTTCTCCACGCTGGGGCACTGGATGGAGGCGGGCTTCTGCTACCTCGTCTCCCTCGGGCTCTTCCAGGGTGACATCGACTTTGGCAACACCATGCTCTTCCGCGACTGGCTCTACCCCTTCCCCATGCATGGCATCGCGGTAGTGCTGGTGGCGCTCATCCTGTGGCCGCTCAAGGAGGCGCTGCGCCGGCGCTTCGACCGCTGGACCACGCTTGGCATCAGCTTCCTTGTCAACATGCTGTTTTGCACGGCCATCGAGTTCACCGGCGGCATGCTGTTCAACCGCAACCTGCAGTTGTGGAACTACACCGACATTCCGTTCAACTTTATGGGGCAGATCTGCCTGCAGAACGCCATTGGCTTTGGCGTGGCCGCGACGCTGATCGTCTACGTGGTCTACCCGTACCTCGAGCTGCTTATCGCACGCATCCCGCCCGACATCATGAACGTGGTGAGCGTGGGTATCTTTGCCTTCTACGCGATCCTGATGGCCCTGTACGTGATCGACTTCTCGCCCGAGGCCGCCGCCGCAAACGCCGCCAATATCGCCACGATGGCCCCGCTCCTGCTGAGGCTGTAACCCACCTGGGACATGGGACAGGGTGGGACAGGGGACGTGCCTCGTGTCCCACAGCGGCTCGCATGCCAAAGGGGGTTACCCCCTGTGGCATGAAGTGGGACACGAGGCACGTCCCCTGTCCCACTCGTCCCCGTGGCAGATGCGAAAACGAAAACGCCCCCGGAGGCGGGGGCGCGCGCTTTTATGGAGCCAGCGATGGGAATCGAACCCATAACCACCGGATTACAAGGCCGGTGCTCTACCATTGAGCCACGCTGGCGTGGGTACCTATAGTAACGCAAAAACGGCTAGCGACCGAGCATCTTCCAAAGCTTCTCGCGCGCCTCGGGACTCAGACGGTCCTCCAGGGTCATGTGCCCGTAGCTTCTGTCCGAGCGAGACTCCTCGATGTCCACCGACGTGTGCTCCAGATTGGTGGCCAGAAGCTGGCTCGAGACTGTGGTCACCGGCACGCCGCCCACCGTGAACTTGATCGTGTTGTCGCTGGTCACCAGCAGCACGTCGCGGCCCTTGTGCCGCGCGCGCGTCACAAGGCGCTCGATCTGCGTGTCAGCGCTCTCCCCCGTCCTGGAGAAGACCACGCGCACACCCGCGCGCGAGAAGTCGGGCCGCTCGTCCGAGAGGTTGCCCGCCGCGTCAAACACGATCACCGGCTCGTAGCTGCCCTGGGCATAGGCCGCAACATCGGTGATCAGCGCCTCGCGCGCACGCTCAAAGGGGTCGTGGCCGTACGGGTCGCGCGAGAGGTGCGCCACGTCCGCAAGCGCGCCTGCCCCGGCATGCTCGTCGATGAGCTGCTCGTAGTGCGTGGTGCCGTAGATCACGTTGTAGCCGTCAACCACCAGAAGCGGCATGTTGCGCAGGCGTCCGGCCATCTAGAGGTCCCAGTCCACGTCAAACGACGCAGCCGCGTCGACCATGAACGAGCCATCGTCCGCCGGCACCTCCGGCGCGTCGTAAGCTGCGGCCGGTGCGGCCGCCGCCTCAGGCGCCTCCACACTCACGCGGCGCAACCACTCGTAGCACATGACCGTGGCCGCCTGGGCAACGTTGAGGCTCTCCACGCGGCCGCGCTGCGGAAGGCGGCACTCGAAGTCGCACCTGTCGCGCACCAGGCGCGAGATGCCCGAGCCCTCGGAGCCCATCACCAGGCAGAGGCGCCCGCCCATGGGTGCGCTCCACACGTCGTCGTGCGCGTGCTCGGTGGCGCCGCCCACCCAAAAGCCGTGCTCCTTGAGGGTCTCGATGGCCGTGGCAAGGTTGGATACCTGCGCGATCGGCACGTGCAGCACCGCACCGGCAGACGTCTTGAAGGCACCCACGCCTACGCCAGCGGCGCGCGCCTTGGCGATGATGACGCCGGCGGCACCCACGACCTCGGCGGAGCGCACGATGGCACCCAGGTTGCCCTGGTCGGTCACGTGGTCGAGCAGCACGACGAGCGCGTCGCCCTCCCCTGCCCGCTCGATGACGTCAGAGAGGTCTGCGTAGCGGAACGGCGCCGCCTGCACCACCACGCCCTGATGGGCGCCGTGCGAGGAGATGGCGTCCAGCTTGCTGCGCGAGGCGCGCTCGATGGGAACGCCCTCCTCCTCGAGCTGCCGGACGATGTCGGCGAGAGAGCCATCAGAGTCTGCCACCAGCGCGCGCTTGAGCGGCATGCCCACCTCGAGCGCCTCGACGACGGCGCGACGGCCCTCGATCCAGGACCCGCCGCCCATCTGCGGGGCACCGCCGCGGCGCCGCGGCGCCTTGCTGGCGTCCGTGCGCTGCGCACCCTGCTGATAGCCGCGTCCGCCCTGGCCGCCACGACCGCGCTGCGGGGCCCCCTTGCCACCGCGCGCGCCCTTGGCCTGCGCCTGGGACTTTCCCTTGCCGCCCCGCACGTCGCGCCCGGGCCGCTGTGACTGGTTCTTTGCCATGTGTTCCTCGAAGTTCCTCGTAGGTAGCGCTAGGTCTGCCTGGTGGGCGGAGGTGGGACAGGGGACGTGCCTGGTGTCCCACCTTGGTTACGCCAAGGTGGGACACCAGGCACGTCCCCTGTCCCACCTCCGCCCCAGACTCGGTCTTGGTTGGTTATGCCCTGCTCAGGCGGGCACCGGCCGGCGTGTCCTCCACCACCAGGCCAAGGGCGGTGATGCCGTCACGGATGGCGTCGGCGGTGCCCCAGTCCTTGGCGGCGCGCGCCTGCTGGCGGGCGGCCAGCAGCACCTCGGCGGCCTCCTCCGGGTCGGAGCCCTCATAGCCCGCACGCTCGCGCGCGAGGTCCACCAGCTCCGCGGGAAGCCCGCTCTCGGCGGCGTCCAGCTCCACACCCATGACGTCGGCCAGCTCGCAGATGGTGTCTGCGGCGCGCAGCGTCACGGACGAGGCGATGGTGTCGCCCGCCTCGGCCAGGTACTTGTTGGCAGCGGTGACCAGCTCGAAGATGGCGGCCAGGCCACCTGCGGTGTTGAAGTCGTCGTCCATCTGGCGCGTGAACTCGGCCTGGGCCTCGTCGGCCGCCTTGGAGAGCGCGCGGTCGAACTCGGTGAGGTTGCCGTCCTCCTTGGCGTTGTTGGCCGCCCAGCGCAGGTTTTTGACGCAGGTGCGCAGACGCTCGAGCGTGCCCACCGCGCCGTCAAGCTGGTCGGTCTGGAAGTCGAGCGCCGAGCGGTAGTGGGTCTGCAGCATGAGCAGGCGCACGGCGTCGGCGGGGTACTTGTCCAGGATCTCCTTGAGGGTGAAGAAGTTGCCCAGGCTCTTGGACATCTTGTCGCCGTTGACGCGCAGCATGCCGGTGTGCATCCAGTAGTTGGCCAGCGCGTGGTCCCATGCGCACATGCACTGGGCGGTCTCGTTCTCGTGGTGCGGGAAGATGAGGTCCTGGCCGCCGCCGTGGATGTCGATGGGGGTGCCCAGGTAGCGGCGGATCATGGCGCAGCACTCGGTGTGCCAGCCGGGGCGACCGTCGCCCCAGGGGCTCGGCCAGCTGGGCTCGCCGGGCTTGGCGGCCTTCCACAGGGCAAAGTCCAGCGGGTCGCGCTTCTCGTCGTTGACCTCCACGCGCTCGCCGGCACGCAGCTGGTCCACGTCACGCCCGGACAGGATGCCATAGGCGTCGTCGCTGCGCACGGAGAAGTACACGTCGCCGTTGTCGGCCGCGTACGCGTGGCCGTGCTCGATCAGGGTCTTGATCATGTCCTGCATGGCCTCGATCTCGCGCGTGGCGCGCGGGCGGATGTCGGGGTCGAGGATGCCAAAGCGGTGCATCTGCTCGATGAAGGCGTTGGAGTACTCCTCCGCCACCTCGGCGGCGCTGCGGCCCTCCTCGTTGGCGCGGTTGATGATCTTGTCGTCCACGTCGGTGAGGTTCTGCGCAAAGGTGACCTCGAAGCCCTTGTACATGAGGTAGCGACGGATGACGTCAAAGCTCAGGAAGGTGCGGGCGTTGCCGATGTGGATCTGGTCGTAGACCGTGGGGCCGCACACGTACATGCGGATCTTGCCCGGCTCGATGGGCTCGAGCTCCTGCTTGCGATGCTTTTGGCTGTTGTATACGAGCATGGAGAGGTCTCCTTTGGTCTTACGACGCTTGTATTGACTGTTGACATGCGACACACGATTCTACCGCGACAGCGGCCGGCCGTCGCGGCACGTGCGCGTGCACACCACATTACCTGCGATGCCCTCCCTGCGTGGGCGGCTGAGGCGCCTGTTCC
This sequence comes from uncultured Coriobacteriaceae bacterium, assembly GCA_902777325.1. Taxonomy (GTDB): domain Bacteria; phylum Actinomycetota; class Coriobacteriia; order Coriobacteriales; family Atopobiaceae; genus UBA1367. The sequence continues at coordinate 86,614 of CACYTH010000015.1, forward strand.
AGCTGGTCGCGCCCGGTGTTGATCATCTGGCGCATGCGGTAAGCGTCCCTTATCTCCTTGAGGACGAAATCGTCGTCACCGGCCTTGGTCTGGATGCGCACGTCGGCGTAGCCAAAAACACGCCCGGCGATGGTCGGGTCGATGGTCACGTCGGTGATGGAGCCGAGGTCGGTCACGTGGTCCTTCACGTCCACGATGCCGCGGCGGTAGTACAGACGCCGGTCGGTGATGACCACGTCGGTGCGCCAGTTGTCCAGGATGTGCGGCACGCGCGAGGCGAGTACCACCAGGATGGACACCAAAACGCAGATGACGAGCTTGTTGGAGTCGCCGGGAAACACGAACCGCGCGAGCACGAACGAGACGATCGCACACACCAGCGCCACCGGCACGCCGCCGAGCACCACCGGCACCCACGACTCCTTGGCGTTGAAGACCTCGCGCTCGTTGGGGTTGTCAAACTTGATGCGGGACATGCTAGCCCTCCTCTACCAGGGCGACCGCCCAGGCGGCAATGCCCTCCTCGCGCCCCACAAAGCCCAGATGCTCCGTGGTGGTCGCCTTGACGCCCACGGCCTCCACCGGCACGCCCATGGCGCGGGCCAGGTTCTCGCGCATGGCCTGGCGGTGCGGCGCCAGCTTGGGGGCCTGCGCCGCCACGGTGCAGTCGACGTCCATGATGGTGTACCCAAGCTCGCGCGCGAGCGCGGCCACGTGGGAGAGCAGCTTGAGGGAGTCGGCCCCCTCGTACGCGGGATCGGTGTCGGGGAAGAGCTGCCCGATGTCGTCGGCGCGCATGGCACCGAGCAGGGCGTCCATCAGCGCGTGCGCAAGCACGTCGGCATCCGAGTGCCCGTCGAGCCCGCGCGTGTGCGGGATGTCAACCCCTCCCAGCACCAGGCGCCTGCCCTCGGCAAAGGCGTGGACGTCGTAGCCGTGTCCGATATGCAGCATGGGTCACGCTCCCTGCTCGAGACGGCGCGCGAGCGTCGCCTCGGCTATGGCCAGGTCCTCTGGCACGGTGATCTTGATGTTGTCGCGCGGCGCCTCCACCACGCGCACGCGCCCGCCGCGGTGCTCCACCAGCGAGGCGTCGTCGGTGCCCACGAAGTCGTCCCACACGGCGGCCTTGTGCGCCGCCATCACCTGGCGCACGCGGAAGACCTGTGGCGTCTGCGCGCACCAGTAGTTGCTGCGGTCCGGCGTGGCAACGATGCGGCCCTCGGCGTCGGTCAGCTTGAGGGTGTCCGTCTCGCGCGAGGCGAGAATGGCCCCCGCCATCTGGTCGTCCGCGCGCACGGCCTGGATGCAGCGCTCGATGGCGTCAACCTCCACCAGCGGGCGGGCGCCGTCGTGTATGGCCACCAGGTCGAAGTCGGGCGGCATGGCCACCAGCCCGGAGAAGACGGAGTCCTGCCGGGTGGCCCCCGCCAGCGCGAGCGTCACCTCGCAGCGCAGCGTCAGGCGCGCGAGCACGTCCTTGCGCACCTCGTCGAGCCGGCCGTGCGGGCAGACCACCACGATGTGCCCCACCGATGGCGCGTGGTCGAACGCAAGGATGGACCACGCCATGATGGGCAGCCCGCAGAGCTCGACGAACTGCTTGCCCCGCGGGTCGCCAAAGCGCTCGCCCGACCCCCCGGCCACGATGAGCGCGCAGGTGTCGGCACCCTCGGTGGGCGTGCACACGCACTGCTTCTGCGTGGAGGTGCAGGCGGTTGGCGCTCTCATGCCCGCTTGCCCCACATGCGGTAGAGGCTGTCGGCCAAGATGGACGGGTTGTCCACGCCGAGGTCGTCCAGGCGCGCGGGGTTCTGCTCGATGTCGTCCATCAGGCGCGACAGCGAGCCGTACTCGTCCACGATCTTGTCGGCCATGCCGCGGCGCACCACGCTCACGTTGGAGAGCGTGCGCAGGCCGAGCGGCGTGATGGTGGAGTCCTCGGACTTGCCCTCGTAGCCCAGCAGCGTGGCGATGCGCGAGGCGGAGCGCAGCTTGGTGTTGTTGGTGTCGTGCAGCGCGCGACGGATGGCCATGGCGCTCGTCTCGGAGGAGTCGGCCGCGTAGTCGCGGATCATGAGCGTGTACTTGTCGTCCATGTCGCCGATGAACTCGTCGCGCTGCATGCGCACGGTGCGGCCCTCCACGCCCAGCTGCAGGATCAGCCGGTCAAGGCCCTCGGCCTCGGTCATGAGCACCTCAAACAGGTAGAGCGTGTCGGCCACGTCCTCTAGCGTGACGTAGTTGTCCAGCTCGAGCGTGGTCAGGCGCAGCAGGCTGCGGTCGAGCTGCTGGCGGGTGTTCTGCATGGACACGAGCAGCTGGTTGACCGAGGACATGAGCTCGGAGACCGGCCTGATCTGGTGGCCGCGACCGTCCACGTAGAGCGTGATCACCTGGCGGCGCTCGGAGACGGAGATGACGATGGCTCGCGTGAGCAGGCTCATGCGGGCCGCGGTGCGGTGGCGCATGCCCGTCTCGGAGGTGGGTAGCGACGGGTCGGGGTTGAGGTGGTAGTTGGCACGCAGAATCTGCGTGAGGTCCTTGTCCACCACGATGGCACCGTCCATCTTGGACAGCTCGAACAGGCGGTTGGCCGTGAACGAGATGTCGAGCTTGAAGCCGTCGTCGCCGGCCGCAAGCACGTTGTCGGTGTCACCGATGCAGATGAGGGCGCCGAGGTTGCCCGCGATGATCATGTCGAGGGCGGTCCTGAGCGCCGTGCCGGGGGCCGTCTGCCTGATGGCGTTGGCCAGCCGCTCCGACAGCTTGGATTCGCGGATGGTAGTGTCCATAGGCTCCTCCTTATGCGTGATGGCCGGTCCGCGGGCGCGGGCCGGCCTGGATGCTCACTTTCAGTATACGCATCGGGACAGGGGTTGATTGCCCAATACGACAACCAAAATCTCCCCGTCCCGTTGTGTGCTACTCGCCCGAGGACGCGAGGTCGCCCGAGGTTGCCGGACGCGCGTCGGGGGCCCAGTGGGTGCGGGCGCGCGGCAGCTCCATGTGGATGCGCTCCGTGGGAGCGGGGATGTCGCCCACCCCGTGCTCGAAGGTCAGCTCGCCGTCGGCCTCGTCCACCTTGATGATGTCGCCGGCCTTCCAGCCGCCGGCGAGAAGCTCCTCCGCCAGCGGATCCTCGATGTGGGTCTGGATGGCGCGGCGCAGCGGACGGGCACCGTACACCGGGTCTGTGCCCTCGCGGACCAGCAGGTCGCGCGCTGCATCGGTGAGCTCGATGGACATGCCCTGGGCGATGAGGCGGTTGCGCAGGTCGGCGATCATGAGGTCGACGACGGCGCGCAGCTGCTCGCTGGTCAGGCTCTTGAAGACCACGATCTCGTCCACGCGGTTGAGGAACTCGGGCCTGAAGAGGTGCTTGAGCTCGCCCTCCACGCGGCTCTTGATCTCCTTGTCGGAGAGGCCGCCGTTGCCCGCCGCGGTGAAGCCCATCGGCGAGGTGTGCGCAATCTCGCGCGCGCCCACGTTGGAGGTCATGATGATGACCGTGTTGGAGAAGTCCACCATGCGGCCCTGGCCGTCGGTCAGGCGACCCTCGTCCAGGATCTGCAGCAGGATGTTGAACACGTCCGGGTGCGCCTTCTCGATCTCGTCGAAGAGGACCACCGAGTACGGGCGCCTGCGCACGGCCTTGGTGAGCTCGCCGCCCTCGTCGTAGCCCACGTATCCGGGAGGGGCACCGACGAGCTTGGAGACGGTGTGCTTCTCCATGAACTCGGACATGTCAAAGCTGATCAGCGCGTCCTCGCTGCCGAAGAGGAACTCGGCCAGGCTCTTGGCGAGCTCGGTCTTGCCCACGCCCGACGGGCCCAGGAAGATGAACGAGCCACCGGGACGGCGCGGGTCCTTGAGCGGGGAGCGGCTGCGGCGGATGGCGCGGCTGACGGCGGAGACCGCCTCCTCCTGGCCCACCACGCGCTGATGCAGGGCGTCCTCGCAGCGCAGCAGCTTGGAGGCCTCGGCCTCGGTGAGGTTGGAGACGGGCACGCCCGTGATGTCGGAGACGACGTCGGCGATGTCCTGCTCGCCCACGGTGACCACGTTGGCGTCCATCTTGTCGCGCCACTCCTGCTCGAGCTCGGTGCGGCGGGCCGTGAGCTCCTTCTCCTTGTCGCGCAGGCGGGCGGCCTCCTCGAACTCCTGCACCTCGGCGGCGCGGGACTTGTCCTCGCGCACGCGGGCCAGCTCCTCGTCCACCTTGGCCAGTTCGGGCGGCAGCGCCATCTTGTGGACGCGCGTGCGCGCACCGGCCTCGTCGATGATGTCGATGGCCTTGTCGGGGAGGTAGCGGTCCTGCACGTAGCGGTCGGAGAGCGTCACCGCGGCCATGAGGGCCTCCTCGGTGTAGTGCACGTGGTGGTGGCTCTCGTAGCGGTCCTGCAGGCCGTGGAGGATGCCGATGGTGTCGGAGATGCTGGGCTCGTCGATGTAGACGGGCTGGAAGCGACGCTCGAAGGCGGAGTCCTTCTCGATGTGCTTGCGGTACTCGTCGGAAGTGGTGGCGCCGATCACCTGGATCTCGCCGCGCGACAGGGGCGGCTTGAGGATGGAGGCGGCGTCGATGGAGCCCTCGGCGGACCCGGCGCCGATGATGGTGTGGATCTCGTCGATGAAGAGGATGGCGTCGCCAGCGGCCTCGACCTCGTTGATGACCTTCTTGAGGCGCTCCTCGAACTCGCCGCGGTACTTTGAGCCGGCGACCAGGGCCGCCATGTCAAGCGTCCAGATCTGCTTGCCGCGCAGGATGTCGGGCACGTTGCCGCTGGCGACGAGCTGCGCCAGGCCCTCGACCACGGCCGTCTTGCCCACGCCAGGGTCGCCCAGGATGAGCGGGTTGTTCTTCTGGCGGCGAGCCAGCACCTGCATCACGCGCTCAACCTCGCGGTCGCGCCCGATGACGGGGTCCAGCTTGTCGTCGGTGGCCATGCGGGTGAGGTTCTTGCCAAAGCTCTCCAGCATGCTGTCGTCGTCGGAGGTCTGGCCGCCCGGGACCGCGCCCATCGCGCGCGGGTCAAAGACGCCCTCCGCGGCCATGGGGCGCTCGCGGCGCGGGTTGTCGGAGTTGGAGGCAATGAGGTCGCTCACGGCGTTGCGCACGGCGTCACCGGAGACGCCCATGCGCGAGAGCGCCGTCATGGCGCGGCCGTCGCCCTCGGCCACGATGCCCAGCAGCAGGTGCTCGGTGGCAATGTAGGTCTGGCCGTGGGTCATGGTCTCGCGGTAGGCGTCCTCCAGCACGCGCTTGGCGCGCGGCGTGAACGGGATGTGGCCGCCGGGGACGGGCTCGGTGACCTCGGACGAGATCTCGCGCACGGTGGCGATGGTCTCCTCGTAGGTGACGTCGAGCTTGGCGAGGGCCTGGGCCGCGATGCCCTCCCCCTCCTTGATGAGCGCGAGCAGCAGGTGCTCGGTGCCCACGTACATCTTGCCGAGGCTTCTGGCCTCTTCCTGCGCAAGGCTCATGACCTTGCGCGCCTTGTCGGTGAACTTCTCGAACATGTGGGTATAACACCCCCTCTTTAGATGGTGCCGCCGCCAGTGAGGGTACCTCACCGGCGGCAGTCAGGTTTACCTTTTCTTTTGTACCCCAAATTGTTGGGCACTATGCGCACGCGAGGAAGATGTTCATGTGATGTGTGAAGAATGCGGGCGTCGGTGCGCGAGGGGCTGAGAGGGCGTGTGGCGGCCGCGTGATGCTATGAGGCTCGAGTGGACGTGCTGCACTTCTGAGGCGCTCTGAGGGTTTGTGAGGGCCTCTGAGGGTACGTTACACGTGTTACAAGGCGGGTATTTGGTATTCCAGAGCAGAGTAGGTGAGGTTGTGTACTTAACCGGGTACACCCGCCTGAGGTCGCTCAAATGAGTCCCGTTTTGGGGCCTTCAAGCGCAGTCAAACACAGACAAAAGATCGGGCCGGAAGCTGCTTGCTTCCGGCCCGATCGGTCATCGCTATTGTGGGGTCTCCCCCACCATGCACCTTACTTGATGCTCGTCACCATGGCGTAGACCTCGTCGTCGCTCATGCCGAGGTTGCCCTCGCCGGTGCTCATGCACCAGACGTCGTAGGAGCAGCCCTCGTTCTCCCACTCGAGGAAGTTTGCGATGCCCTCCTCATAGCCGTGGCAGGTGACCTCGATGCCGTCGCAGTCCTTGGTCCAGTCGAACTTGTACTCGTTGAGGTCCGCGGAGAGGTCCTCCAGAGAGACGCCCTCGCCCTTGCGGATGGAGCAGCTGATGCCGCCGCCATCAGAGTGAGCCTCGACCACCTTGTCCATAGCCATGAACGTAGGTGCAGACCACTCGTAATCACCGATGGGAAGAGGAGTCGGGATGACGAAGTCGCCGGTCTGTCCAGCGCTCTTGGCAGCAGCGGCCGCGTCCTCGGAGTCGCTCCAAGCGATCTCGCCCTGAACGACGGTCTCTTCCGGCGTCTCAGCAGCATCCGTGGTGCCAGCCTTGGTGTCGGCTGCTTTGCCGCAGCCTGCGAGAGTCAAAGCGAGAGCTGCTGCGCTGATCGTCATAACGAACTTGTTCATGTCGTGCTTCCCTTCTCTTAAGGAGCCTTGCCGCCATGTCACGTCTCTCTTACCCGTGTGACGTGACCCCTAGTCTCTCGTGACGGCGCGCTCTTAATCTCTGGGCTTATGCCGTACTGCTAATACCACTTCAAGGTAGGCCGTCCCGCAGTGGTGATACTGCGGGACGGCCCTAGTAGCTATACCGGACGCTACGTCCTAAATACTACTCCTCGTCCTCGCGCTTGCGACGCTTGAGGCCGGTGCCGATCAGGCCAGCACCACAGGCAGCCATGAGTCCAAGTGCGGACATGGGCAGCGTCGGGTCGCTCGTCTGAGGCAGACGCTTCTTGGCGGGCTTGGCCGGCTTGGCGGGCTTGGAGTCGGTCTTCCACTGTGCCACGAAGGTGTGGTCGCCAGTGACCGTGTACTTGTCGCCAGGCTGGTACTCGGAGCCCTTCCAGTACAGGAACGTGTGGCCATCCCAAGTCGGTGCGTCGATGATGGTAATGACCTCACCGTACTTGTGGTGCTCAACGACGTTCTCGGTGCTTCCGTTGAAGTTGCCGCCGTTAGGCACGTAGATGATCGTGAAGATGACCTCGACGGGCTTCTCGTCGCTCGAAGGCGCCGGCTCGGGGTCGCCGCCCTCGGTGGTGGCGGTGACGGTGGCCTCGTTGAACACGGAGCCAGCCTCGACATCCTCAGCGGTCACGACGTAGGACTCGACCAGAACGTCAACCGTCTCGCCAGGCTTGATCTCACCCTCGTAGATGTACGGGTCAGACTCGGTGTAGCCAAGCTTCTCGTCGACGACCTTGATGTCGCGGGCGGTGAGGTTGCCCTCGTTGGTAACGGAGATCGTGTAGGTGAGCTCGTCACCCTCGGCGTAGGCCGGGTTGCCGTTGGCATCGAAGCCGGTCATGGTGCCAGTCGAAGTCTTCTCGGAGGACAGCTTGGGGTTGGGATCTTCGGTGGGCTCGGGGTCGATGCCAGGCTCGACGGGAACCTCGGGCTCGTCCGGATCGGGGCTGGTGCCCTTGCCGGTCGCGACGTTCACGACCTCGCCGGCCAGGATGTCGTCCTCGCCCACGGTGTATACGGCCTCGAAGTCCTGGGACGCGCCAGGCGCCAGGCTGTCGATGGTCCACTCGTCGCCGGTCAGCTCGTCGGTAACGGTGATGTCAGTGATGGTCAGGTTGCCATCGTTGGTGACGGTGACCTTGTACTCGATGGTCTCGCCCAGGACGTAGGTCTCGCCGTTGGCGGGCTCGCTGGTCGTCACCTTGTCGATGGTGATGTGGCCGTTCTTCGGATCGATCGGCGGGTTCGGGCCGTCGGGGTCGTCCTGGTCGCCGGTGGTCACGGTGTCCTCGCCCTCGGGGGTCTTCGGGTTCTCGGGGTCCTTCGGGTCCTCGATCGGGTCGGCCTTGGCGGTCACCGTGTTGGTGTAGCTGCCAGCCAGGATGTCGGCCTCGGTCACCTCGTGAGAGGTCGTGAAGGTCTCGGTCGCACCGACCGCCAGCTCGCCGATGGTCTCTTCGAGGCCCGTGCCCTCGTCCACGACCTTGACGTTGTGGTAGGTGACGTTGCCGTCGTTGGTGACCTCGATCGTGTACTCGATGGTCTCGCCGAGCTTGTAGGCCTTGCCGTCGGCCGGGGCGTTGCTGATCTTCTTGTTGACGGTCAGCGTGGTGTCCAGATCCTCAGGCTCGTCCTTGGTGGTGCCAGGCTCCACAGGCACGTCGGGCTGATCCGGGTCGGGGCTGGTGCCCTTGCCGGTTGCGACGTTCACGACCTCGCCGGCCAGGATGTCGGCCTCGGTCACGACGTAGCTGGTCTCGAAGTCCTTGGACGCGCCAGGCGCCAGGATGTTAACGTACCAGCCCTGGCCAGTCAGCTCGTCAGTAACCTCAATACCCGTGATGGTCAGGTTGCCGTCGTTCTTAACGTTAACGGTGTAGGTGATGGTCTCACCCAGGACATAGGTCTCACCGTTGGCGGGCTTGCTGGTCGTCACCTTGGAGATGGAGATGTGGCCGTTCTTCGGATCGATCGGCGGGTTCGGGCCGTCGGGGTCGTCCTGGTCGCCGGTGGTGGTGGAGTCCTCGCCCTCGGGGACCTTCGGGGTGTCAGGATCCTTCGGGTCGAGAGGTCGTGAAGGTCTTGGTCTCGCCGACTGCGAGCGACGCGATGGTCGTGCTGAAGCCGGTGTCCTCGTCGTTGACGTTGACGTTCTCGTAGGTGACGTTGCCCTCGTTGGTGACGTCGATCGTGTACTCGATGGTCTCGCCGAGCTTGTAGGCCTTGCCGTCGGCGGGCTTGCTGGTGATCTTCTTGTTGACCGTCAGCGTGGTGTCCAGGTCCTCGGTCGGGTCCTCGGTGGTGCCAGGAGTGCCAGGATCGGTCGGGTCATCGGACGGGTTCGTGCCGGTGGCCGTGGCCTCGTTCTTGACGGAGCCAGCCAGGATGTCCTGCTCGGTCACCACGTGCTCGAAGGTGGCAGTGGCGGTCTCGCCGGGCTTGAGCTCGGTCTTGTCGAGGTTGGCGGTGATGTCCTCGGCCTCGTAGCCCTTGACCGTGTCGGTAACGGTGATGTCAGAGACGGTCACGTTGCCGGTGTTGGTGACGGTGATCTCGTAGGAGATGGTGTCGCCCAGCGCGTAGCCCTTCTCGGGAGTCTTCGAGGTGGTCTCCTTCTTCGGCTTGGGATCATCGGTCGGCTCGGGATCCTCGCCAGGAGTGACGGGTACATCGGGCTTGTCGGGATCGGGGCTGGTGCCCTTGGCGGTAGCGACGTTCAGAACCTCGCCAGCCAGGACGTCGGCCTCGGTGACCACGTAGCTGGTCTCAAAGTCCTTGCTTGCGCCAGGAGCCAGACTGTCGATGGCCCACTCGGCCTTGGTCAGGTCGTCGGTGACGGTGACATCGGTGATGGTCAGGTTGCCGTCGTTCTTAACGGTGACCTTGTACTCGATGGTCTCGCCAAGAGCGTAAGCCTTGCCGTTGGCGGGCTCGCTCATGGTGACCTTCTCCACGGTCAGGTGGCCATTCGGCTTCTCGGGATCGTCATCGGTGGTGCCAGGCGTGACAGGAACCTCGGGCTTGTCGGGATCGGGGCTGGTGCCCTTGGCGGTGGCCTCGTTCAGGATGTGGCCAGAGAGGATGTCTTCCTCGGTGACGGTCGTAGAGGTCACGAAGGTCTCGGAGGCCTGGGGAGCCAGCGACTTAACGGTCCACTCGCCCTCGGTGCGCTCGTCGGTAACAGTGATGTCGGTGATGGTCAGGTTGCCGTCGTTGGTGACGGTGATCTTGTAGGACACGGTGTCGCCGAGCTTGTAGCCGCCCTCGGGGGTCTCGGAGGTGGTCTCCTTCACCACGGTGAGGTGGCCATTGGGTTCGTCGGTCGGGTCCTCGGTGGTACCAGGCGTGACCTCGGGATCCTTGCCGTTGGGATCCTTGCCAGTGGCGGTGGCATCATTCTTCACGGAGCCGGCCATGACGTCGGCCTCGGTCACGGTGTAGCTGGTCTCGAAGTCCTTGCTTGCGCCAGGAGCCAGGCTGTCGATGGTCCACTCGTCGTTTGTCAGATCGTCGGTGACGGTGATCTCAGAGATCGTCACGTTGCCGGTGTTAGTAACGGTGACCTTGTAGGTGATGGTCTCGCCCAGAGCGTAGGTCTGGCCGTTGGCGGGCTCGGACGTGGTCTCCTTCGCCACGGTGAGCTTGCTGTCGACATCAGCGAGCGTAACGGTGTCGTCAGCGGTCTTGGTGATGTTGCCAACCTTTGCGGTCACGGTGTTCTTGAAGCTGCCTGCCAGCACGTCGGCCTCGGTGATGGTGTACTCAGCCGTGGTCTTGATGGTCTCGCCAGCAGCGACGTTCTCGAACGTGGATTGTGCGAGCGTGACGCCCTCAATCTCAGAGAGAGTGATGGTCTGTGGCTCGTCATAGATGTTCGTGGCCGTGATGTTGAAGGTGACCTTGTCGCCAAGGTTGAAGTTGTTGCCCTCGTGGGTCTTGGTGACAACGAGATCGTCGTCAACAGGATCCTCACCGGGGTTGGTGCCATCGGTCACGGTAAGGGTACCGAAGACGGTCTTGATGTCGTAGTTGCCAGCCTTGGTGCCCTCGTTGAGGGTGTAGGTGAAGGTGTTCTCAGAGCTACCAACGAGCGTCTGCGTGCCGGTCACGGTGAAGGTGGCGCCCTCGCCGTCGGCGAAGCCGTCGCCGGTGACCTTGACCTCGTCCTTGGTCAGGGCGGTGCCGTCGTAGACCTTCTCGGCGTCGGAGGAGGGTGCCGTCGACGATGACGAACTCGACGTTGGAGAAGTTCTTGCTGTTGTTCTTGAAGTCGGAGGCCTTGAGCTCCATCGGGTAGCTGCCGGCGTCGGTGCCGGTGACGGTCAGGGCGGACTCGTCGCCGACGAACTCGAAGTCGTCCTCGGTGTAGAGCTCGTTGGAGATGCTGGTGACCGTGTAGCCGGTGACCTTCTTCTCGGTGCCGTCGTACTTCTCGGAGCCGGAGTTCTCGGTGATGGTGACGGTCACCTTGTCGGTGAGCTCGGTCACCTTGAGGGTGCCGGGCACGGTCTCGATGGTGTAGTTGGCGGCCTTCGTGTTGGCGTTCAGCTCGTAGGCGAACTCGTTGGCGGAGGAGCCGACCTCGGTCTGGGAGCCGGTGACCTTGTAGGTGGCGCCCTCGCCGTCGGCGAAGCCGTCGCCGGTGACCTTGACCTCGTCCTTGGTCAGGGCGGTGCCGTCGTAGACCTTCTCGGCGTCGGAGGAGGTCGAGGTCGCCGTAGGCGGCGGTGACGCTGGCGTAGCTGCCGGCGTTGTCGACCACGTAGGCGAAGGTGTTGTTCTTCTCGCCGCTGTCGGCGACGTCGGTGACCTTGGCGTCGGCGTCCGGGGTGATGGTCACCTTGTCGCCGTTCTTCAGGGTCGCAACGGCGATCTGCGCGCCCTCGGCCACGGAGACGGTGTAGGACTCGTCGCCGTAGGTCACGGTGTACTCGTGCTTGTCGTGCTCCTGGCCGTCGTACTTCCAGGTGCCGTCGGAGGACACGACCTTGAGCTCGTCCTGGCTGGCCGTGATCTTGAGCGTGCCCTCGTCCTTGGTGATGGTGTAGTTGGAGGCCTTGAAGCCCTCGCCCTCGGTGTAGGCGATGGCGTTGGTGACCTCGCCCTCGGCGACCGTGGTCACGGTGCCGGTGGCCCTGACGTCGCTGACCTCGCCGGTGACGAAGCCGGTGTCGCCCTGCTGCTGCCAGCCGGTGACGTCGGGCCTGGTGAGCGCGGTGCCGTCGTAGGGCTTGCTGGCGGACTCGGAGGTCAGGGTGACCTTGCGCGGGTTGATCGTCAGCTTGGCGGTCGTGGTGGCCGTCTTGGAGTAGTTCGGGTTCGTGCCCTTGACGTAGATGGTGTACTCGCCCGCGCGGCCTTCGCGTTGGAGTGCTCCTGGCCGTCGTAGGTGTACTCGTCGTCGTCCAGGCTGATCGCGAACTCGGCGTCGGACTTCTTGATGGTGAGCTTGCCGTTAGCGACGCTGATCTCGTAGTTGCGGGTGACGTCGGTCGTGCCGGAGGTGATCCTCACGGCGTCGGCCTCGGTGATCGTGCCGGGGTACTCGCCGGCCTCGGTGCCCTTCGCGGAGTACGTGACGTTGTGCTCGTGGCCCTCGACCAGGCCGTCGTCTCCGCCCACGGTGACGCGCGTAAGCTCGATCTCGGAGCCGGTGTAGGTCTTCTCGGCTGTCTCGCCCGTGAAGGTGACCTTGCGCGGGTTGATCGTCAGCTTGGCGGTCGTGGTGGCCGTCTTGGAGTAGTTCGGGTTCGTGCCCTTGACGTAGATGGTGTACTCGCCCGCGCGTTGGAGTGCTCCTGGCCGTCGTAGGTGTACTCGTCGTCGTCCAGGCTGATCGCGAACTCGGCGTCGGACTGCTCGATGGTCAGCTTGCCGGGCATGGTGGTGATCTCGTAGTTGGCGGTCACGTCGGTCGAGCCGGACATGATCTTGACGTCGTCCTTGGCCGTGATGGTGCCGGGGTACTCGCCCACGTCTTTGCCCTTGGCCGAGTAGGTGACGTTGCTGGTGTGGCCGGAGACCAGGCCGTCGCCGCCCGCGGTGACGCCCGTCAGCTCGATCTCGGAGCCCGTGTAGGTCTCCGTGGCGGTCTCGCCGGTGAAGGTCACGGGGCGCTTGGTGATCTCGAGCGCGCCATCCTGGATGACGAACTTTACCTTCGAGAAGTTGTCGTTGGTATTAGTGAAGTCCTCAGGCTTTAGCTCCATCTGGTAAGTGCTGGCGTCGGTGCCCTTGACGGTGTCGTTACCGGAGAAGGTGAAGTCCTTCGCCTTGTAGAGGTTGTTGGAGATGCTCACGACCTCGTACCCCTTGACGTTCTTCTCGCTGCCGTCGTAGGTGTAGGTGCCGGAGTTCTCCTTGATGGTGACGATCACCTCGGTGCCAACCGGAGCAATGGTCAGCGTACCGGGCGTGGCGGTGATCTCGTAGTTGTCGGCCTTCGTGCCCTCGTTGAGGGTGTAGGTGAAGGTGTTCTCCACGGTACCGACGTTGGTGATCGTGCCGGTCACGTCGTAGGTCGCGCCCTCGCCGTCGGCGAAGCCGTCGCCGCCCACGGTCACCTCGTCGTTCATCAGCGGGTCGCCGTCGTAGGTCTTGGAGTCGGTCGCGGAGGTCAGGGTGACCTTGCGCTTGTTAACCTTGAGGGTTCCGTTAGCGGTAGTAACGATGTAGTTACCAACTTCTGTTGCAGTACCCGCTGTAACCGCAACGCCATCAACAGTGGCAATCACGTTGTCTGCAGTTCCAACGTTTGTGATCGTGGACTCGTCGGTCATGACAACTGCAAACTCGTGCGTATCTCCCTCAGCCAAGCCTTCAACATCAAACCCAGGCTGAGTCAAAGCCGCACCGTTATAAGTACGCTCTGCACTCTTCGCCGTGATGGTTACCTCTGCCGGCACAATCTGCAGGCGGCCCGGACGAACATACAGGCTCACGCTGTAGTTGCCACCGCCGGTCGGCATATCAGCAGAGGTTAGCTCCAGGTTGTAAGGAATGTCGCAAACATCCTTCTGAGACTCAACGTAGTAGCCGAGTCCAGCTCCACCCCGCTTGACGTTATTCAGACTCGTAACCATGTCCCAGATTGTCTCCTGGTACAGCTCTGCATAGCCCTCATGGCTGATCATGACGTAGTCGGCACCATTAGCAGCCGTCTTCTGCGGGTTCGTAAAACCGACCAGATAGTTTTCCCCTGTGTACGGAGCATTAACCCAACGGTCGGGCTCGATACGGACGGTGACGTTGATCTTTGTCACCGTGAGAGTACCGGCAATATAGCGGACCGTGTAGTAATCGGCGTTCTTGCCCTTGCCGGAAATGGAAGCATTCTTAGGAGTCACTGTTGCGGTGCCAGCATTGATGCGGCCATCCTTGGTGGTGTTGTCTGCGTTGACATAGCTGAACGCAATGGACGTCAGTGCATCGGCGCCCACCAGTCCGTCAACGGTAACCTGGCCATCGATGTCGGACGGCAGCTTCAACTCGGTGCCGTCATACTGCTTGCTGTCACTGTTGGCAGTGATTGTAACTTTCTTCTGGTAGAAGAGCGTGTAGACCAGGGTGCCGTTTTCAGCAAGTTCCTGAGTAATCTTGACAGAGTTTGGAGCCTCGGTTCCGCTGTAGTTCGCACCCTCAACGGCCTTATTGAACTCCCAGCCAGCAATCGGCGTACGTGCCAGCGTGAAGGTCTTACCAACCTTCAGGACCTGAGTGTCGGCGGTTATACCCGGAATCGGATCGCCATTCATGTCGACGAAGTTGACCGTCACCTTCACGTTCTTGTAGCTGGAGTAGTAGAACGTGAGGACGTTCTGCTCTTCGTCAGCAGTCAGGACGAGCGTCTTCTCGACCTCATCGGGATAGAACTCGACGCCCTTGAGCTCGGGCTTCGCGGCGTAAAGCGCATCGTAGTCAACCGCAGCAGCGAGTTCGATGACAGAGGCAGTGTCGCCGGACACGCTCTCGATCTTCTTGGTCGCAACCGCGGTGCCAGCGCCAGTTTCGCCATCAGCGATGACGTAGTTCACGGTATAGGTGGTCGTCTCCGGCTTCGTGAAGTACACGAAGGTGATCTCGTTGTCCTCAGCCGCAAGCTCGATGGTCTGGCTGTTCTTGTCAGGGCGATACCCGGTCACAGCGATGGCGGCTTCGGTGACGCTCTGGCCAATAGTGAAGTTCGGATTGCTGACTTCCTTGTCGGGAGCAACCGAAACACCATCTTCGTCCACATAATGGACGGTATAGCTCAGCGTCGCGCGCGTCCAGTGCGCATAGACCGTGGTATCGGCCTCGATCTGAGTGTTCCACTCGAAGAAGTCGTTACCGTCGGCGGTGGTGTACCAGCCATCGAAGACGTAGCCAGCCTTGGTCGGATTGGTGCTAGGTGCCGAAGCGGTCTTATACTTCTCAACCGTCTGGCTATCAACGCTAGATCCGCCGTCGGTGTCAAAGCTCACCGTGTAGCTTGGCGCGCTCCACTTGGCGTAGAGCTTCAGGTTGCTGGATGGCATCTTGTCGAAGGTGTACGGGTTGCCCTCGCACTTCTCGTTATCAAACCAGCCAACGAACGTATAGTCAGAGTCGACGTCACACTGTGCAGCGGTGGGGGTCCAGTTATACGCGTTGCCTGTGATGTTGGCGTCGAACTTCACGTTGTTGATCGTCCTGAGGTTCGCGCTGCCGTAATAGTAATCGATCTTGAACGTGTTGCGCTTGTAGTAGAAGTTGTACGCCGTAACGTTGCCCCAGTAGTCGGTGTCATTGTCTGCGTGGTCGTACGTGTAGCCTGAAATCTCCTTCGCACTATAGTTGCCACTTGGTGAGGTTTGGCTATAGAGAGTCGACAGCGTATAGTTGTCGTTGTCCGCATTCTGCAGATAATAGTTCACCTGAACGTTGTTGTTATTATCTCTCCAAGTTCCCGTGACCGACACGTTCGTGCCATTACTCGGTAGTAGCGCCTCTGTTACGCGCAGAATCTTCGAAGCGTAGCGAGTCCCCTGGCAATTCCAGTAGTAGAAGTAGTAGTAGTTGTTATTATCCCATATCGTCGCGTTCCCACCATTGATTGGCCACTGTGACGAAATGTCCTGCCCGAGCTTAGCCGTAAAGCTATATTTGGTGTTTCTATCAGCCCGATATGTCGTACCATCAATCGTCATTCGATAGCGGCCGTTGGTGCTATCACCGTTGATGGTAAACGTAAAGGTATACGTACGAAGCTTGTAGTACACATACAGAACCGAGCTACCGTCGGCTGCAATGACAACTGTGGAATTGGCATTCTGTGCAGTATCGGCCTCCCAGCCCTTACGGGTAATAGCCGGGGCACTAGTCGCAGTAACAGTAGAACCGACCGTGCCTCTTTGAGTAGTAGAGTTGTCATACACGAATGACGAAGTAGTCCCCGCTTCGTTGTACTTCTCGAACATATACACGACTGTATAGTTTACGGTGGCGCCGGTCCACTTGGCATAGAGCGTGGTGTTGCGGTTCACGGTTACCGTGGAACCAGCAGCCTGGGTGCAGTCCTCGTCTAGATACCATCCGCCAAACGTGTAGCCGTCGCGAGTCGGTGTGGTGGAGGTGACCGCCTGCTCGGTACCATAAGGCACCGTCACGCCGGCAACGTAGCTACCACCCTTGGTGTCGTATGTGAGCTGGAAGTTCTTGCGGGTGTACTTGACCTGCAACTCCTGACCAGTTGCCTGGGTGATGTTCGCACCCTCAGCAAGCTCGAGCGTGGCGTAGTCAAAGTTTTTGACGGTGGGCGTCACGTAGCTATTCAATACGCCGTGGACGTCCTTCGTACGATCAATCTCGGTATAACCATCGCCAGTCAGGTCCTTGAGCATATACACGTAGTCATACGTCGCGGTGTAAGGAACGTACTTGAATTCGACGGTGTATGCGCCATCCGTGAAGTCGCTCTTCTCAATCCTTGCGGTCGGAGTCTCCGGGTAGTAAATCGTACCGGCAGGAGAGACCTGATCGGGATCGGTCTGCGTGGATGCTGGTGCAGTAATTTCGTACGGCAAATCATCAGCCTCAACTTGGATGAGGTCAGTGTTGAAGATGACCTTTTCGCCACGATCGTTGAGGTAGTAGTACTCGGCGGTGATGTTGTAGATATCAACGGTACGGAACTGTGCCACGACCGTCATATTGCCGTTGACAACAGTCTCGGCGGTAACCTCAGCGCCAGTAGCCTTATCGACCCACTTATCGAACACCTTGCCAGCCACGAAAGGATCCTGCGGCATGGTGTCAATCGTCTCGCCTCCGGTACGATAATACTGAGATAGGCGCTCGGACTCGGTTTCGTCGTCGTTGAGGATTACGAAGTTGACGTAGTAGTCATCCTTATACTTCGCCTGAATGGTGAGATCGGAGGTGACGGTCTCGCCGCCGTTGATCTTAGTCTCGCCATTATACCAACCATCAAAGGTCTTGCCCTCGACCACGGGGTCCTTAGGGAGCGTGAGGGTATCGCCCGAATAGTAAGTATCGGTCTGATAAGTCTTGTCGCCGTTCATAAACTCGACGGTGAAGACGTTCTTGGTGTACTCGGGACGAACGGTGGTGTCGGCCGTGATCGTCACGTTGTTGGAGAAGTCAGCAGTGCCGTCAGTCGTCTCGTAGACCCACTTGGCAGTATGGCCATCCTTGGCGGGAACGGCGGGGATGTCGTTCAGGCAATAGCTGGTGGTGTAGTCAACCTTCTTGGTAGCAACCGTCGCGCCGTTCTCGTCGACAAACGTGACGGTGTAAGAGATCATGTCGTAGTCGGGGACGATGATGGTGTCATCGGTGGGAACGTAGGTGGCGTCGATGCGTGGGCCAAGCACATGGATCTCGCTGCCCTGGCCACCCTGAACGATTTCGCCAACTGCCCAGTATGCGTTGTAGTCTTCGCGGGCAATAGTTGCGGGAAGTGTACCGATAGCGGAATTCTTCTCAACCTCAACAGTCTTATAGACCTGCGCATCGCGGTTGTAGAAGGTTACAGTCCAGACGTTATCGTTTGCAGCCCTGAGAGCGGTGAGCTTGCGCTTGGCAGTGGGAACCTTCTCGGCCTCAGCCTCTTCCTCAGCCTCGGTCTCAGACTCAGTCGCCTGCTCCTCAGCCTTGGTCTCGTCCTCGGCAGCCTCGGCCTCTTCGGTCTCAGGCGAGGTCACCACGAGTGCGAAGGGTGAGAACTTCTCGCTTGCAAACTTGGCAGAGCCGCCGTCAACCGTAGCATCTTTGACCAGAGTGGCAACGCCATCAATGACATGCACCACGTGCAGGCTCTGTCCCTCGGCAAGCTCGTCACCAGACAGCGTGACGGTCACGGGCTTCTGCGGCTGGATCTTCTCGCCATCCTTGTCCTTGAAGGAGATGTCAACGGCCTTGACGCTCTCGACCTTGCCGGACACGAGGTCCTTCACGTCGGCTTCGCCCAGACCACTGGCACCGAGCACGAGCTTGGCGCCCTCGGGCAGCGCGCCCTCGCGAGCCTCGATCGTAACCATAACGCCACTCGCGCTGTCCTTCAGCGTGGTCGCGGGATAGGTAATCTCTTTCTCTTCCGGCTTACTGGCCTTCTCGTCCTCGGCCTTAGCGGGCTCCTCGGAGTCGGACTTCTGCTCGTCCGTCTCCTCCACAACAGCCTCTTCCGGCTGCTGCTCGGCCTCGCCCTGGCCCTCGGACTCCTCGACCACAGCCGCGGGCTCCTCTGCGGGGGCCGCCTCCTCAACGGGAGTCGCCTCCTCTGCAGGAGCCTGAGCCTCGGCCTTAGCCTCTTCTGCCTCCGACGCAACAACCTCTTCCTGAGGCGTTGCCTCGGCCAGCCCCTCGGTAGCATACGCTATCGACTGGGCAGGCAGGAGCTCAATGACCATGCAGAGTGTGACAAACCCTGCCAGCCATGTGTGGTCTCTGTGCCACAACCATTTGAAGAACTTACCCATCGCGATCCGCTCCATCCACTACACCGGCCTTGGACGTCCACGTGCACTCGGTCCTCCACCGACCTACTGACGATCGTTTAGCTATATGCTATGACCAATCCGCATAATACGGCCATAGATACAACTGTCACAGTTCATGATTGTAGTGATTCGGTGAAGTCATAAAGCCGCCATTTAAGTACAAATTGCGACCAGTATTGAAATATTAGTTATTTAGTCATGAACTAATGGTATTAAGTCCACCGTTTTCAGCGGCAGACCGCGCGTGCACTCGCGTAAATGGCACGTGTGTCACGTCCACTGTGTATTAGGTAGTTGCCGTTGTGTCACATATATACGCTTTACAGTTCATATATGGCCTAATTACGCATATTCAAACGTACCGGGGCACAGCCACTTTGGCTGCACCCCGGCTATGCACGCTTTGCCTGCTGGAACCGGCGCAACACGGCCCCAAGCGCTCGTCGGACAGCCCCTTTTTGCCCCGCCGCGCGCAGCAAAAAACCGGGGCACAGCCACCTGACCATGCCCCGGCTCTTCGCGAACCTATATATATTGCGTTCGGCCGCCTTAGTACAGCTTGGCCCCCGCGGGGATGGCGTCGTCCACCATCAGCAGGTTGAGGCCCTCCTTGCCGTCCTCGGTGTGGATAGCCGACAGCAGCATGCCGCAGCTATCGATGCCCATCATCTTGCGCGGCGGCAGGTTGACAATGGCCACCAGGCTCTTGCCGTTGAGCTCCTCGGCGCTGTAGTACTCCTTGATGCCGGACAGGATGATGCGGTCGGTACCGGTACCGTCATCCAGCACAAACTTGAGCAGCTTCTTGCTCTTGGGAACCTCGGTGCACTCCTTGACCTTGACCACGCGGAAGTCCGACTTGCTGAAGGTGCCAAAGTCAACCTGATCGGCAAAGAGCGGCTCGATGTAGATGCCCTCCTGCGGAATCTCGGGCTCGGGCGCGGCCTCCTCGGCGGGCTGCGCGTAGATGTCGCCCACCGGGGCGATGGCCTTCATGGCCTCGAGCACGCTATCAAGCAGCTCGTCGAGCTCGATGCCCAGCAGCTCGGCGCCCTTGGTGATGATGTCGCGGTTGCAGCCGGCGGCAAACTTCTTGTTCTTGAACTTCTTCTTGAGGCTCTTGAGCTCCATGTCGGCCACGCTCTTGCTCGGGCGCATCTTGGCCACGGCCTGGATCAGGCCAGAGAGCTCGTCCACGGCGTAGAGCCACTTCTCCATCACGTGCTCGGGCTGGGGCAGCTCGGGGTTCTGGTCGCAGTTGTGCGTCTGGATGCTGTGCGCCAACGCGGGGTTGGCGCCAGCCTCGGCCAGCAGCTCGGCGGTCTTGACGGTATGCTGCACCTCGTCGGGCCACTTCTCCCAGTCGAGGTCGTGCAGCAGGCCCACCTGGCCCCAGAACTCCACGTTGTCGGCGTCGAGCTTCTCGGCGTAGTGGCGCATGAGGCCCTCGAGGGTCTCGCCGTGGGCCACGTGGAACCAGTCGTCGTTGTACTTGACCAGCAGGTCGTGCGCCTGCTCGCGCGTGAGGCCCGTCTCCAGCTTGCCGCTGGTGGGCGTGTGCACGTTGCGGCGCTCCGGCTTCATGTGCGGGAAGAGCAGCACGTCGCGGATGGAGGCGCTGTTGGTAAAGAGCATGATCATGCGGTCGATGCCCCAGCCAATGCCGCCCGCGGGAGGCATGCCGTACTCGAGTGCGCGCACGTAGTCGTAGTCGTACTCCATGGCCTCGTCGTCGCCGGCGGCCTTGGCCTCGACCTGCGCCTGGAAGCGGCCCTCCTGGTCGACGGGATCGTTGAGCTCGGAGAATGCGTTGGCGTACTCGTGGCCGGCGACAACCATCTCAAAGCGGTCGGTCAGGCGCGGGTCGTCGTCCTTGCGCTTGGCGAGCGGGCTCACCTCGACGGGATAGTCGCAGACAAACGTGGGGTTGATGATGTCGCCCTCGCACAGCTCGTCGTAGATCGTAAAGATCAGGCGGCCGATGCCCCAGCTCTTGTCGTACTCCAGGCCCAGGCGGTCGAGGATCTCGCGCGCGTGCTCGACCGGGGTCTCCATGTCGATATGCTCGCCGACCTTCTCGGACACCAGCTCGGCCATGGGGGCAGAGCGGAACGGCAGCGACATGTCGATGACCTGTCCCTGGTACTCAAACTGCTCGGGCAGACCCACGGCCTCGCGGCACGCGGTGAAGAGGCCCTCGGAGAGGCGCTTCATGCCCTCGAGGTCGGAGTAGGCGCAGTAGGCCTCCATGCTCGTGAACTCGGGGTTGTGCGTGAGGTCCATGCCCTCGTTGCGGAACTGGCGCCCCAGCTCGAAGACGCGCTCCATGCCGCCGACGATGCAGCGCTTGAGGTGCAGCTCGGTGGCAATACGCAGGTAGCAGTCCTGGTCGAGCGCGTTGAAGTGCGTGGTGAAGGGCCTGGCGTTGGCGCCGCCGAGCGTCTCCTGCAGGATGGGGGTCTCAACCTCCAGGAAGCCCTGACCCTCCATGTAGCGGCGCATGCCCGAGATGAGCTTGGAGCGCTTGACGAAGGTCTCCTTGACCTCGGGGTTCATGATGAGGTCCACGTAGCGCTGGCGGTAGCGGACCTCCTTGTCCGTGAGGCCATGGAACTTCTCCGGCAGCGGGCGGCAGGACTTGGAGAGCAGCGTGAGCGAGTTGGGCGCGAGCGAGAGCTGGCCGCGGCGGGTGCGCATGATGGTGCCCGTGGCGCCCAGGATGTCGCCCAGGTCGAGCTGGCCGAGCAGAGCCCAGTCGGCCTCGGACAGGTTGTTGATGCGGCAGAAGAGCTGGATCTGGCCGGTGCAGTCCTCGAGCACCACGAAGGCCACCTTGCCCTGGTTGCGCAGGGCCCTGATGCGGCCGGCGATGGAGTAGGAGTCCTCGGTGTCCTGCCCGGACTCGAGGGAGGCGTAGCGCTCCTCGAGCTCGGCGGCATGGGCCGTGACCTCGCTCTTTATAGGATAGGGATTGATGCCGGCATCAATCAGCGCCTGGCGGCGGGCGCGGCGGGTGGTGCGCTCGTCAACGTGTGCGGCGGGCGCCTGCTCGGGGGTCTGGCTAGACATGCTTGCTGCTCCTTGAATACGAGTGGAACACTAGAGGGTTGACCCCCCTAGTGTTCCACGGGACAAAAGGGGTTTTACCCCTTAAAGTTCCGGACGATGGTCGGTTAGACCTCGATGTTGGTGATGGTGTACTCGCACACCTTGCCACTGGGGATGGTGAACGAGACCTTGTCGCCCACCACGTGGCCGATCATGGCGCGGCCTGCGGGGCTCTCGTTGGAGATGAGGTGATGCAGCGAGTCGGTCTGGGTGGTACCGACGATCTGGAAGGTCAGCTTGCGACCGTTTGCGTCCTCGATCTCAACCTTGCTGCCGATGGAGACGGTCTTGTCGTCGCCGTCGGCAATGCGGGCCACGGCAAGGATCTGCTCGATGTCGTTGATGCGCGACTCGTTGCGGGCCTGATCCTCGCGGGCGGCGTCGTACTCGGCGTTCTCGGAGAGGTCGCCGAAGCCACGGGCCTCCTTGAGGCGCTCGATAATCTCGTCGCGGCGAGCGCCCTTGCGCTCCTCGAGCTCCTGCTCGAGCCTCTCGCGACCTTCGCGGGTAAGAATGATCTCGTTCGTATCCATGCTGAGCTTTCTCTACGTTAATGACCGGGGTTGCGTGAAGCGACTAGGCGAGCTTCTCGCCGCACTTGCTGCAGAAGGCGGCGTCGGCAGCGTTCTTGGCGCCGCAGTGCGTGCAGAACTTCACGTCGCCCTCGTCCTCGACAGCCTCGGCGACCGGAGCGGCCTCGGCAACGGGCTCGTCCTTGGCCTCCTCGGCGATGGCCTTCTCTGCCTTAGGCTCGTCGTCGCCCTCCATGCCCTCGCGGACGTTCTTGACCGTCTGGCCAAGGCTCTTGCCGAGCTTGGGAAGGTTCTTGGGTCCAAAGATCAGCAGGGCGATGCCAAGAATCAGCATAAGCTCAAGAGGTCCCATACCAGCAATCATGCTATCCTCCAAAAGTCGCTATTGCGCCATTTAATGTAGACTTTTTAGTGTACAGGTGAGTATAGCCGAGTACAACTTTCTTGCGACTCACCCAACAGAACTATGCCCTATTCTTCTTGCATTCCCCAGAAAAAACCGCACTTTGATTTTGCGGCTGCACAGAACTGGACGACCCATGCGCGGCTTTCTCATATTTATGCTGGTCCTTACGGTGGTGGAGGTCATCTTTTACCTGGCGCTGCCTGCGCTGCTGCGCCTGCGCGACATAGACGCAAAGCGCGTGGGGCCCTTTGGCCTGCGGCTCGTCTTTGAGACGGAGGACGAGGACGGGACGCCCGTGCGGCTGGTCAACGTCAACGGGACCTTTCAGTCGGCCACGTACCTTAGCGACGAGCTCTGGAGCGAGCTAGTGTGCGTGTACCACCGCCAGATGGTGGAGGTCATAAACGCGATGGGCGACGCGAGGAGCGTGCTTGTGATTGGCGGGGGCGGGTACTCACTGCCCAAGTACCTGGTGACGCACACCAAGCGCATGCGGGTGTGCGTGGTGGAGATCGACCCCGCCATGACGGAGCTGGCGCGCGAGCGCTTCTTTTTGGACCGGGCGGAGAGTGCGGCCGACGGACGGCTGGAGCTGGTCTCCGGCGACGGGTTTGCGTGGCTCGAGAGCTGTGAGCAGCGCTTTGACGTCATTGTGAACGATGCCTTTTCCGCAGGTAAACCGCTCAAGAAGCTGGCGACGGAGGACGGAGCGCGCCTCATTGCCAACCACCTCACCGAGCGCGGCGTCTATCTGGCCAACATCCGCTGCCCGCTGGAGGGGCCGCGCGCGGGCGTGGTGCCCGTGGTCAAGGCTGCCTTTGGGACCGCGTTTGCCCACGTGCGCATGATTGCCGAGAACCCCGAGGAGCCACGCCGGCTGGGCAACAACGTGCTTGTCGCGACCAACCGCGCACTGGGCGATGAGCTGGGGCGGGTTTTCGCAGATAGAGCATAATAGAGGCACTGTCTACCTGCCTGATGGGAGCTGCCATGGCCATCACCGAGATCAGCGACGCCGAGCTCGACGCCTACCTGTCGATGCCCGACTGCCCGCAGTGCGGAAGCGACGACGTCGTGTGCACCGACTCCTACCCCGACGGCTTTGGCAACATCGTCAAGGTCTACTACTGCAACAAGTGCGGCCACTCCTGGGCCGAGGTGGAGTAGAGCCGCCCTATGACCACGCTGTTTATCGATGCGGACGCCTGCCCGGTGACGCGCGAGGCGCTGGCCGAGGCTCGGCGCGCGGGTGTGGCATGCGTTATCGCAGGTAATGCCACCCAAAACCTGAGCCGCCACCTGCGCGCGAGCGACCCGACCACCCCACGCGACGGGTTTTGGGTACGCACGCTGCAGGTGGGCATTGGCGCCGACTCCGCGGACTTCGCCATTGTGGAGGAGCTCGAGCCCGACGACGTGGTGGTCACGCAGGACATCGGGCTGGCGTCGATGGTGCTGGGCCGCGGCGCGCGGGCCATCGGCGTGCGCGGACACGTGTACAGCCCACTGACCATCGACTCCATGATGTTCATCCGCCACGAGGAGAAGAAGGTGCGGCGCGCGGGCGGACGGACGCGCGGGCCTGCCGCCTTTGAGGACGACGACCGCGAGCGCTTCTCGGCCAACCTCCGCCGGCTGCTCGCCGAGGCAAAGCAAGGCTAACGGTTCCTTTTGGTCGGCCTCAACGGCCAGCGGGCCCAGGATTGCTCCTAGGCCCGCCTGCTTTTCGTGAGATATGCAGCAAAAACTAGGCCAGGTCGCGGAAGTGAAAGCTCGCCGCACCGCTGGCGTAGTCGGCAACAATCTGACCGGTGCCGTAGAGCTTGTACTTGTAGGTCACCAGACCGTCCAGACCCACCGGGCCGCGCGCGTGCAGCTTGGAGGTGGAGATGCCCACCTCCGCGCCAAAGCCGTAGCGGAAGCCGTCGGCAAAGCGCGTGGAGCAGTTCTGGTACACGCCCGCGGAGTCGACCAGCTGCATGAAGCGCGCGGCCGTCTCGGCATTCTCGGTGATAATCGCATCGGTGTGGTGCGAACCGTGGCGGTTGATGTGCGCGATCGCCTCGTCCACGCCGTCCACCAGCTTGACGGAGATGGTCAGCGCGAGGTACTCGGTGTCCCAGTCCTCGTCGGACGCAGGCTCGCAGGCAATGAGCTCGCGCACCTCGTCGGTGCCGCGGACCTCGACGCCCTTGTCCTGCAGCGCCTGCACGATGGAGGGCACCAGCGCCTTGGCCGCGCGGTCAACAAGCAGGGTCTCGGTGGCGTTGCACACGGCCACGTACTGGGTCTTTGCGTCAACCACGCAGCTTACGGCCTTGACCGGATCGGCGTCGGCGTCCACGTAGGTATGGCAGATGCCGTCGGCATGGCCCATCACGGGGATGCGCGTGTTGTCCATGATGTAGCGCACAAAGGCGTTGGAGCCGCGCGGAATGAGCAGGTCGACGGACTCGTCGCAGGCCAGAAGCTCGGCGATCTCCTCGCGCGCCTCCACCTGGTGCAGGCAGCCCTCGGGCAGGCCCGCTTCCACGGCGGCGGCGTGGATCACGTCAAAGAGTGCCTTGTTGGTGCGCGCGGTCTCGCGGCCACCCTTAAGGATGGCGCAGTTTCCGCTCTTGAGACACAGGGTGGAGATCTGCACCAGGGCATCCGGGCGCGCCTCAAAGATCACGCCGATCACGCCGATGGGGCAGCTCACACGCTCTAGCAGCAGGCCGGCGTCCAGCTCGCGCTTGAGCAGGATGCGTCCCACGGGGTCTGGCAGGCCAATGAGCCCGTCGATACCGGCGGTGACGTCGGCCAGCTTGTGCTCGTCAAAGCGCAGGCGCTTGACAATGGCCGGGGCCACGCCGTCACGCTCGGCCGCGGCGAGGTCCTCTGCGTTTGCGGCAAAGATCTCGCTGGAATGGGCGAGCAGCGCGTCCTTGATGCGGGCAAGGGCGTCGTTGCGGACGTCAACGGGCGTAGCTGCCATCACGGGGCTCTCGAGCTTCATCTGCGCGGCAACCTGGCTGATCTCACTCATGGAAGTTCCTCTCTTTGCGGGGTGGGGCCATCGTAGCATGAGAGCGCGACGCACCCGCAACGCTTGCGCAGTTGGCAACGCAATGGACTCCGAAGGGGGTGACAGCGACCGACCATTGGGGACGGTTCCTTTTGGTCGGTCCGCAACGGCCACCTGCCCCTTGCCACTTACTGACCATTGTTGCCAGCGAGGCGCTTGCGGCAGTCGTGGTTCAGACCGATTGCCAAAACGTCCGATTCCTGCCACTTTGGTGTCCAGCTGCTCACATGCGAGCCGCCCAGGTCGCTGTCACATGGGTCCCGTTGTGGCGGGCAACCGTGACAGATGTCACACCGTGTCACGCGTCCGCGCGTGCGTCACCGTCCCCCGCGGCCGACGTGTCATAATAGACCCCATGAAACCAAGCCAAAAGACATACGCCAACGGCCTTACAGGCACCGACGCCTTTCTCCCCACCACCGCCCGCGAGATGCGCCGGCGCGGCTGGGAGCAGGTGGACTTTGTCTACGTCTGCGGCGACGCGTACGTGGACCACCCCTCCTTTGGCTGCGCCATCATCACGCGCCTGCTGGAGGCCCACGGCTTCAAGGTGGGCATCATCGCGCAGCCCGACTGGCGTGACCCCGCCAGCGTCTGCGTCTTTGGCGAGCCGCGCCTGGGCTTTATGGTGTCCGCCGGCAACATGGACTCCATGGTCAACCACTACACCGTGGCCAAGCACCGCAGGTCAAAGGACTTCTACTCCCCCGGCGGCAAGATGGGCCTGCGCCCCGACCACGCCTGTGTGGTCTACGGCAACCTCATCCGCCGCACGTACAAGAAGACCCCCATCATCCTAGGTGGCATCGAGGCGTCGCTCAGGCGCATGGCACACTACGACTACTGGTCCGACAGCCTCAAGCGCAGCGTGCTTCTCGACGCCGGCGCAGACCTCATCAGCTATGGCATGGGCGAGCACTCCATCATTGAGATCGCCGAGGCGCTGGACTCCGGCCTCTCCGTGCAGGACCTGAGCTTCATCCCCGGCACGGTGTATCGCGCGCGCGGCTACGAGCAGTGTGACAAGCCCGTGATCCTGCCGACCTACGAGGAGATGCGCGCGGACAAGACCGCCTACGCCAAGAGCTTTGGCATGCAGTATCGCCAGCTCAACCCCTACCTCAGCCACGCGCTGGTGGAGGAGTACCCGCACGGGGTGTACGTGATCCAAAACCCGCCGGCCACGCCGCTCACGACCGAGGAGTTTGACGCGGTCTACGAGCTGCCGTACGCGCGGGCGTATCACCCCAGCTACGAGGCCGCGGGCGGCATTCCGGCCATCTCCGAGATCAAGTTCTCGCTCACCAGCAACCGCGGCTGCCTCGGCGAGTGCGCCTTCTGCGCGCTCAACTTCCACCAGGGGCGCATCATCCAGAGCCGCAGCGACGAGAGCCTGCTGGCCGAGGCCGAGGCCATGACGCACGACCCGGACTTCAAGGGCTACATCCACGACGTGGGCGGGCCCACTGCAAACTTCCGCGTTCCCGCGTGCCAAAAGCAGCTGAGTCGCGGCGCATGCGTGGGCAGGCGGTGCCTCTCGCCCGAGCCATGCAAGAACCTGACGGTGACGCACAAGGCCTACGTCAAGCTGCTGCGCAAGCTGCGCGCGCTGCCGGGCGTCAAGAAGGTCTTCGTGCGCAGCGGCATCCGCTTTGACTACGCGCTGCTCGACAGCGACCACACCTTTATCCGCGAGCTGGCCGAGCACCACACCAGCGGGCAGCTGCGCCTGGCGCCCGAGCACGTGTCCGACGAGGTGCTGCGCGTGATGGGCAAGCCGTCAAACGATGTCTACCTGCGCTTTTGCAAGGAGTTCGAGCGCGAGTCGCGCAAGGCGGGCAAGGAGCAGTACGTGGTGCCCTACCTCATGAGCAGCCATCCCGGCTCCACTATGAAGGTTGCTGTGGAGCTGGCGGAGTTCTGCCGCGACCTGGGCTACATGCCCGAGCAGGTGAGCGACTTCTACCCCACCCCGTCGACCGTAAGCACCTGCATCTATTACACGGGGCTCGACCCGCGCACAATGAAGAAGGTCTACTGCCCCACCAACCCGCACGAGAAGGCCATGCAGCGCGCGCTGATCCAGTACCGCAACCCCAAGAATCGCGCGCTGGTGATGGAGGCGCTGCACAAGGCCGGTCGCGAGGACCTGATTGGCTACGGCCCCAAGTGCCTGGTGCGCCCGGAGAGCTCCGGCGGCAAGCAGCAGGGCGGCCGCGGTGGGCGTGGGGGCAAGCGGCGTCAGAACCGCAAGCCTCGCAGCTAGCGGCCGCGGGCCGCAGGTGATGGGCCTGGGCGGGCTTGGGCGGGGTGGGACAGGGGACGTGCCTGGTGTCCCACTTTTGGCTTACCAAAGTGGGACACCAGGCACGTCCCCTGTCCCACCCCGCCCAAGCCCGCCCAGGCCCGCCCAGGCCCGTTGCGTTTTACGCGCTGCCAAAGAAGGTGGCGTCAGCTTCGCGCCAGTCGGTCAAGCGCACGCCCTCGTCCTCCACGTGCATCTTCTCGCGCACGTCGTACCACTTGACGGTGTAGCCAGCCCCATGGCTGCAAAACACCGAATCCGGCGTGTTGGGCAGGTCTGCCTCCGGCTCGTACGCCACCTCCTCGATCACGCGCTCCGCATCGTGACACGGCTCGTAGCCCGCCACCTCGCAATGCAGACTCCCCAACCCGCGCGTGTACGCACTCACCTCCAGCGCATACGAGCGCATCTCCGACACGGGCACCGTTCCCTCGATGAGCGTCATCTCGCCGCGCACCTCGGGCGTCCCAAACGACGCACTCATCCGCTGCAGGTCCGAGAGCGCCCGACCCACACGATCCGACGGCACCTCCAGCGCAAACCGGTACCACGGCTCTAGCAGCACGCACGAACCCTGCTCGCGCGCCAGCATCAGCCCCTGCCGGATGGCCCGGTACGTCGCCTGCCTAAAGTCGCCGCCCTCGGTGTGCTTGGGATGCGCACGCCCAGCCACCAGCGTTATCCGCACGTCCGTGAGAGGAACGCCTGTCAGCACGCCCGCATGCTCGCGCTCCATCGCATTGGTCAGAATCAGCCGCTGCCAGTTGCGGTCGAGGTCATCCTCGGGACACCGGCTGCCAAACTGCACGCCCGCACCCCGCGGCAGGGGCTCCAGCAGCAGGTGCGCCTCCGCATAGTGGCGCAGCGGCTCAAAGTGCCCCACGCCCATCGCCGGCGCGTCGATGGTCTCCAGATACCGCACGCCTGCCATGCCAAAGCCCACGTCAAGCCCAAAGCGCTCGCGCAGCGTCTCGCGCACCACCTCAAGCTGAATCTCGCCCATCAGGCGCAGCCGCACCTCCTGCAGCTGCTCGCTCCACGCCACGCCCAGGCACGGGTCCTCGTCGGCCAGCTCGCGCAGCGCCGCCAGCACCGCATGCACGTCACAGCCCTGCGGCTCCACGCGGTACGCCAGCACCGGAATCAGTCGCGGGCCCTCCCCCGCCGGCTCCGCGCCAAGCACGTCACCCGGCAGCACATGGGTGAGCCCCGTCACCGCGCACAGCTGCCCCGCAACCGCAGAAGGCGCAATCTCAAGCCGCGTACCTGCACAAACGCGCACCTGATCCACCTTCTCGCGCCACGGCTTTCCCCGCGAGACGCCCTCCAGCACGCTACGCGCCACCAGCTCGCCGCCGGTCACCTTGAGCCACGCCAGCCGCTCGCCCCGCACGCCATGCGTCACCTTGAACACGCGCGCGGCAAACTCGTCCGGCCACGCGCGCTCCTCGGCGAGCTCAACCAGCCGGTCGAGCAGCGTCTCCACGCCCTGCAGCCGCAGCGCCGAGCCAAACACGCACGGCACCGCCTTGCGCGCAGCAACCAGCGAGCGCCGCATGCCCGGCCCAAGCTCTCCGCCAAGCAGGTACTCGTCGAGCGCCTCCTCGTCGGTCATCGCCATGGCCTCAAGCGTGTCCGCGCCGAAGCCGCTGGTAACGTCCACGCATCCCGCCGACAGCCGCTCGTTAAGCTCGGCCAGCACGCGTGCCTGGTCAGCCCCCGCAAGGTCCATCTTGTTCACAAACACAAACGTGGGAATCCCGCGCTGCTCAAGCAGCCGCCACATGGTCTTGGTGTGCCCCTGCACGCCGTCGTTGGCGCCCACCACCAAAATCGCGCAGTCAAGCGCCTGCAGCGTCCGCTCGGCCTCTGCCGAGAAGTCCACGTGCCCTGGGGTATCCACCAGCGTAATCTGCGTTTCGCCCCATACAAGCGACGCCTGGTTGGAGAAGATCGTGATTCCGCGCCGGCGTTCCATCTCGTCAGTGTCCAGGTGTGCGCTACCGTGGTCCACACGCCCGAGATGGCGAATCGTGCCCGCCTGGTAGAGCATCGCCTCGGCTAGCGTCGTCTTTCCCGCGTCGACATGCGCCAGAATGCCGACGACCAGCTGCCTCATGCGCGACTCTCCTCACTCTTTAGGGGCACGTGAATAGCGTACATGACACAGTCGCTCCGTGGGAGTTTGTGTGTCACCTCGCTGGGTGACACACAAACTCCCACGGAGCGACTGTGTCACTCGCGAGATCAGGCGGAATACCAGCGCACGGGCGCATCGTCAGTACGCCACATGAGCACCGCGTCACGTCCCGACATGGCATCGAGCGAATAACTCACGGCGTTGGGGTCGTCGAGCACGCTCCTGCTGACCACGCGGTTGTACGAGAACGGATGCTCGTCATCCCACCGCACACCCTCGTCCGGTATGGGGAATCGCGTGGGCGGATAGACCTCGTAGGAGGGGTCAAACAGGTACACGGACTCGTCGTCGATGCCCGTCATCAGCACGTAGTGGTCGTAGGTCAGGCGAATGCCGCACACCGCAACCGCACCGGTGCGCAGGCCCTGTACCAGCGGCGACTCCTCGTCCATGGAGACGAGGTCACCCTGGATGGCCAGGCAGTGGATGGGGAACCCGGCCTTGACCAGGTAGTCGTTGCACCAAGCTGCCATGAAGGCGAGCGAATGCATGGACGTCCCGCGGAAGTAGCCGTTGACCGCAAGGTTGCAGTCGCCCGTCACACGCGTGACGTAGTCGATCACCTGGGGCGGGATCTCGCTGCGGTCGTAGAGGTACATGAACGCATTGACAAGCGAGGTCTTGCCGCAATCCGCGTCGGTTGCCTGATAGCGCAGGGGTGACTTCATGCCTCACTCCTTCTTGCGTGCATTTGTGATGTGGCACGTATCATACCGCGACAGGCGCGCCTGACACGCCCAAGGGGCAATCGCTCGTCAAACGTTAACCCTCGACGCAAAAGGGCCGCCGGCAAGCACCGACGGCCCAACAGCACCATCTGTAACCGGGCGTGCGCCCGTGCCGCACCTACGCCTTGAGGTCCAGCCACTCCAGGATGGTCTCCTCGACGTCAAACTTGATGTCGTCGTAGTTGTGGATCTCGTGACGGTAGCCGCTCCACAGCTGCGTGGTCACGTCGTGACCGGTGGCATGCAGCCAGTTGGCCACCTGGTAGACGCCCTCACCGTAGTTGCCCACCGGGTCCTGGTCGCCGGCGATGAGCAGGATGGGCAGGTCGGTGGGCACCTTCTCGGCCCACTCGGTACCCTCGATGCACAGCATCATGTCGATGAAGTCGCGCATGCTGATGTTGTGCGTGGGATGCGTGAACGCGTCAAACGGGTCCTCGGCGTGGTCCTTCTGCACCCACGGGTCGTGGCAGATCCACTCGTTGCCCAGCTTGGCACCCTCCTCGCAGCGCGCGAACATCCAGCCGAAGAGCGCCGCGGTCACGCTGGGATCGGACTCGTGGGCCTTGCCGGCCTGCACCAGCTCGTCGGCCATTGCGCGGGCCTCGGCAGTGGACTCAAACACGCCCGTCGTGCCGCAGTAGATGACGCCGTCCAGCTCGTCGCCGTACTTGGCGCTGAAGTCGCGCGCGATCATCGAGCCCATGGAGTGGCCAAACATGTAGTACGGCAGGTCGGGGTACTTCTCGGTGACGCAGTCCTTGAAGAGCTTCTCGTCTTCCATCATGGTGTGCGGACCGGCGTCACCCCAGTCGCCCCAGGTGTCGTTGGCTATGGCCGTGGCACCATGACCCACGTGGTCGTTGGCGGCCACGATGTAGCCGGCGTCCATGAGCGCCACGATGAGGTGGAAGTACCTGCGCGAATGCTCGCCAAAGCCGTGGATGAGCTGGACGATGCCCGTCGGCGCGCAGGCGGGGACATAGATCCAGCCAGTCACCTGATCGCGGCCATTGGACGACGGAAACGTAATCTCATGCAGCATGGAAGTCCCCTCTCACTCGTCTGACAACTGGGCCTGCATTGGGTCCATTATCTGCTCAAACAGCGCGCCTCCCCGACCTTTGTCGGGGAGGCGCATGAGGTGCGGGGTGTGTGGCGGGGCGCTGATACGGCAGAGGCAGCGCGCGGCCACCGGCAGGCTCAGCAGCAGCTACGCCTTGGTGTTTGTGGCGGCGAGAACCGCGGCCACGGCACGGTCCAGCTTGTCCTGGAAGGTACCCTGGTTGTCGATGATCTGCAGGTTGGGGTGACCAGCCCAGCCGGCCTGCAGCGCGTGGTCCACGCGCACGGCCTCCTCCACGCCCTCAAGGCGATGCTCGTTGGTCTCGTGGGAGAAGAAGGTCTCCGCGCCGATGGCGGCCGTCACCAGGTGCACCACCGCGTCGTAGCGCGCGTAGGCGTCCTCGCGGGTCATGCCACGCTCCGCCAGGAGCATGTCGAGCTCGTCGTCGGGCAGGTAGCCGGCGTTGTCCATGAGGCCTCGGTCGAGCAGGACCACCGCGTCATCGGACATGCTGGAGAGACGGTCCTCCTTCTCCAGCTGCAGGTCAAACACGTGACGCTGGAACCCAAGCACGCTGCCGCAGCTGTCGGGCGTGATGCCCTGTGCCAGAAGCTCCGTCGCGCACTCGTTTACCAGCACGACCTCGCGCCCGCGCCCGACAAACGCGGCTGCCAGCAGACCCATGAGCGTGGTCTTGCCGGCGCAGGGGCCTCCCGTGATGACGATCTTGGGCATGACGGACCTCCTTTGCGTATTGTGTCCACACACCACTATACGAGAAACTCGCTGGCATGGCATGCTCGACGGCAGTCCATCTGTGGTCATGCTGGCTGCAATTTTGATACCCGCAGATACGCAAGCAGGCCCGCACCCAAAGCGCGAGCCCGTCCACTTCTCATAAGCCGTTTTTGGTGCCAGCTAGCCAAGCAGCAGCTGCTCCAGCATGCGCGCCACGCCGCTCTCGGCATTGGTCCACGGCACCTCATGCGCTGCCGCCAGCTTGACCTCAGGCTCGGCGTTTGCCATGGCATACGACTGCTCGACGGCACTGAGCATGTCAATGTCGTTTTGCCCGTCGCCAAAGGCGACAGCCTGCTCAGGCGTCACGCCGTAGTGCTCGCAAAGCAGCCGCACCGCACGGCTCTTGCTCACGTCGCCGGCCATGACCTCGCAAAGGATGTCACTCGAGCGCACGGCCGTCAGGTGCGGGAAGCGCTCCGACACCATCTGCTGCGCCTGGAGGATGTCTGCCGGCTCGCCCATCAGCAGAAACTTGTGCACGCCACGCTCGCCAAACTCGCCGGCCAGGTTACGGCTGGCCTTGGACGAGGCCATGACAAGGTACTCCTCGCGCATGATGCGCGGGTCGCTGCGGCTGTCCACGATCCACGTGTGGAAGCCATAGGTGCCCACCGTGATGTGCGGCAGCTCGCGCTCGAGGTACGCCTTTATCTCCAGCGCATCATCCAGGGGAATCGTGCTGCTAAAGAGCTCGTTGCCCTCCTCGTCCAGCACGTAGGCGCCCGAGTAGCACGCAAGCGGCCCGCTAAAGCCCAGGGCCTGCTGGATGGGATAGAGCCCCTCGGGCGAGCGTGCCGAAACCAGGCAGATGGGCACACGATCGGCAACGGCCCTGATGGTGGCCCCACTCTCGGGGATCGGATGGTGCTCGTCGTCGACAAACGTGCCGTCGACGTCAGAAAACACGATTCTGATGCCATCAGTGTCAATCATGGGGTCTCTCCTGCCTCTTTGTGAATAAAAGGGCGCCCCATGCGGGGAGGGACCGCATGGGGCGAGGGAAGGGAACCGCGCATTGCAGGTAGCCCGCTAAAACCACCAGCAAGCGCTAAGAAGGAGTCTTTTCGCTCTTACGCTTCTCGAGCTCGGCCAGCATGGCCTGAACATTGGCCCGCCCGTGCGAGATGCCCGTTCTGAGCACGATCACACAGACAAACGCCAGCACTCCTAGCACGATGCCCAGCACGCCGGGCACCAGTCCTCCGCCTTCGGCAAAACCCCAATAGCCGAGGAGCGCGGCAAGCGCAAGAGCGGAGTAGACGAGTCGAAGCCAGACTTCGAGGCGCTGGATTGCCAGCGTCTGGGCACGCGCCTCCGCCACCACTGGGTCGTCTGACTCAGTCCAGGCACGACGGTACAGGGTGGGACCGTCTTGCCCACGGCGGAACATGTCGCGCAAACCCATCTCGTCTACTCCGTCCGAGAGTTACTAGTAGGACAGACCCGGGTCGAAGAAGCCGAGCAGAACGCCCACGAGAGCAACGACCACGAGCAGGCCCATGACGACGGTCGGCGACATCTTGCGCTTGGTCATGAGATACCAGCACAGCCACACGAAGAAGATGTTGAGGAACTTCGGGAAGATGGAGTCGAGGGTGTCCTGGAGCACCAGGCCGCTGTCAGCGGAGAACTGGAAGCTCAGGGCAGTGGTGATGTTGATCCAGGTAGCGGCAACGGCGCCGATGACCATGGTGCCGACCATGACGATGGAGTCACGGAGAGCTGCGGACTGCGGACCGACGAGGGCCTCGACGGCGGAACCACCGCATAGCCCTGGTCGAAGGCGAACTTCATGCCGAAGTACATGGCCAGGTTCCACACGAGGATGTAGAACAGGGGGCCAAGCACGCTGCCGCCGGTGGAGAGACCAAGGGCGATGCCGAGCAGGATGGGGATGAAGGTGCCGACGATGATGGAGTCGCCGAGGCCGGCGAGCGGGCCCATCAGACCGGCGCGGATGCCGTTGATGGTGTCGTCGTCCAGGGGCTCACCGTTGGCGCGGGCCTCCTCAAGACCGACGGTCAGGCCGACAACCATGGTGCCGATCTGGGGCTCGGTGTTGAAGAAGGTGCGATAGGTGCTGAGGTACTTGACCTTGTCCTCGTCGTTGTCATACAGCTCGTCCACGACGGGCAGCATGGCGGCAAGGTAGCCGAAGGTCTGCATGTGCTCCTGCGAGAAGCAGGTGAGGTTACCGTAAATCCAGCGAAGGAACGCGCTCTTGCGCGCTGCAGCGGAGACTTTCTTCTCAGCCATAATTAGATGTCCTCCTCTTCCTCATCGTCGAAGGCTGCACCAGCGGCAGCGACGGCGGGACGGGCGAGCTTGAGCTGCTCGATCTTGAAGTTGATCAGAGCGAAGAACACGGCGATGACAGCCGAGCAGATGAGGTTGCAGCCCATGACTGCAGCCAGAATGAAGCCGAAGGCGAAGGTGACCCAGTCGAGCGGCTTCTGGATGACCTGCTTGCACAGAATTGCGATACCGACTGCGGGAAGCAGCGAGCCGACCGTGAACAGGGTCTTCATGGCAACGCCGTCCATGGGCAGGTAGTCCTTCATCAGGCCGACCATCGACTCACCGGCGAGGCAGATGACCACGGTGGGGATGAAGGAGAATGCGATGTGGCTGATCCAGGGCAGCACGAAGTCGACCATCGGGATGGTCTTCTTGATGGTTGCCCAGTTACCGCCGTCCATGGCCTTCCAGCCAATGCCCTGCCACACGAGGTTGAGGGTAGCAGTGCCATAGAACAGAACGGTGCCGAGCGTACCGACGGCAGCGCCGAGGGAGGCGGCGAGACCAGCGGCGGCCTCAGAGTTGGGATCGAGGCCCTGAGCGCGGATGGCCAGGATGGCCAGGGGGATGCCGATGTAGGTGACGGCACGAACGTCAGCGGAGACGGTGCCGCCGGGGGTGACCAGCGCGATGTAGACGAGCTGGATGGCAGCGCCCACGATGATGCCAGTCTGGATGTCGCCCAGGATGAGGCCGACGAACAGACCGCCTACGAGAGGACGACCGAGCGTGTAGTTACCGACCGTGGTGCCGCCCATGCCAGGCAGGGATGCCAAGCAGGCGAACAGGCCAAGCAGGATGGCCTGGAACATGGAAATTCCCATGAACTCCTCCTAACCGTTTACACTTTCTACTGATGGCCCTTGCGGGCTATTTGCCTCACCCATGGGTACGCCTGCCAGCTACTCCCATGGGTGTTGGTGCCTAAAAGCGACTTACTTAACGTCGAACTGACCGCGGAACTTGGGCCACTCGCCGATCGAGGTCTCCTTGACGAGAGCGAACTCGACGGTGTAGCCAGCCTTGGTCATGTCCTCGAAGGCCTGAGCCTCCTCAGCGGTGATCGACTGGTTGTTGCCCAGCTTGACGGTGCCGGGACGGTCGTTGCAGGGACCGACGATGACGCGCTTGACATCGGAGGGCTTGAAGCCGAAGTCAACAAGGATCTCCTTCATGTCGAGCGGGTTCTTGGTGATGAGGAAGTACTTGGTCTTGCTGGCGAGAACCTTCTCGGCGCTCTCCTTGAAGTGGTCCATGGTCCAGACGAAGATCTTCTTGTCGGGAGCGGCGCCCTTGTAGGCAGCCTTGAGGACGGGGTTGCTGGCGGCAACGTCGTTAACGGCGATGATGCCGTCGCAGGGATACTCGATGCTCCAACGGGTGACAGTCTGGCCGTGGATCATGCGGTCGTCGATGCGTACGAATGAAATCATGGTTCCATCCCCTCTTTTGTTACGGTCAGCCCTTCCTAGCTGGCCTTGTTACCTACAGATCCTCTTCGTCCTCGTCGTCGTCGAAGGCGAGCTCAACCTGACGGGCTCCCTCCCTTGCCTCGCTGATCACGTTGCTGACAAGGGTGGAGTCATCGAGCTCGTCCTCGATGGCCATGAGGGCGCTGATTGCCATGGGCAGGCTCAGGCCACCAAATGCGATGGTCTTGGCGAGCAGCCCACGCTCGGTAAGCGTGTTGAGGGTGTTGGTGAGGGGCGAGCCGCCGATGATGTCGCCGAGGACGACGACGGAGTCGTCGGCGGTGATGGGCGCGATCACCTCGCGGAGGTTCTCAACGAAGGTGTCTGCGGAGACACCGTCCTCCATCGAGTAGCTGAGCACGTTGTCGCGATCGCCCAAGAGCATGCGGATGACGCTGTGCACGCCGGGAGCCATCGTGCCGTGACTGACCAGAAGCAGATAACGCATGTGACCAAGCCCCTCTCTGATATCGTTTATCGACCGTTCACAGAGTCAAGAACGGTCTTTTTCGTTCATTTGCCGTACAAAAAATGGCTACCTACCTGCACCTTTGTGCATTTGCACGGCAAATTGCCAACTGTGAACAAAGTATGAAGTCGATTACAGTTCTGAGATACCAACGCTGTAACGACTTTTTACTGATTTGTGTGCAACTTGTGTATATGGAGGGAGCGTGGACGACATAGAGGCCGAGCAGAGCATGCCCACCCTTCTCACCGAGGAGGAGATGATTGACGCTATCAGCTACGTCAACAAGGGCGCCACTGAGGACGACTTGTCGCAGATCGTCACCTATTCCAAGAACATGCAGTTCATTGCCGTGAACACTGACGTCTCTGCCCGCGAGATCTCGGAGCAGTACGAGGGCTTTGCCTCCTACATTACCCTCGGCGACACCGAGGGACTCCTGCACTTCATCCGCACCAACCTGCCGCTCATGGAGCCCAAGACCTCCAACGACCCGCTCCTGCAGGGACGCTCAGCTGTCGCGTTTCTCGCAAGCCACTGCATCGAGGCGGCGCGGCGCGGGGGACTTCCCGCCGTGCGCTCCTACGCCATCACCCAGCACTACATTCGTCTGGCAAACGAGACCAGCAACGAGGAGGTCGTGCACTACCTCATGCTGCCGATGATGCTCGAGCTGACCAAGTGCGTGCGCAACGAGGGCGAGGCGCGCATGCACCCCCTCTCCCACCACGCCATGAACTACGTGCGCAGCCACCTCGTGCAGCCGCTTGACGGCGAGTCGGTGGCCGGCGCGCTGGGCGTGAGCCGCAAGACCCTCTGCACGCGCTTCAAGAACGAGACGGGCGAGACCTTTGGCGCCTACGTGCGGCGCGTGCGCGTCGAGCGCGCGCGACGTCTGCTCGACACCACCGACTACGACGTCGCGCAGATTGCCTACCGCACGGGCTTCTCGTCGCAGAGCCATCTGCAGACCGCCTTCAAGAGCGCCACGGGCTTCACCCCGCGCGAGTGGCGCACGCGCGAGATTCGTGAGATCTAGTGACACACAAACTCCGTGGGAGCAAGTGTGTCACGCCGCAGCAAAGGAGATGCTATGAGCACTTGGACCCTTGACGACTTCGCCCGCCTCATCGACCACACCAACCTGCATGCCGATGCCACCGAGGCCGACATGGCCCGTCTCTGCGACGAGGCCAAGCGCTACCACTTCAAGATGGTGGCCATCAACCAGGTGCAGTCGCGCTTTTGCTCCGAGCAGCTGGCCGGCACCGACATCGACACCGGGGCCGCCATCGCCTTCCCGCTTGGCCAGACCTCGATTGCTGCCAAGGTCTTCGAGACGCGCGATGCCCTGGCAAACGGTGCCAACGAGATCGACTACGTGGTCAACGTCACCGAGGTCAAGCAGGGCAACTGGGATTATGTGACCGACGAGATGCGCCAGATCGTGGCCGTCTGCGACGAGGCGGGCGTGCCCTCCAAGGTGATCTTCGAGAACTGCTATCTCACGCGTGACGAGAAGATCCGCCTCTGCGAGATTGCCCGCGAGGTGCGCCCCACCTTTGTCAAGACCTCGACCGGCTTTGGCGCCGGCGGGGCGACGGTGGAGGACGTGGCCCTCATGCACGAGCACGTGGGCGACGAGGTGCTGGTCAAGGCCGCCGGCGGTATCCGCAACGCCGACAGCTTCCTTGACATGGTGCGCGCCGGCGCCAGACGCATCGGAACCTCGGCCGGCGTGGCCATCATCGAGGAGCTGGCCACGCGCATGGAGCAGGCCGGCACGGACACCATCGAGCTTTAGCACGGAGAAAGGGGCCTCTCCGTGGAGCCGCTGCTTCTCAAGCCCTATTACGTCTCCCCCGTCTGGGGCGGCCCGCGCATTGCGCAGGCGCGCGGAATCGCTTGGACGTCGGAAGACAATCACGGCGAGTCGTTTGACGTCTCGGCCCACCCGAGCACCATGGGCGTCGTGCGAAACGGGCCTTACGCAGGTTGCACGCTCGCCGAAGCCATCGCGGCCCACCGTGACGAGCTGCTCGGCGACGTGCCCGACGATGCTCCGTTGCAGATAACCACCATGGACGCCGCCGAGACCCTCTCCGTGCAGGTACACCCGCCCGAGGCCTATGCCCAGGCAGCCGAGGGCGACCACGGTAAGGTGGAGTCGTGGTACATCCTTGCGGCCGAACCCGGCGCCACGCTTATCGGCGGCTGCGGCACCGACGACGTGAGCGCCCTGCGTGACGCAGCCACAGACGACAGCATCGCCGTGCGCTTTGGACAGCGCATTGCCGTGCAAGAAGGTGACTTTGTCCTTATCCCCGAGGGGACCATGCATGCGCTGGGCAAGGGCATCTTTGCCGTGGAGGTTGGCAGCCTCGGCAACACCACATACCGCATCTGCGACTGGGGACGCGGCCGCCAGCTGCACGTAGACAAGGCCTTTGACGTGCTCAAGACCGGCAATCGCCCCAGTGTTACGCACATGGGTACCTATGGCGAGCAGGCGCAGCCACGCGAACGCCTCGGTGTGGACGCGGGCTTCTTCAAGAGCTTCGTACTCGACGTGGACGGTAGCCAGAGCTTCCGCTGCGACAGGCGCTACGCCGTCATCACCTGCGTCGGCGGCGCCGCCCGAGTTTCAACCACGAACGGCTCGGTCGAGCTTGGCTACACGGACTCATGCCTTGTCCCCGCCGCTGCCAGCACCTACACCATCAGCGGTACCTGCCGTGTCCTGCGCAGCGTCCGTACACCAGACACGCCAGAGGAGGCTTAGCATGCAGCGCGTCGCCATCACCGGAGCCACCGGATACCTCGCCAGCCTTGTGCAGCTGTACAACCGCGGTCGCTTTGAGTTTGTGCCCGTGAGCAGGGCGGATGT
Source organism: uncultured Coriobacteriaceae bacterium (assembly GCA_902777325.1). Lineage (GTDB taxonomy): Bacteria > Actinomycetota > Coriobacteriia > Coriobacteriales > Atopobiaceae > UBA1367. Next base: position 126,555 of record CACYTH010000015.1, read on the forward strand.
GGACTACGGCCACCCCGACGAGGTGGAGCGCTTCTTCTCCTCGCTTGGGGCCGACCTCGTCTTCCACACCGCGGCCAACGCGACGACGGCAGCCTGCGAGAACGATCCCGCTGGCACGGACCTCATCAACCGTGACTCCGCCATCGCCATCGGCCGTGCCTGCCAGGCCACCGGCAAGCGGATGGTCTTCATCTCCACCGAGCAGGTCTTCAACGGGCTTGCGTGCCCCGGCCCCTTCGACGAAGCCACCGAGCCCTGCAGCGTCACCCGCTATGGCCAGCAGAAGGCAGCCGTCGACGCTTGGATGCACGCGAGCCTGGACGACTACGTGACCGTCCGTCTCTCGTGGATGTTTGGCATGGCGCTGCCCGGCGTCAAGCCCTCACCCGGCATTCTCGGCAACGTGCTGCAGGCGCTGCGCACGGGCAAGCCCACCAAGTTCACATGCAACGAGCGACGCTGCATGACCTACGCCCAGCGCCTTGCCTCGCAGTTTGCGCAGGTCTGCGACCTGCCGAGCGGCCTCTATCACTTTGCCAGCGCGAACACGCTCACCACTTTCGAGAGCGCACAGATGGTGGCCCGTCGCCTGGGGGCGAGCGCGGCCGACATCGAGCGACTCATCCTGCCCGACACCGAGCGCTACGCAGACCGCTTCCGCGACTTTCGCCTGGACGCGCACAAGGCGCAGGACGCGGGCATCGAGCTCGGGACCTTTGCCGAGGACGTCGACCTCTGCCTTGCCGACTTCGGCTGGTAGCACGGTTCGACTGCGTCATAGCACGCAGAATCTGAGAGGGCAAATCTGCCACCATGTGCGCCATCTTGTAACAAACCGCTGGTAGAATGGCCAAAACCCGTGACAGAGGAGCGGCCATGCCCGGACCAGGCACCATGCGAGGACACCAGTTCTTGACCGAGGAGGAGAAGGCAAACGCTCCCAAGGTGACCAAGGAGCTGCTCCTGCGCATCTTGGGCTACCTCAAGCCCTATTGGCTGCAGTTTGCGATGGTCTTTGTCGCCATCCTGGTTAGCTCCGTGGTGGGGCTGCTCCCCTCCATCATCACCGGGCGCATCGTTGACCAGGCGCTTGTGGGCAATGACCTCGCCCTGCTCATCCGCCTGCTGTTTACCGCGCTTGCCGCCATGCTGGCCAGCCAGCTCGTGGGCGTGCTGGAGAACTACATCAACTCCTGGATCTCGCAGCGCATCATCTTTGACATGAAAAACGAGATGTACCAGCATCTCCAGCACATGCCTCATGCGTTTTTCACCACCGAGAAGCAGGGCGACATCGTCACCCGCATGAACACCGACATCTCGGGCGTGAGCTCGGTCATCAGCGGCACGCTCACCCAGATCGTGAGCAACGTGGCCGTGGTGGTCACCACGCTGGTCGCGCTCTTCTCCATGAGCCCCAAGCTTGCGGTGGTGGGCCTGCTCGTGCTACCGCTGCTCATCTTTCCCACGCGCAGCGCCGGCAGGGTGCGCCTCAAGCTGGTGCAGGAGTCCCAGGCCAAAAACGACGAGATGAACCAGCTGATCAACGAGACGCTCTCGGTCTCGGGGTCGCTGCTCATGAAGATGTTCACCGCGGAGGAGCGCGAGTACCAGCGCTTTGTAGGCGTTAACGAGGAGGTCACGGCCATCTCGCTCAAAGAGCAGCGCTCCGGCTCGTGGTTCCGCGTGGTCATGGGCATGTTCACGCAGCTCGGGCCGCTGCTGATCTACTTTGCCGGCGGTCTTCTCATCATCCGGCAGCTTGACCCCAACCTGTCGGTGGGCACCATCACCGCCACGGTCACGCTCGTCAACCGCCTGTACCGCCCCGTGGAGAGCCTGCTCAACCTGCAGGTGAGCTTCACGCGCTCGCTTGCCATGTTCAGCCGCATCTTTGACTACCTGGACCGCAAGAGCACCATCGTCAGCCCCGCAGACGGCGCCAAGCCCGACTGCGAGATGGCCCAGATCGTCTACGAGCACGTGGCCTTTGGCTACGACGACACCGACGACCTCGTGCTTTCCGACGTCAGCTTCACGGTGCCCGGCGGTGAGATGTACGCCATCGTCGGCCCATCCGGCTCGGGCAAGTCCACGGTGGTCAACCTCATCCCGCGCCTCTACGACGTGCGGCGCGGCTCGGTGAGCGTCGCTGGCGTGGACGTACGCGACTTTGACCTCACCTACCTGCGGCAATGCGTGGGCGTGGTCACGCAGGAGGCCTACCTCTTCAACGGGACCATCCTCGACAACCTGCGTTACGCAAAGCCCGAGGCCACCATGGAGGAGATCGAGCAGGCCTGCCGCATCGCGAACATCCACGAGTTCATCTCCAACCAGCCCGACGGTTACCAGACCGAGGTGGGCAACCGAGGCCTCAAGCTCTCCGGCGGCGAGAAGCAGCGCCTTTCGCTTGCGCGCGTGGTGCTCAAGGATCCCAAGATCCTGATTCTTGACGAGGCCACCAGTGCACTGGATTCCATCTCTGAGAACGCCATCCAGGAGGCCCTCGAGCAGCTGATGGTGGGACGCACGAGCATCGTCATCGCGCACCGGCTGTCCACCATCCTCAAGGCCGACCGCATCCTGGTGGTCAAGGGCGGCATCATTGCCGAGCAGGGCACCCATGCCGAGTTGCTGGCCGCAGACGGCGTGTACCGCGAGCTGTACGAGACGCAGTTCCGCCAGGTCATCGCAAACGAGCAGACGACGGCCGAGGGTGGGCTGGACGTGCAGACGCTCTCCTCTGCCTTCGAGGTGCGCGCGCTTGGCAGCGAGGATTTGCCCGAGGTGTTCGCGCTCGCGCGGTCCAACCGCGTTTACTACCGCTACCTGGGAGAACGCCCGACCAAGGCCAACCTTACCGCGCTCATCGCGCGGCTGCCCGAGGGGGCAGAGCCACAGGCAAAGCACTTTGTCGGCTTCTACGACGAGGACGGCTACCTTGTGGCGGTGACGGACCTGGTCTGCGGATGGCCGAGCGAGGCCGAGGCGTTTGTGGGCTGGTTTATGGTCGCGGCCGACATGCAGCGGCAGGGCATTGGGTCGCAGCTGGTGGCCGACCTGCGTGCGGCGCTGGAGGCACAGGGCTTCAAGCGCGTGTCTCTGCAGTTGCCCGAGCGCGACCGGGAGGGCATCGCGTTCTGGCAGGCGCAGGGCTACGCGCCTACCGGCGAGCGCACCGAGGGACCGCGCGGCGCGCTCGTAACGCTTGCGCGAAAGCTCTAGGCCGCCGAACCTGAAGAAAAACGGCGATATGGCAATCTATCTCTAGTATGCACTTTCAAGCTTGATTTATGCATGCAAAACCGCAGGTCAGCGAAGAGCCTAAAGCGCGCCAGAGTCCCCCTGACGCACATGGGCAAACCCGATATTGCCAAATCGCCCATTTTCTTCAGGCTACCCCCTTTGGTGCTTCAAGAAGAAGCGCCTGACACGCGTTGCGAGCGCATGTGAGTGAATAGAGCCGTGCGGGGACCATCCATCAGGGGCCAACGCGCGCTTTTTCGCCTCCGCCTCCGGAAAAGAATAAGATGGAACCACTGACAACAGCGCCAAGCGCCCGACGAGGAGCACCCATGGACACTCTCCAGGCAATAGCCGACCGGCACAGCTACCGCGGGCCCTACCTGAGCGACCTGGTCCCGCGCGAGGATCTTGTGCGCATCATGGAGGCGGGCCTGGCAGCACCCTCTGGCTGCAACAAGCAGACCACCTCGCTCGTTGCCATCGACGACCCCGAGGTGCTGGAGCGCGTGCGCGCGCTCATCCACCCACCCCTCAAGCGCGAGAACGCGCCCGCAGCCATCTGCGTGCTTACCCAGCGCGTCAACGCCTACCGCGACAAGTGCTTTGCCGTGCAGGACTACTCCGCCGCCATCGAGAACATGCTGTTGGCCATCACGGCGCTGGGCTACGCGAGCTGCTGGTACGAGGGCCACATCACCGACGACGACCGCATCTGCGACCGTATGGCGCAGGAGCTGGGCGTGCCCGAGGGCTACGACCTCGTGTGCTACCTGCCCGTGGGCAAGCCCGACCGCACGGTGCGCGGCCCTGCCAAGGCGCCCTTCGCAGAGCGCGCCTGGTTCAACGCCTTTGGCAGCACAGGAGAGTGAGGCCCACCATGAACATCCAGATCTTTGGTACCAAGAAGAGCAGTGATACCCGCAAGGCCGAGCGCTGGTTCAAGGAGCGCCGCATCAGGTTCCAGTACGTCAACCTCGCCGAGAAGGAAATCTCCAAGGGCGAGCTGCGCTCGGTGGCCCAAGCGACAGGCGGCCTCGCCGCGCTCATCGACGAGAAGGCCAAGGACTCCTACGCCGTAGCCCTTCTGCAGCACACGCCCGAGAGCATGCTGCTCGACAAGCTGCTCGAAAACCAGCAGGTGCTGCGCCAGCCCATCGTGCGCAACGGTCGCCAGGCGACCGTGGGCTATGCCCCCGACGTCTGGAAGACCTGGGAGTAGCACGACCGACGTCGCCTCCACCCGACGACCACAAGCTGATGTGCTTCCTGTCGGGAACCGCCCGTTTGGGCGCTTGACGTGCTACCGTAACCTTGCGTTGTGACTGACGGATGATCGTGGTTCACCACGGTGGAGCAACGCCTGCATATGCCGACCGTCTGGGCAAGCCAATCTCGCAAGGAGGGTGGCTTGCCTTTTGTTTTGTCGAGGCAGGCCCGAACCGTGAAAGGACGTACGATGCAAGACCTGATCGAGCTGCTCCGCAGCAACCCCTACCCCGGCCGTGGCCTCGTCGTCGGTCAGGGCGTGGTGTACTACTGGATCATGGGACGCAGCTTCAACAGCCGCAACCGCATCTTTGTGGAGACCGAGGACGGCATCCGCACCGAGGCGCACCAGCCCGAGCTGGTGGAGGACCCGAGCCTCATCATCTACCACCCCGTGCGCACCATGGGCTCCGACCTCGTGGTGACCAACGGCGACCAGACCGACACCATCGTCGAGCAGGGCGACTTCATCAAGGGCTGCATGCTGCGCGAGTTCGAGCCGGACGACCCCAACTTCACCCCGCGCATCTCCGCCATCCTGCATGAGGGCGGCGCCTTCGAGCTCTCCATCCTCAAGCACCAGGCCAGCGGCCGCTGCCTGCGCGAGTTCTTCTGCTACGAGGGCGCCGACGAGGGCGTGGGCTACTTCCTGTCCACCTACGACGGCGACGGCAACCCGCTGCCCACCTTTACCGGCGAGCCCATCGAGGTCAAGCTGCCCACCCCCGACGAGGTCTGGGCCGCCCTCAACGAGGACAACAAGATCAGCCTCTACACCAACGTCGCCGGCGACGTGAAGATCTACAACAAGCACCTGGGTGACTAACGCGCCCTGCGCCACAGCGTCCCTACACGTGAGGAGAACACCATGAACGAGCTCGAGCTCAAGTACGGCATGAACCCCAACCAGAAGCCCTCCCGCATCTTTATGAAGGACGGCTCTGACCTGCCCATCAAGGTGCTGCAGGGCAAGCCCGGCTTCATCAACTTCCTCGACGCGCTCAACAGCTGGCAGCTGGTGCGCGACCTCAAGGAGGCCACCGGCCTTCCCTGCGCCGCCTCCTTCAAGCATGTGAGCCCCGCCGGCGCCGCCGTGGGCACGCCGCTCTCCGACATCGACCGCCAGATCTACTTTGTCGGCGACAACCTGCCCGACCCCTCCCCCATCGCCTGCGCCTACATCCGCGCCCGCGGCGCCGACCGCATGAGCAGCTACGGCGACTGGGCCGCCCTCTCCGACATCTGCGACGCCGACACCGCCACCTACCTCAAGCCCGAGGTCTCCGACGGCATCATCGCTCTCGCCCAGAAGAAGGGCGGCAACTACAACGTGGTGGAGATCGACCCCACCTACGAGTGCGCCCCCATCGAGACCAAGGACGTCTTTGGCATCACCTTCGAGCAGGGCCACAACAACTACAAGGTGGACGCCGAGCTGGTCAGCAACTTTGTGACCAAGCGCAAGGACGTTCCCGAGAGCGCCATCCGCGACATGATCATCTCGCTGATCACCCTCAAGTACACGCAGTCCAACTCCGTGTGCTACGTCAAGGACGGCCAGGCCATCGGCGTCGGCGCCGGCCAGCAGAGCCGCGTGCACTGCACCCGCCTCGCCGGCAACAAGGCCGACACCTGCCGCCTCGCCGGCAACAAGGCCGACACCTGGTACCTGCGCCAGCACCCCAAGGTGCTTGGCCTCAAGTTTGTGGATGGCATCCGTCGCGCCAACCGCGACAACGCCATTGACGTCTACATCTCCGAGGAGCACGACGACGTGCTGGCCGAGGGCGAGTGGCAGAAGTGGTTTGCCGAGAAGCCCGAGGTGCTGACCCGCGAGGAGAAGGCCGAGTGGATTGCCACGCAGACCGGCGTGACCGTGGGCTCCGACGCGTTCTTCCCGTTTGGCGACAACGTCGAGCGCGCCCACAAGTCCGGCGTCGAGTACATCGCCGAGCCCGGCGGCTCCATTCGTGACGACAACGTGATCGAAACCGCAGACAAATACGGTATCGCGATGGCCTTCACCGGCATGAGGCTCTTCCACCACTAAGATCCGGAGCCCAAACTAGGGTTGTGTACTTAACCGGGTACCTCAAACTCGTTAGTCCGAGAACAAAATCCCAGGATTCGTTTTCAGATTTTCGAGTTTGAGGTACCCGGTAATCTATATCGCCCCGGGGCAGGGGACGGGTTAGTGGGACAGGGTGGGACTAGTGGGACAGGGGACGTGCCTGGTGTCCCACTCATGCTTCGCAGGGTGGGACGCCAGGCACGTCCCCTGTCCCACTAGTCCCACCCTGTCCCACTAACCCGTCCCCTGCCCCGGGGCGTCTACGCTGGATTTTGCGGCGGCACGATCACGTCGTAGCGGACCACCTTGCCCGCCAGCGAGCTGCTCGGCTTGACACCCGCCAGGTAGGGCCCCTTGAGCGGCCGCTTGACCACCACCTTGCGCGGGCGCGCGGCAAGCGCGGCGGCCATGAGCGCCTCCTCGTCCTCACAGGGGCGCTCCAGGCGCTGGAAGAGCTGCAGTTTCTTGTTGGTAGATGCCCGCCGGCGGCGCTCGGGAAACATCGGGTCGAGAAATACCACGTCAGGAGCCTCGTCGAGCGATGCCAGCGTCTCCTTTGCATCGCCCTCCACCAGTTGCATGCGCCCGGCGACCTCGGCCAGGCGCTCGTCCTCCTGCACGCGGGCAAGCGCATCCGCGAGCAGCGCCGCAATCACCGGGTCACGCTCGCAGAGTGTCACCTCAAAGCCGGCAGCCGCCAAAAGCAGCGCATCCTCGCCGAGGCCAGCCGTTGCATCCACCGCCGTCGGCGCCTCCACCCCGCGAACGCGCGCGGCGCGCACCAAGAGCTCGCGATGCAAGCGGTCCTGGCGCAGGCGCGGCAGCAGGTGCGCAAAGTCTCCGCGCAGCTCCATGCCATCGCCCGCCAACGCCAGCCCCCGCTCGTCGCGGCGCAGCTCAAGGCCCTCGGGCAGCTCCAGGTCGGACAGTGCCACTAGACCAGCTTGCCCTTGCAGTGGTCGCACATGTGCTGGATCATCTGCGCGATCCAACCGGTGTAGTCGCGGCGGCGCGCGACAAACTCGCCGTCCACCAGCTCGTCATACGACACCTTGATCTTGGCGTAGCGCGTGACCTTGGAGTACTCGTCGCGCGTCATGCAGCCCTCGACGGTGCGCGACGGGCGGATGCCCATGAGCACCTTGGGGTTGTACAGCACGTGCGCCTCCTCGTCATCGTCAAAGTAAACGACGACCGCCTTGGTCACGCCAATCTGGTTTGCGGCCAGGCAGGAGCAGTCCTCGAGCGAGGAGGCCGTGTCGATCAGGTCCTGTGCGATGTCCGCGTCAGCGGGCGTGGCCTTCTCGCACACCTGCGAGAGGATGGCCTCGTCCTTGACCAGCTCTTTGATCATGGGAATTCCTTTCGTAGCCGCGGGGCCCGCGCCCCGGATGTGACACCCAACCATCCTACACGTGTGGCGGCCCGATAACACATCCTCCACCATCGGCCGGACGCCGAGGTTGTACCATAACGCTGGATTTCCGCACGGCAGAAAGGCCGCTCATGGACCAGCTCGACCTCCAAGCGCTGCTCGACAAGACCACCGAGATCTGCGACGCACTCGTGCGCGCGGACGTGGGCAGCTGCCGCACCGAGGGCCGCAACCTCGCCTCCCAGTTGCAGAGCTGCCTCGCGCGCTTTGGCGCCTACGTCGCCGACGCCGACGGCACGGTCTCCGCGGAGGAGCTCGAGTTCATCCGCACCACGCTGGGCTTCGACGCCGACGCGCCCGTCATCGTCGGCATTCGCAGCCGCCACGGTTCGGCGGCCATGCCCGACCAGGGCATCCCGCAGTCGCTCAAGTACGCCGTGCTCGCGGACGCGGGCCAAAAGCTCAAGCCCGACCCCTACAAAGGCCAGTCGTCCATGCTCATCTACGACGCGTTCAAGGTCTTTGGCAAGGCCGTGCTCACGCAGGCCGCGCCCGGTCCCAACAGCGCGGGTGCGCAGCGCCTGACCACGTACCTCGAGAAGATGGAGCAGATGCTGCGCGAGTACGCCGTGTGGCGCCCTGCCTCGCAGAAGTCCTACCGCATCGTGGAGCCCGCTGGCACGAGCGACGCGTCCGTGCCCGAGGAGACCGACGACCTTGAGGCCGCGCTGGCCGAGCTCTCCGAGCTTGTGGGGCTCGACGCCGTAAAGCGGCAGGTCAACATGCTCGTCAACCTCATCCAGGTGCAGCGCATGCGCCAGGCGCAGGGCATGAAGGCCACCGACATCTCCAAGCACATGGTGTTTCTCGGCAATCCCGGCACCGGCAAGACCACTGTCGCGCGCCTGCTCGCGCGCATCTACAAGGCGCTCGGCGTGCTGCGCACGGGCCAGCTCGTGGAGGTGGACCGCTCGGGGCTCGTTCGCGGCTACATCGGGCAGACCGCCACGCGCACGGCGGAGGTCATCGACGAGGCACTCGGCGGGATGCTGTTCATCGACGAGGCGTACGCGCTCACCGTGCACAAGAGCGAGGGCGACTTTGGCCAGGAGGCCGTGGACACGCTGCTCAAGGCCATGGAGGACCACCGCGATGACCTCGTGGTCATCGTGGCCGGCTACACCAACCTCATGGAGCAGTTCTTGGACTCCAACCCCGGCCTGCGGTCGCGCTTTGCCAACATGATCCGCTTTGAGGACTACTCCGCCGACCAGCTGCTGGCCATCCTCCAGCGCAATTTGGACAAGCAGGAGTACCGCCTGTCGGAGGCCGCCGAGAAGCGCGCATGGGAGCTCATCAAGTACCGCGTCGCGCACAAGCCGGAGAACTTCGCCAACGCCCGCGACGTGCGCAACCTGATGGAGCGCGCCATTGCCAACCACGCCGTGCGCGTGGCCGGCATCGAGGGGGCAAGCGAGAGCAGGGAGATCCTGGGCACCATCGAGCCCGAGGACCTGCAGGACTGGGAGTAGCCAACTGCCGTGACGGGTGGGCTAGAATGGGCGGCACCACCCGTCACTCCTGGGAGCGTCCATGCCTGCACAGCCGATAGGCCCCATACGCAACCTCACCAACTTCCTTGCCTGGGAAGCACAGATAGATGCCGCCATTTGCGGACAGCCGCTCGATCCAGAGGCCGAGACGCGGCTGGCACAGCAAGGCGCGCACGACCCCACACCCACCCCCTACTACGTGCTCGGCGAGCTGTTTGCGCACTACGATCTGAGCGAGCGGTCCCATCTGCTAGACGTGGGGTGTGGTGGTGGACGCGTGCTGGCCCACTTTGTACGCGAGGGGCTGCCTGGCAAGGCGACGGGCATCGAACTCGACCCGCAGCTGGCGACGCAGGCGCAGGCCTGGACGGCCAGATATGCCCAGCTGCAGGTCATTGCGGGGAGTGTGCTCGATCTCGACCTCTCCCCCTACACCGACTTCTACCTCTTTAACCCCTTTGACCAAGGCATCCTGCAACAATT
>CACYTH010000016.1 GCA_902777325.1 uncultured Coriobacteriaceae bacterium
ATCCTGATCGTCCCGGTCGTGTGCTGCGGATTCGAGCTCGTGGATGCGCTCGACGAGACGGAGCGTGGCGATGGCGGCTTCGGAAGCACGGGAAGGTGATGGAAGATGATCTGGCCCTACATTGCCGCAACCGTGCTCTTCGTCGTGATGCTCTGCTTTCTCGCGGTCATGAGCCGCGTGCCGACGCCAGCATTGGTGGCCTTTAACCTCGCGGCGCTGCTTTGGCTCCTTGCCCTAGGCGGCCTGGTGCTTGAGGGGTGGTGCGCATGACAACGGGCGAGCTGCGCAGGATGGCCGAGCTTTGGGCGGGGGCCATGCCCGTGAAGCAGATAGCGCGCGAGATGGGGTACAGCCCGAACACCGTCAGGTGGTGGGCGCATCGTAGGCGTGACCTGTTTCCCGTGCGGAGCAGGAAGTTCGCGCAGCAAGAGCGCGACGAGTGGGCCGACAGGTTCATCGACGGCGAGCTTACCGCCGAGGAGTGCGCGCGCCGTGCCGGATGCACGGCATGGACGGTCTACAAGTGGGCGCGGGAGAGGAGGGCGCAGTGACGCCGACGGAGAGGGCGCGCCGCAGCGACGCGCTGTACTACGACACCGAGAGCGTGGCACGGCGCTGCCTGTGCGACATGATCGCCAACCGCGAGAGCGACCTAGAGGACGCGAGGGCGGAGAACGCCAAGCTGCATGAGCTGGTGGACTACATGACGCCCATTGCGTGGTACGCGGCGAGCGAGCGCGAGCGCGACGACATGCGCGAGCTGGGGGTGGTCGAATGAGCGACGTGATAACCGTGCTGGCGATGGAGGCCAACGACAAGACGATGCAGATTGCGCGGCTCAAGGCAGAGAACGCAAAGCTGCGCGAGCAGGGCGCACGTCTCTTCGACAAGACGTTGGAGCTGGGAACCGACAACGCCAAGCTGCGGGAGCTGGCGCTCGGCCTGAAATGGTGCAGCGAGAACTATGGATGCGAGAACTTGTGTCCACTCTACGACAAGTCCGAACCAGAGCATTGCCGCGAGGAGCGACTTCTGCGTGAGCTGGGAATCGAGGTAGATGGATGAAAACGACAATCATCACCTGCGACATCTGCGGCGCACCCATCGGCATGAACGGCGGGAGCGTAGACCTTCATGCACATGACGTTGCAAAGGCGGTTATAGCCACGTATCCACCGAAAAGGGTTGGCGTCTACGACCTTTGTGCTGAGTGCCGCGACGAGCTGGCGGCTTGGATTCGCAAGCGCAAGGAGGTGGACTCATGAGCATGCTGTCAGTGCAGGTGGACGAGCTGCGCGAGCTTGCAACTAGGTATGACGAGCTTCAAGTCGGTGCGGTAAAGGCAGTCAAAATGCCTTCGAATATGGGTTCTATTCTACGCGACGCAGCCGACACCATCTGGCAGCTCCGCGATGACTTGCAGCGGGCGCACCGCGAGAAAGCAAAGCTGCGGATGTTCATAGACCTAAAGGAGACGTGCTGGAAGTATGTTGGCTGGTGCGACGAATGCCCATACAACGGCGTAGATGATGAGCACGATGACTGTAACTGCACGGTACGGGAGAAGGTTAACTCGCTGGCACGCGAGCTGGGGGTGGAGCTGTGATAGAGAAGCCAGAGCAGTACTACGACACGAGGCGTCACCAGCTCTACTACCAGTGGCGCGAGAGCGAGTACTTCTCCCATCAGGAGCCTATATACGACCGCACGAGGGAGTACATCGAATCACTGGAAGCCGAGAACGCCAAGCTGCGGGAGTTGGTCAGCGACGAGCAGCCCTTCTGGCACAGGATGGCCGACGAGGAGCCGAGCGACGAGAAAGGCAAGTACCTGCTTGTCGGCAAACGCGGGGGCATGTACCTGGCGAACGGGTTCCACGTCTGGGAGCACAGCGGGCGCAAGAGCTTCTACATCCCGAACAACCGCAGCGGATACGTGGACTTCGACAAAGTCAAAGCGTGGGCCGTGGTGCCCGAAATGGAGGTAGAGCAATGAGCGCATTCATCTGCGGCTTGCTGCTCGGCGGCACGCTGGGCGCTGTGGCCGTGTGCATCGTGGCGATTGGGAGGTACGGGGGATGACAGCGACCGAGAAGCTGCGCCGTCTGCTGGACGAGCGCGGGGTGGAGTACCGCACGCACGGAACGACTGACAGAACGTGGTTTGAAGTCGGGAACATCTCTTGGTGCGTTATCGAGAGAGAGAACGGGAACCTCACGGCTAACGCGGTGTTTCTCACCCCCGAACAGGCCATCGCCGCCACGCTTGGTTCGTGCAACTGTTCGGACAATTGCACGAACAGTGGACGAACGGGGACGTGCTATGACACTGGCGAGAGCCGCATCTTCCATTGTTCGGAGTGCGGCCTAGGGCTGGATGACGTCTTTATCGATGACGAGGAGTATTACCCGTTTGCTGACTTCCCTCGCTTCTGCCCGTGTTGTGGAGCAAAAGTCGTAGAACCTACGACAAATGACGTAGGTGCGGAGGTGACCGATGGACGACCATAGCGACCTCGCGCAGGCGCTCGACTTCATCGACCCGTCCACGCTGGACTACCAGGATTGGGTCAACGTGGGCATGGCCATCCACGAGAGCGGACTTCCCGTCGAGCTGTGGGATTCGTGGTCGCAGAGAGACTACCGCCGATACCACGAGGGCGAGTGCGCGAGCAAGTGGAAGGGCTTCGGCCACGGGATGGACCGCGTGCGCAGCGGGACCATCGTGACCATGGCCAAGGCGAACGGCTGGGTGCCGCGAGGTTCGGTCGAGGACCGCGCGATAGGCTGGGACGACGAGGTCATTCTTGGTCCAGACCCGACATGGGTGGAGCCGACGGAGATCACCGCGTCCGGCAAGCCGCCAACCACACAGCTCTACGAGTACATCCAGGCTTTGTTCGACGATGACGACTGGGTGGGATACGTGACCGAGTCCTACGTCAAGGACGGGCGCACCGTGCCCAAGAACGCCGGCCACCAGCGCAAGGCCGGCGAGCTTCTGGCCGAGCTCGCGAAGACCGACCACCTGGACTACGCCATCGGCGACTGGAACAGGGACGCCGGAGCATGGATCCGCTTCAACCCGCTCGACGGCAAGGGCTACGGCAACGCGAACGTGACCGAGTTCCGCTACGCGCTGGTCGAGTCGGACGAGCTTCCCATCGAGAAGCAGAAGCCGATGGTAGAGGCGATGAACCTGCCGTGCGCGGCCATCGTGTCAAGTGGCGGCAAGTCAGTGCACGCGATCGTGAGAATCGACGCGGGGAACGACTACGGCCTGTACCGCAAGAGGGTGGAGCGGCTGTACGCCTACTGCAGGGCGCACGGCTTCGAGCCCGACACCCAGAACAAGAACCCGTCGCGGCTGTCGAGGATGCCAGGCGTGACCAGGGGAGAGCAGACGCAGGAGCTGCTCGCCGTGGGAGTCGGCGCGGAGTCGTGGCAGGCGTGGGAGGAGTGGGTCGCGGAGTCCGAGGACGACCTGCCGGACGCCGAGAGCCTGTATGACCGCATACGCAAGGCTGAGCCATTATCGCAACCAATCATCGGCACGGAGGAGCGCGGACTGCTCAGGCGCGGGCACAAGATGCTCGTGCAAGGACCGTCGAAGGCGGGAAAGTCCATGCTGCTCATCGAGCTCGCAATTGCCATGGCAACCGGATCGGACTGGCTTGGCTACCCGTGCAGCCGTGGTCGCGTGCTCTACGTCAACCTCGAGATAGACCCGCCGTCGCTCGACTGCAGGTTCAGGAAGGTGGCGGACGACGTGCTCACGAAGGGTACCGATGGCGATGGATGGATGCGCAACGTCGACGTCTGGAACCTTCGCGGCAAGTCATCGCCCATGGACGTACTGGCGCCAAGGCTCATACGAAGGATGGCCGGCAAGGGCTATTCCATGGTCATCATCGACCCGCTCTACAAGGTCATCACCGGCGACGAGAACAGCGCTTCCGAGATGGCCGCATTCTGCAACCAGTTCGACAAGGTCGCGGCTCAGACAGGCGCGTCGGTGGTGTACTGCCACCATCACAGCAAGGGATTCCAGGGCGCGAAGAGGGCCATCGACCGGGGGAGCGGTTCCGGCGTGTTCGGCCGCGACCCTGACGCGATCCTCGACGTGGCGCCGCTCGAGGTACCAGAGAAACGCGAGAGGGAGCTTGGGACGACCACATGCTGGCGCGTGTCGGTGACGCTGCGCGAGTTCGCACCGCCGAGCCCGATTGACCTGTACTACAGGTACCCGGTGCACGTTCTCGACCATGCTGGCAAGCTCGCGAAGCTCAAGGTCGAGGGCGAGGACCCGTACCTCAAGAACAAGGAGAAGAGGGACCAGGCGCGCAGGGAGAAGGAGGAAGCCGCCCACGAGAAGATCGTCGAGATCATGCGCGAAGCCATCGAGTCGTGCGCCGCAGACGGCGTGTCGGCCACGAGGAAGAACATCCTCGAGAGGATAGCGCCGCTTGACGACAAGGCCGTCACCAAGGGCCAAGTCGAGGCGTGGACGACGCCCAAGAAGACCAAGTGGACCCCGTTCACCATGGCGAAGAACGGTGACGGACTGTCAGTCGTGGTCGAGTCAGACCAGACTGAAAATGAATAAAACCGAGACCAAAATGTATAACGGTGCGACCTCGCGCTTCTGGAAATTTGCAGACGCGCGAGGTGCGTCGGAATTCTGGAAATTTGCAGACGCGAGACTCGCGCCGCAACCCCTTACTACGTAAGGGTGTTCGCACCCCCTGCACGCGAGGGTGGCGTTAGGCACGCTCGTGCGAAAAGCACGCACGAGCTTTGCGTGCATAACCGCAAGCCACACCACCCCGCGCCGTGCTCACGGACAACGACCAAGGAGACAGACCATGAGCAAGTCAATCATCACGACTGCGACGTTCGACAAGATCCTCGTCGCGAAGGACAAGGCGACCGTAACGCTGACCATGGGACCGGAGATGCTCTACCTCGCGCCGCAGATGGCGACCATGGCGGGCGAGGAGGTTCTCGTCTCGATCGCGCGCACGCAGGAGCGCTTGCCGCTGGACGGCTCCGATGAGTAGCGCGGCTACCGCAGGCGCGGCAACGTCACCTTTCGCATGGCAGACGTTCATGGCGATGAATCCGCCGAAGACGACGCACAACGACCTATGCGTGCGCAGGCACACGAGCGGACACCACTTCATCGGCAAGAGCGACCGGCTGCTTAGGGCCGAGGACGCCATCTGCGCGAGGGTCAGGCCGTCGGCGCCGTCGAGTCCCATGGGCGGCAGGCTCAGGGCCAAGGTCACGTGGTGCTTCCCGACCAACGGGACGCACGAGGACGGAGAGCCCATGGACGAGGTGCCGGACCTCGACAACCTCGCGAAGACGTTCCTCGACTGCCTGAAGCGCTGCAAGGTGATAGAGGACGACGCGCTGATCGTCGAGGAGCACCTGACCAAGGTCTGGAGCGACCCGTGCGGCATCTTCGTCCGCATCGAGCGCATATGTGGCGCTGGCGGTGGACGATGATCGTGGACGGCGCCGAGGTGTCCGCGAGGGCGTGGGCGGCGAGTCGCACGGCGGCGGGGGAGCGCCGTCGTCGGGCGGCGTGACGAGCGACCCGACCGCGCGCAAGGCCATGGGACGCATGGAGCAGGACGCGCGCCTGTCATGGGAGTACCAGCGCCTGGAGCGCGACATAGGCGTGGCGATCAGGGTAGTGGACGGCGCGAGGTTCGCGCTTGGTGACCCGACGGCCGACACCATCGACGCCTACTACCTCACCGACAGGCGCGTCACGTGGGAGGACGTCGCGAAGTCCCTCGGATGTGCCGTGAGCAGCTGCTACCTGAGACGCGACGTGTTCTGCGACTGGTTGGAGGACGTGGGGCTAGACGGCGCGATCGAGGGACGGTTCGTGTAATTTCCACGATGCGCCACAAGATGGAGTCGCTAGAGTTTTTCAGCGCTACTATGGTATGGTGCGCGGGTCTATGGTCACAAAATGGGAAAGGCCATAAGGCACCGCAAACCGAGACTTACGGGCCCTGACGTGAAGAGCGTCGGGGCCTTTCCATATACCCCGGGGTCATGTCCGATGGGTGGCACAGGAGTGGCACCTACCAAAACGGGAATCATCGGCGAGCGACGATTGATGACGTGCGCAGGGCATGGGCGTCTCGTCGGTAGCTGAGGTCTGTAGGACATGGGGGTGCCCCAGCCCACGAGGTCCGGAAGGCAGATGCGTGCCATGGCTGGCAGATATCAGAGCGGCCACAGGTGGAGGCAGTCGGTCGCCTGGCTGAGGTCGCAGCGCAGGGGCTGCTGGATTTGCCGGGCGTTCGGCAGGCCGGACGCAATCGACTACGACCTCCCGCCGCTTGACCCAGGCGCGTTCGAGGCCGACCACCTCGTGCCGATCTCCAAGGGTGGCAGCCCCTACGACAGGGACAACCTGGACGCGACGCATCGGGCGTGCAACAACTGGCGCAAGAGCAAGAGCGTTGCGGAGGTCCTCTCCATCGCCCGCAGGAGCAGGGGTGTTCGCCAAGTCGAGGCGACGACCGACTGGTGAGTCCCTCGCCTGGGTACCTCGAACTGGTGACAGCTTCCGAGCGGCGCATGAGAACGACAGGACCCCACCCGGGTCTTTTGCGGGTGAGCGCCATGGCTCCCACCCGGCACCAGAGCCGAAACCCCCGCGAGCGTTTTTCTTCAGGCGCAGAACCGAATACGGCCAGCTCGGAGGTGGTGCAGATGCTCATCGACGACATCGTCCCCTACGAGCGAAACGCGCGCCACAACGAGAGGGCGGTCCCCGTGGTCGCGGAGTCCATCCGCGAGTTCGGTCTGCGCGGCCAGATCGTGCTGGAGAGCCGCGATAACCCGGTCATCGTGGCTGGCCATACGCGCGTCGCGGCTTGCAAGTCGCTCGGCTGGACCGAGATACCAGACGAGAACATCGCCTACTGCGACGGGCTTACCGACGAGCAGATCCGAGCGTACCGCCTCGCGGACAACCGCACGGGAGAGGTCGCGACGTGGAACAGGACGCTCCTGCAGCACGAGATGAGGACCATCAAGTCGCTGGACATGAGCCGGTTCCGCTTCGACTTCAAGAGCAAGGGAGAGGGCTTCGCCTACGGGCAGGAGCGCCTCAAGACCGACCGCGCGTACAACCTCGACCTCGTGAGCGCCGCCGACTGCGGCCCGCACGGCGTGCCCGAGCTGGCGCCCGTGGACGCGCGGCCCGACGACCTGCAGGGCTTTAACTACGCGAAGTCCGCGACGGACGAGTCAAAGCGCGGCAAGGGCTGCCACTTCTTCATCGACGACTACCAGTTCGAGCGCTGCTGGGCGAATCCCCGGCGCGTGCTCGACTGGCTGCGCCAGTACGAGTGCGTGCTCGGCCTCGACTTCTCGCTGTACATAGACATGCCGCTGCCGATGCAGCGCTGGAACGTGTACCGCAGCCGCGCCCTCTGTCTCATCTGGCAGCGCGAGGGGATGGCGGTGGTGCCGACGCTCAGCTGGTCCACTCCCGACAGCTACGCCTTCTGCTTCGACGGGATTCCGACGGGCGGCACCGTGGCCACATCCACCGTCGGCGTCATGGGAGACGAGGCCGCGCTCGCGATCTGGCGCGACGGCATGTCCGAGGCGCTTCGCAGGGTGAGGCCGTCGCGGCTGCTGCTCTACGGGAGCGTACCGGAGTTCGACTTCGGGGACGTAGAGGTCGTCAGCTACAAGGCTCGCAAGTTCGAGAGGGGACAGTGATGGGTGGACGAGGAACGTGGTCCATGACTGGCGGAGCCCATGGGGGCGAGCAGGTCCGTATGATGGGCAGAAGCTCCGGCGTCCACGCGAGGAACGTCGGAGGAGCACCTGACTCGCGCGACGGGGTGGTCACACTGATGAGCCAGGTCGGGTTTACGGAGGTCAACGGCACGGACGCGATCGGCACGCAGTCCATGAGCGCCTATGCACAGCAGCTCGGCAGGCTCGAGCGTGAGTACGGCGCCATCGGAGCGGTCCCGACCGCTATCGTCGGCGCTGATGGCAGTGGGTTCTATGCTGCCGCGGGAAGCGTCGGAGACGGAGCAGTCCTCATGCTGAATCGCCAGTCCGCGGGGAACGCGGCGAGGATGGCGAAAGCCCATGCAGCAGAGGAGCGGAGCGGCTTCAAGATGCCGACCGACGGAAGGCTGACCAGCCAGGCGGGGTACACCGTCACGCACGAGTACGGTCACCTGCTGCAGAACGCACTCTACCAGCGTGCTAAGGCGAACGGGTATAATGGAACCGAAGAGCAGTTCAGGGCCGGTGCGAAGCGTGCAATTACCCGCAAGGCCGTCGGTACGTATGGCGGCAGAGACAGCCAGCTCTCAAGGTACGGACACTACAACACCGCTGAGTTCTTCGCCGAGGCATTCGCAAACTCACAGTTGGGAAGGCCGAACGCCTTCGGCAAGGCAATGAGCGACTATCTGAGAGACCACAGGCTGAAGTAGGGAGGCAGACATGACGACGATAGAGGAGCCCTATTTCATGAGCAACCCCGAGTGGTACACCTGCATCGACGTCACCACGGAGGACTTCCCCGAGGACGGGCGAGGCTACCACCTCACCGACAAGGCGCCGCAGGAGGCCATCGACAGCTACAACGAGTTCTACGGGCTGCTGGAGGATCCCGCGCTCACATATGCCGCCGCGGAAGCTTCCTAGCCATGGCGCTCGCGCAGCGCGTCGCATCGGAGGACGAGCGATGAAGCGTGACATGGACCTCGTGCGGCACATCATGTTGGAGGTCGAGTCAGCCGATGATGACGTGCAGCTTCAGGAGCTGACATGTGGGGACTGGACCTTGGAGATGGTCGGGTACCACGTCGAGCTGATGTGCAACCACGATCTGGTGGACGGCGTCGTGCACAGGACTGGCAGCGGCCGGGTCGGTGGCGGGTTCGTCCGTGCGCTCACCTGGGACGGTTGTGACTATCTCGACGCGATACGCGACGACGGAGTGTGGGCCAAGACCAAGAAGCTTGTACGCGAGGCCGTCGGCTCCACGACCATGGCGGTGATCAAGGACGCCGCCTGCATGGTTGCGACGCAGGCCATCAAATCGAAACTCGGCATCCAATAGCCGCAGCCTGACAAATCTGACATGAGAGCCGTCCACATGGGCGGCTCTTTCGTTGAGAACCGAATAGGAGCGTGATGCACCATGGGTGGACGCGGTTCGAGTTCGATGTCAAGTGGCGGCGTTGCGTCGACAGCGATTGCCCCCACATCCATGAGTGACCAGCAGGTGGCAGGCGCCATCTCCACAACACGCTCGCAGATGGATGAGGTCGGGGAACGTCTCAACCAGCTCTCATATCGACTCGACGAGGCACGCATGAGTTCGCGAGAGGGCCGCACGGAGCGCGTCGAGTCGGCACAGAGAGCATATAACGAGGGCTCCGAGCTGTACAACCAGCTTAGAGACAGGCTCAGTGCACTCGAGGATGAGCAAAATCGGCGCAGGCAAGAGAGCCAGCCTGCCTCGCGGCGCGCGTTCGTCAACTCGTACGGCGAGGCGACCCGACGAAACATCACCTCGCAGAGCTACGAGAGCGCCCAGCGTCGCCTGAACCAGCGCGTCGAAAGCTGGATGAGGGGGCGGTAACCCATGGGCGGCAGAGGAGCGTCCAGCGGGACGAGCAAAGGCAGAGGTGGCAAGCCTGGCAATCGCTATGGCACGCAGTACAAGGCCTTTTTAGGGAAAGACGGCAAGCCTCTGGTTGATGGGAATGTGAAGTTCGTAGAAAAGACGGAGGCAAACGAAGAGGTCTTGATGGAGACCATGACGCGTGGGCGAGTATATGCCCACGTGAACAACAATGGCGATTTGGCTTCCATCGTCTACTTTGACAATGACAACAGGCGTTCAAAGCAGATTGACCTCACGCACCCGCACGATGGCATGCAACCACACGTCCACAGGGGCTACTATCACAACGAGTACACCGTTAATGGACAGCCTACAAACTTAACAACGCAAGAGCGGGCGCTCCTTGACCGGATTATCAGATTTTGGAACAATCATAGGAGCGGATAGCAGTGTTGAAGGTCGCACGCCTTGTTAGAGGAAGATTTGCCGGTTCGAATCCGGACGTCCGCTGAGAGCCGCCCATTGAGGCGGCTTTTTCATTGAGCTAACCTGCAGGCGCTTCGCCGAGTGGCGGGTCTTCGTGGAGTAGGCTGCTGCCACCTTTGGTCGAACGCACAATGGTAATCTAGCAAGATTCTGGGTACACTAAAGTTGCAGACGGGGAGACTCGGGCTGCTTACCCGGCCAACCGAGTGTGAGCTTAAGCGACCTGTAAGGTCGCCGGACCCGGGGCAGAGCCGCCTTCGGGCGGCTCTCTGTTGCAATCCCGTCTTCAGGAACTCCGAATGAAGCTGTACGTATACGCAGACGAGTCAGGCGTCTTTGACAAGGCTCATGATGACATCTTCGTGTACGGTGGCGTGATAGTCCTTGCTTCGCGCAAGGAGGATTCGATCAGGCAGTATCTCGCACTAGAGCGAGACATCAGGGTGCATTCTAACGGGAAGCTTGATGGAGTAGAACTGAAGGCCTCTTTCTTGTCTATGAAGGATCGAAGTAGGGTATTCAGGTTGATACCCCGCTACGGATGTTGGCAATTTGCGACAATCGTTGACCAGACGAGAGCGCTCGATTCGATTTATGTGGACAAGAAGACCAAGCAGCGCTTCCTTGACTACGCGCTGAAGCGTGCCATCAAGCATGGCGTGTGTTCGCTTTTTGCCAACAGGGTGCTTACAAAGAGCGACGTGTCAGCAATCAACGTCGTTGTTGATGAGCACTCGACCTCGACGAACGGTCGCTACAACCTCGAGGAATCAATTAACAACGAATTCCGTTTTGGCACGTATAACATGACCTGGGACCAGCATTTTCCACCTGTTTTTGGTCCGGATTTCCCGCCGATTCCCGTCTCATACGTAGACTCGGCAAAGGTCCCGCTAGTAAGGGCGGCGGACGTCACCGCGAATTGGGTATACAGGGCTGAGCGCGACAGGGACACTTATCCCGCGGCTTTCGAAAGCGTACGCAATAGGGTTTCGCTGCTTATGCTGCCATAGAGGCGTTTCGATACAGTTTTCTGTCAGGCCATCCGAGAGGGTGGCCTTTCTCATGCCGCGAGGAGGAGCCCATGGCGACGCGAAAGAGGCTCATCAAGCCCAAGTCGGTTCGCGACGACCCGTACCGCAACAAGAAGTGGAACGAGCTGGTGCGCGGCAGGAGTTTCCGGCCCTCGGACGCGCCCGCCCTCACGCTCCTCGTGCAGTGGTACCAGGTCGTCGACCAGTGCATCGAGGACATGAGCGTGAACGGCGGCATACAGGTGGCGTTCTCCAACGACATGGGCGACATCAAGGCGCTGCCGCAGATATCGACGATGAAGCAGGCGAGCGCCGAGATCAGGCAGCTCAACAAGCAGCTCGGCATCAACGACGGGCGCGACTCGGAGGCGGGTGAGGACGACGATGCGAGCAACCCCGCGAACGTCCTCAGGCTCGTCGTCGGCCGCGGCCCCGCGGCGAGACGCGCCGTCTAGGCTCATCGACCCTCCGGCCTACGACGCCGACATCGTCGAGGTCGCCGAGCGCATTGTCAGAGAGTACGAGGCGTCGCAGGAGCCGCGCATCCGGATAGAGCCGAGGGGCGTCGCCCACACCGACGGGCCGGACGCGGCGCTGCTCTGCGAGACGTACTGGTTCACTCCGGACCCGTGGCAGCGGACGCTCATGGACTGCTGGCTCTCCCGCGACTCCGAGGGCAGGCTGCTGTGCATCACGGCGGGCCTCTCGGTGCCGCGCCAGAACGGCAAGACCGGCGCCATCGAGGCAATGGAGTTCTACCTGCTCGTCACCGACCCGAGCGCGCACATACTGCACACCGCGCACTCGGTCAAGACCGTCAAGAAGGCGTTCAACCGCCTGGCGCGCGTGTTCACGCACCCAGGGCGCAAGTGGAGGCCCATACGCGACATGGTCGCGGCGGTGCGCCGCACCAACGGCGAGGAGCGCATCGAGATGAAGAGCGGCGCGACAATCGAGTACAGCGCGCGCTCGACCAACTCCGGCCGCGGCTTCGACAACATCACGCTGATCGTCTACGACGAGGCGCAGGCCCTCAACGACACGCAGCTCGAGGCCATGAACCAGGCGCTCGCGGCATCGGCCACGGGCGACCGCCAGGTCATCTACGCTGGCACGCCGCCATCGGAGAAGGTGGACGGCGGCGTGTTCCGCCGCAGGCGCCGCAACATCCTGTCCAAGCCCACCCGCCGCAGCGCGTGGCACGAGTGGAGCGTGGAGGTGAGGCCGAACGACGACGCGACGTGGGAGGACGTGCTCCCGCTGCTCTACATGACCAACCCCTCCATGGAGGTGGGCCGACCCGGCACGCTCTCCGAGGAGTACACGTTCGAGAACGAGTGGAGCTCGCTCACCGCCGACGGCTTCGCACGCGAACGGCTCGGATGGTGGGACCCCGAGATGGACCGCGCCGCCGACGAGCGCGCCATAGACCCAGAGGTCTGGGCGCGAACGGCGATCGACGCCATCGGAAACAGGTACCAGGGCATCTCGGCGCTCGGCGTCAAGTTCAGCGCAGACGGGTCCGCGTGGGCGCTCGCAGGGTGCAAGATGCGCCGCGATCGCAGCCGCTGCGCCTTCGAGCTCGTGGAGCTGGGCGACACGTCGCGCGGCACGCGGCCGCTCGCCGAGGCCATTGCGAGGCGTAGGAACACCGTCTCGGTGGTCTATGTCGATGGCGCAAACGGCGCGGATGCCCTGTGCGCCAACCTCGCCGAGATGGGGCTTCCCAGGGGCTACGTCGTGAGGATGCAGACGAAGGACGTCGTGGCGGCGTCGCAGTCCCTCGTGGACGGCCTCGTGGACGGGACCGTCGCGCACACGTCGAACGACGGCCAGAGGACCCTCGACGACGCCGCTGGCTCCAGCACGAAGAGGGAAATAGGCCGCTCCGGCGGCTGGGGCTTCGACGGCTCCATCGAGCTCGAGGCGTGCGCCGCGGCCGTCATGGGCGCCCGCACCACCAAGAGGGACCCTAAGAGAAAGCAGAGGCTCCTATGAGCGACGGAAGCAAGCCCGCGACCTCGACGCCGAGGCCCGACCTCGACGTGGTGCCAGCGCGCTACCGCGAGCATGTGGTTGACCTGTTCGACACGTGGGCCGCGGTGCGCGCCAGGAACGCCGCCCTGAGGTCGTACGTCGAGATGAAGCAGGCGACGAAAGACCTCGGCATCTCGATCCCGCCCGACCTCGTGAAGGTGAACACCGTGGTGGGGTGGGCGGACAAGGCCATGCGCGTGCGCGCCGTCCGCTCGAAGTTCCAGGGATTCGTCTTCGAGGGCGAGCAGGACAGGCGTCTGGACGCCCTCGTGAGGCGCAACCGCCTCGCGTCGAAGTACTCCATGGCCGTGCGCGGCGCGCTTACCTACGGGTGCTCGGCAATGACCGTCATGCGCGGGGCGACGAAGAGGCAGCCTCCCGTCATGGTGCGCGGCTTCAGCGCCAACCAGTGCGTGATGCTCTGGGACAAGGACGAGGACGCGATCGGCTGCGGCCTCGCCGTGGTCGGCGTGGACCGCGAGGGCGTGGCGAGCCGCTACGTGCTCCACGAGCCCGACGCGGTGGTCACCCTCTGGCGCGACGACGGCTACGACTGGGAGTGTCTCGTCGAGCCGCACGTCATGGGCCGCCCGCTCATGGTGCCGCTCGTCCACGACGCCGACGACGACCGCCCGCTCGGCCACTCGGTCATCACGCCGGAGGTCATGGGCATCATCGACAAGGCCATGCGCGACGTGCTGAGGATGGAGGTCGGCGCGGAGTTCTTCACCGCCCCGCAGCGCTACATCCTCGGCGCTGACCCCGACCTGTTCGGCTACGACCAGGTGCGGGAGGTCGCAGAAGGCGGTGACGGCGCGGACGATGACGACGACGCACCGGAGGCGGCGCCCGCCACCGACCCGCGCAAGATGATGCGGGCCTACCTCGGCGCCTTCCTCGCGCTCACGCGCGACGCCAACGGCGACGTCCCGCAGGTCGGGCAGTTCGCGCCGGGCGACGCGAGCAACTTCATCGCGGTGTTCGAGAACGACGCACAGAGGTTCAGCGGGGCCACCAACGTCCCGCTCGGCCAGCTCGGCGTGCTTTCCAACACCTACACGAGCTCGGACGCCCTGGGGGCCGCCAACGACCCGCTCATCCTCGACGTCGAGGCGCTGAACGTCCGCATGGGCGAGTCCATGGAGGAGGTCGCGCGCCTGATGATGGCGCTCGACGCTGGCGTCGGATACGACAAGCTCGACAACCGCCAGATGGGCGTCATCGCGCAGCTCGCCGACCCGGCGCAGCCCACCATCTCTGCCACCGCCGACGCGTGGACGAAGATCGGCGCGGCGGACCAGTCGCTTGTGGGCACCCGCGTGTGGTACGAGGGCCTCGGCCTCTCCAAGGCCACCATCGACCGCATCATGGCGGCGAGAGACCAGGCGGGCTCCATCGAGATACTCAACGAGATAGCGCAGCAGCTGGGGGAGGCGTAGGACATGGTCGACCCCGAGCTGTTCGCGCGCTACCAGCAGGCGCTCGGGACCAACGCGGACCTCGCCAAGCGTGCCGTCGAGGAGCTCCTTGCCAAGCTGGACGGCCTCACGCCGCCAGAGCAGGCCGAGTACCTGCTGGCCAACTACCCGAAGCTGGTCAAGGCCTACGGCAAGGTCGCAGCGGACGTGGCTAGGCAGTACTACCAGGAGAGCCGCGACGCCCACTTCGCCGAGGACGAAGAGACGAGCGAGTACGTCGCCCAGTCGGCTCCGCCGGTACAGGAGAGGTGGGCTGCCGAGGACGTCCGAAAAGCGGCGGAAGACGGATTGGGTTACCTGCCGAAGGTCGCCGTACGCCGTGTCATGCAGCGCGCAGACCAAACGCTCGCCTACAACATACGCAGGGACACGGCAAGGGCGAGGTGGGCCATCGTCCCTCATCCAGGCGCCTGTGGCTGGTGCGTCCTCGTGGCGGGCAACGGCTGGGCCTACAGTGAGCGCTCGGTCAACGCCCAGCGTCACGACGGGTGCAAGTGCTCGGTCGCGGTGGACTTCGACCGCGACAAGCCCGAGCTCGCGGGTTACGACCCGAAGGCTATGCAGCAGGCTTACGCCGACGCCTACGACACGGTGAGGGACGACCTGCAGCGACAATGGGACGCCCTGCCAGATGAGAAAAAGGTAAAGTACCTCAGGAAGGGCGGGCGCGGCTTCGACGGCTTCAGGCGCGACCAGATCGTTGCGGAGATGAACCGGCGGAACCGCGAGTGGCTGCAGGACGGCGTGCCGAGGTACCGCACGAAGGAGCCTGGAGCCAAGCCGCTCAAGAAGGAGCGCAACGTCGGCACCATGCTCCTGTCCCATGGGTTTGACGTTCGATTTGCGCGCGAGACTCCTCCCGAAAAGCGATTCGATGCGTGGCTCAATGGGGAGGCGTGGGAATTCAAGGTCCCAGAGTCCTATGGGCCCAAGACTGTCAAGAATCAGTTTAAGAAGGCGCTCGGGAAGGGCGCCGATAAGCTATTGATTAGTGCAACGCGCAACAACGTGTCGATTGAGGTTCTAGTGAAAGACGTCAGGGCTCTATTTGACAACGGAGAGTTCGAGGCAATCGACGAGGTGATGCTAATGTCAGCAGACGGAAGCATTGTGCGCATGAAAAGGCCACTGCCTCACTCGTGAACTTAACCCGGGAGGAAGTGGCCTTTAGCCTAGTATACCCGCTGCTTCGCGCTCGTTCAACAGCAGGAGATCAGGTTCTGGCTCCGGCAAAGTTCCATGACGGAATTGAAATCGTCACCAGGTAAAGAAGAAGGACGCCCAGACACCGGTGCCCTGAACCCCGGTAGGAATCGCCCTTCAACGTAAGTATACCCACAATCCTACGTCCGCACAACATCGGGACGTGGCGGAACCGGCAGACGCGCGTGCCTCAGGAGCACGTGGGCTAGTCCCGTGCGGGTTCGAATCCCGCCGCCCCGACCAATACCCGTTGGATCGAACCCCGCAAGGGGCTCCTTTCATATCGGCCCGCATGAGCCAGAAATCATGCGCCACGCACCCCGCCAGCGGTCAATGGCGGACTACCGGCTAAGCCGGGGAAGGAGGCCGACATGGCCGACGCGAACACTCAGGAAACTGAGGGCACCACCACTACTCCCCAAGGGGAGGGCACGGCCCAGACTGGCGCAGCTGCCCAGTCTGGCGCGGAGCGGACCTACACGCAGGCCGAGGTAGACGAGCTGCTCAGCGGCTACGTTCCGCAGGAGAGGGTGGACGAGATGGTGTCCGCGCTCCACACGCAGGACGAGGTCAACAAGCTCGTTGGCGACGCCCGCAAGAAGGTCCGCCAGCAGTTCGAGGGATACGCGCAGTACAAGGCGGCCGCCGAGGCGCACGCCGACTACGACGAGGTCGTGGCCGCGCGCGACAAGGCAACATCCGACGTCGCGGCACTGACGGCGCAGATCGAGCACATGCGGCTCGTGGAGAAGGTCCACGCAGCCACTGGCGTGCCGTCCGCACTGCTCAAGGGCGAGACGGAGGAGGAGCTGACCGCCAGCGCAGAGGCCGTGAAGGCCTACGCCGGCGCACAGGCGCCGAAGCTCCCGGCGTACCCCGAGGACAAGGGCGGCGGAGCGAACCCGTCACCCATCACGCGGGACCAGATCGAAAGCATCAAGGACCCCGTCGAGCGCGTTAGGGTACGCGCTCAGCATATGGACCTCTACCAGTAAGGAGGACGCCTCATGGCAGTCATTCCCAACACCCAGACCAGCTCCGACGTCGTCAAGTCGCTCGACCAGGAGTTCATCAGCAACTTCCAGGAGGAGTTCGACCGCTTCTCCGAGTTTCTCGGTCTCTTCTCCGTGGAGACCGTCGCGGCCGGCACCGCGCTCTACCAGTACAAGGTGATCGGCTCCCTCGTCAACGGCAAGACCGACGCGAGCTACACCGCCGCCACTACCGGCGATGACGCCAAGCCCGCGGTCATCGAGCTTGGCAGCTCGTCCGGCACCGGCTACGTCGAGGGCGACTTCATCACCCGCTCGAAGTACTCCCTCACCAAGGATCAGATCGGCGAGGTCGAGTTCATCCCCTACGCCAAGCAGACCACCGCGCAGGCCATCCTGAAGGCGGGCTTCGAGAAGTCCGTGCTGCGCACCGACCGCAAGGCCCAGCAGCAGCTGCGCGCGGCCATCGTAACCGACTTCTTCACCCTGCTCGGCAACGGCACCTCCGTCGCCAGCCCCGCGAGCGGCACAACCTGGAACCTCCAGCAGGTCCTCGCCTACGTCTCCGCCAAGCTTGGCGACGTGATGGAGGCCGCCTTCGAGGAGCCGGGCGACGTCGTGACCTTCGTGAACCGCCAGGACGCCGCCGCCTACCTCGCCAACGCGACCATCACCACCCAGGACGCGTTCGGCCTGACCTACCTCGAGAATTTCCTGGGCACCCCGAACGTCGTGCTCACCAACAAGGTCAGCGCGGGGACCGTCTATGCCACCCCCGTGGAGAACATCCACATCTACGGACTCGACTTCGGCTCCCTCGGGAGCGCAGGCCTCAATTACGCAACCAACGACATGGGCCTGGTCGGCGTCCACCACGAGCCGGACTACAACTACGGCTCCGCCGAGACCTTCCTCGTGCGCGGCTGCAAGTTCGTGCCCGAGGTGACCGACTTCATCGTCAAGGGCTCCACGACCCACGTGGCCTAGGGGTAGGCGATGAGGGCGACAGTCATCGCCGCCTTCCGTGACCGCCTGAGCTGGCGCGCCTACGGCGCGGGCGAGGAGTACGAGGGCGATGACACCCGCGTCTCCGAGCTCGCGTCCGCAGGTTGCGTCATTGTCGGTCCCGTCGCAGACGGCGAAGATCTCTCGGCGTTCACCGTCGCCGAGCTCAAGGCGCTCTGTGACGAGCGAGGCGTTGACTACCCGAAGAAGGCGACCAAGGCCCAGCTGGTATCCATGCTGGGCGAGTAGGGAGGGCGCCATGGCAACCTCATACGCGACATGGGATGACTACGTCTCCCGCACTGGCGACGAGGCCTCAAGCGAGGAGCAGGTCGAGTCGATGCTCGAGGACCTGTCGGCGGAGCTTCGCGCCGAGTGCGGAATATCAGATACGGGTGCGATGCGCGGCGACGCGGGCATCCTTGCCCGCAAGATCGTCATAGACGCCGCGCGCAAGGCGCTCGTGCCACCGCGGCTCGACGGCTTCGACGGCGACCTGACGGGTGCCAGGCAGGCGAGCTTCACCGCCAACGGCTTCACTCAGTCCGTGACGCTCTCCAACTCCACCGGGTCCGCCTGGTTCGACAGCCGCTCGCTCGCGCGCCTGAAGCGTCTGCTCGGATGCTCTCAGCGGTGGGGCTTCATCTACCCGTATGGAGGCTGACCATGGCGCTGACCCAGACGGTTCGCGTGTGGACGCGCTCGGAGTCAGGGACCGACCCCATGGGCGAGCCGATGTACGTATGGACGCACGTCGACGTACCCGGGGTGCTCGTCCGCACGGGAAGTGGGACCGACATGGAGCGCGGAGACAGCGCAAGCGACCTGCGTCCCGATGGGGTCCGCGTCAGCTTCACGCTGGCGTTTCCCAAGGGATACGACGGCCCGGAGCTTCGCCATGCTCGCGTCACGCTGCTTGACACCCGCTACGGCATGGATCTAGACGAGTCCGAAGGTTGGCGGACGGCGCTCGCGGTCTCAGGTGACCCTTTGCCGCAGGTCCCGTGCCCCACGCACTGGGACATGATCTGCGAGGTGGGGAGGACGGATGGCTAGCGGCGGCTTCGAGCTGTCCTTCGGTGACTTCAGGCCGAACTCGCCGGGCATCGTCGAGGTCTTCACCTCAGACGGGATGCAGGCCGCGCTCGCGGAGGCAGCGTCTGCCATGGAGGAGCGGGCCAACGCCATGGCTCACCTGAGTCATGCCACCAACGGCATGCCGGAGCCCTACCAGAGCGGCGTCGACGTGCTCGACCGGACGGCGGTGGGCTACGTCTCAACCGCGAACAGGGCGGGGCGAGCTGACCAGTCCGCCCACCACACGCTGGACGCGATCAACCACTAGGGAGGCGGTGGCATGCCAAGACTCAACGTGGAGGCGTATCTCGTCTCCTACCTCAAGGGTCAGCTGATGGGCGTCGAGGTGCGCACGCGCGTACCCGACCCGAGGCCGGAGCGCCTAGTGGTGGTGAGCCGCTCTGGCGGCGGCCGCCTGAACCGGCTGCAGGACCGACCGGGAGTGCAGCTCCTCATCTACGGCGGGTCCGAATGGGAGACGTCCGAGCTCGCCGCCGAGGTGAGCGACCTGATGGACGATCTCAACCGCTCGGACGCCGCGATGCTGGATGGCGTGTCGCTCGTCGTGGAGGAGTCCCTGAGGAGCGACCCGGACACCCAGACGGAGCCAGACACGCCCCGTTGGTTTGGCTCATACACGCTTACTACCCACAGATACGAATAAGGAGGGTGCGCACATGAACAGCACCGATGACCTCAAGACAACCATCAACCCCAAGAACGTGACCACCGGCGGCCCAGTCGAGGGCGGATGCTGCTACACGGACTTCTCCGACAGCCCTTCGCTCCCCACGACCGCCTCCGAGTCCCTCGTAGGCGAGAACTCCACGTGGGAGAACGTTGGCGAGCTCTCCGACCAGGGCTGGACGCAGTCCGTCTCCACCACCGTCAACAAGTTCAAGGGCTACCACGGCACCGTGCTGCTCTCCGAGGTGGCCGACGAGGAGAACACCTTCAAGGCCGAGTTCGTGGAGATCACGCGAGCGACGACCGACAAGCTGCGCTACGGCAAGAACAACGTCACCGTGGACAACGACGGCTTCGTGTCCGCGATCGACCCGACCGTCGTGCCCGGCGACATCGTCCCGCTCGTGTTCGACGAGCTGCTCTCCAACGGCATCAAGCAGCGCACCGTCTTCCCGCGCGCCAAGATCGACTCCATCGACGACCAGGCGCACCAGAAGGGCTCTCTGCTCGTCTACGGCATGACCTTCACCGCCATGGTGGACGACCAGAACCGCCCCTACTACGTGCGCCGCGCCAAGAAGGCAGCCACGGGCGACGGCGAGTAGCGGACCCCAGAGAATCAACGCGATCCGGTTCGGGGCTCCCTCGGGAGCCCCTTTCGCCGTAAGGAGGCACCTTGAAGCACGAAGTCATGATGGAGATGTCGCTCGACCAGCTCGACCAGTACGGCAGGGCGTGCGGCATCGACGTGAGCGGGAAGAAGACCAAGGCCCAGAAGGTCGCGCTCATCGAGGAGCGCCGCGCCCGCGTGGCCGATGTAGACGCCCTCGGCATGACGCTGCACGTCCCCGTGCGAGCCATGCACGACAAGCGCGTCACCGACCTGCTCGACCGCGAAGGGGCGCTCAGCGAGGCCGACGCCGACTGGCTCATGGTCGCGCTGCTCGGCGAGGAGCAGTACAAGGCGCTCATCGAGCGCTGCACCGACGATGACGGCGTCATCGACGTGTCCGCAGTGGGGCTCGCCTTCGCGACGATCATCAGGAGCGACGAACTAAAAAACTACTGACGCTCGACTCCCTCGAGTCCGGCCGCGTCGCCGAGCTGCGGCAGGACTTCAGGCGCTACTACGGGTGCCGCTACGAGGACGTCGACGAGGGGGAGGCAATCGACCTCATCAGGGGGCTCCCGGACGGCTCGGCATGGGTGGCGCGGACGTTCCCCCTCCGCGCGTGGAGCCAGGAGCGCCACCGCGACGCGGACCTCCTGGACGCCGTCGAGTTCCTCGTGTGGTACGTCGCCATGGACAAGCAGAAGGTGCCCAGCCCGTCAAGGGTGGTGCGCCCCGGCGACATGCTGGCACGGAGGGCCGAGGCGGAGCGGAAGAGGCGCGTGAAGGCGAGCGTCGAGTCAGACGCATGGGAGGAGCTGTAGCCAATGGCTGTCATAGGTAGCGCGACGCTCAACATCGTTCCGAAGGTGGAGGGCGGCCTCGCGAACGCCATCAACGGCGAGATCTCGAAGGCCAAGGTCTCCGGGCTCGGCAAGAGCGCAGGCGGAAGCTTCATGGGCGGATTCGCGAGTGGGGCGAGCATCGGCGTGTGGTCGCAGGTGGCCTCGCGCGCGATAGGCGCCGTCACGAGCAGCCTGGGCGGCGCAGCGAGCCGCGTCGACACGCTCAACAACTACCCGCGCATCATGGAGTCGCTCGGCGTCGCTGGCGACGTTGCGAGGGCGTCCATGGACAAGATGGGCGCGTCCCTGGACAACGTGCCCACGCGCCTCGACGACATGGCCAACACCGTGCAGGGCATCTACGCGGCCACGATGAAGTACGGCACGGGCCTCGACACGGTCACGGACGCGGGGCTCGCGCTCAACAGCATGCTGCTCGCAGGCGGCCAGTCCACCGCCGTGGTCAACTCCGCCATGGAGCAGTTCCGCCAGATGGTCGCCAAGGGCAAGCCCGACCTGCAGGACTGGCGCGCGCTCATCAGCGCGGCGCCGGGCCAGATGGACCAGCTCGCCAAGGCGATGCTGGGGCCGACGGCTGCCGCGGACGACCTCTACGCGGCGCTTGGCGGCGGCAAGGAGGCCGACTACGAGGGGGCCTTCGAGTGGGGCTCCATATCCATGGGCGAGTTCGTCGAGCGCTTCGCGGAGCTGCGCGACGAGTTCGAGGGCGCTGCCCAGGACGCCCAGGGCGGCATCGGCACCGCGTTCGCCAACATGAAGAACGCCGTCACTAAGGGCATGGCCAACGTGCTCGACGCCTTCGGGCAGGACCGCATCGCTGGCGCCCTGGGCGACGTCAAGGGGATGATCAACGACATATTCGGGCGTGACGGCACACAGGGCCTGAGGGCCTTCGCCACCGAGATCGCCCCCATGGTCTCCGACGCGTGGGACTCGATGGTCGAGCACGTGTCCGACTTCGCGGACAAGGTGGCGCCGTCGGTCGGCGCCATCTCCGACAAGCTCGTGGGGGTGATGGGGGAGGTCGGCCCGGAGGTGGGCGACGCTCTCTGGGCTGTGCTCGACTCCGCGGCCGACGCAGCGCCTGCCGTGGCTGACACCGTGACGAGTGTCCTTGACGTGGCCGGCGATACCGTCGGCACCATCGCCGGCATGGTGGAGACCGCAGCCCCCGTCATCTCGCAGATCGCGCAGGACGTGCTGCCGGTGGTCTCCGACGTCGTGCAGGCAATGGGGCCGGCGCTTCCCGCCCTCCTCGTGGCAAACACGGCGTTCGGCGGGCTGGCAGGCCTGTCAGGCGGCCTGGCCTCCGCAAGCGGTGGGATTCAGGGCATCGCCGGCGCGCTCGGCGCCATTGGAAGCGTCGTGCCAATGATTGGCAGGTTCGCAGACGTGGGACCGGCGATCAGCCTCGTGGCGGATTCCGGCAAGCTGCTCGGCGCATCGGGTGTCGTCGGAAGCATAGGCTCGATGGTCACCGCAGTCGCCGACGTGGCCCCGATGGTCACGTCGATATCCGACATAGGCCCGGCGCTGTCCCTCGTCGCCGAGTCCGGCGGTGGCCTCGCGGCGGCGTTCAACCCCGCCGCCCTAGCCTTCGGCGCGGCCGCGGCAGGCGCGGGCCTGCTCGGGTTCGGCGTCATGAAGGTCACCGAGAACGACCGCCGTGCGAGGCGAGCCAGCTCCGACCTCGACGAGGCGCTGTCCTCCGTGCGCGAGAACACCGAGGGCATCGGCATCGCCATGTACGCCGGGGCAAGTGACGTGAGCGGCTTCGGAGGCGCCGCCAAGGACGCGAGCATAGGCATCGAAGGGCTCGCCGACTCCATTGAGCGTCACAACCAGCGCAACGCAAGGACCCGCGAGTCCGCGGAGGAGAGCATCTACATGCTCGGCCAGTACCGCGACATCGTGGACGAGTGCGCCGGCGCGGGCGAGGTGTCCGCGGAGAAGCAGGCCAAGCTCGAGTGGGCGCTCAAGGGCATCGAGGACGCGACAGGGCAGGCCTTCAGCGTCGAGCAGGTGCTCACGGGGGAGTACAAGGACCAAGCCGGCGAGGTCATGAGCACCAAGGACGCCATCGACCAGCTTATCGCCACCAAGCAGCAGGAGGCACGTGTCAACGCCCTCCAGGACATGTACACCGACGCGCTCAAGGAGCAGATGAAGGCCGAGAAGGTCGCCCAGGAGGCCTCCGAGAAGTACCACGAGGCGCACGACGGCTGGGTCGCGAAGGCGACTGAGGGCTACAGACAGCAGGGCATGTCGGCCCAGGAGGCCGCAAAGACCGCCGAGGAGGCGTTCCGCAACGGCGAGTATGGATACCTGGCGGAAGAGTACGAGGCGGCCAACAAGGCCCTCGAAGGCCTTACGCAGGAGACGCAGGCCTACGCCGACATGATGGGTGAGGCCGTCGAGGCGGAGAACGCCCAGTGGGGTGAGCGCGAGGGCGTCATCATGACGAGCGAGAAGATGCGCGAGGCATGCAAGAGGCTCGGCATCGACGTCAAGGACCTGTCCGAGGGGCTGCTCGACGCTGGCGTGTCCGCTGAGGATCTCGCTCGCGTGGGCGAGGACAACTTCGCCCTCCTCGCCGAGGCCGCCGGAGGCGACATCGACACGCTAGTGGGGCTCATCCAGGACTATAACGAGCAGGAGTTCGAGAGCAAGTACGGGTACCTTCACGTCGACGGCTACGGGAACGTGGTGGATGCCAACGGTGCCATCTACGAGTGGAACGGCACCGAGTTCGTGCCGAAGTTCGCGCATGTGGGAACGGACGCACCGGATGCTGCGGGGGAGCTCGACCAGGTTAGCCAGAAGGCGTCTTCGCTGGGCGGGTCGATCGCTCGCGTCTCGGTCGACGTGGACGGTACGGGAAAGATCAACGACGCGACCAACGCCTTTGGCAAGATTCCCAAGAACCCGAAGTCGACGTACAGCATCAGCACCTCGGGTATGGGCACCGTGAACTCTGCCTCTGGCACGCTGAGGTCACTGAACGGCAGAGTCTTTTCGTCTACGTACGTGATCAACCGGGTGACGCGTATCAGTACCGTCGGTGGCAAGGCTCCGATGGCTCACGGCGGGCACGTTGAGCCGCGCCACGCGGCGGGGTACATCGCGGCAGGGCCTACCCGCACCAACTTCGGGCTGGTCGGCGAGGATGGCATTGAGGCCGTATACAACAACGACGACGGCAGCTCCGACGTCTACCCGCTGAACAATCCGCGCTATCTGGGCTATGCCGACCCCCTTGCGGAGCGCATCGCCAAGGCCATGGGCGAGAAGTCCGGTGGCACCAGCTACAACCTCTACATCAACGGCGCGTCCGTCAACGACGACCCCGCCATCCGCGCGGCGTTCCTGAACCTGATGGGCGAGCTGCAACGCAAGGGGGCGATGAACGTTGGCAATCGATGAGGGCATGTACGAGCTCCGCACCATCTTGCAGACCTCGATGGTGGTGACCGGCTCCGGCTACACGCCTGTCACCGGCTCCAACGTCTTCCTCTACTCGTGGAACGACGGCAACAACCGCAAGTGGCGGTTCACCAAGGAGTCTGACGGGAAGTGGCTCGTCCGCAACGCCTCCAACGGCCTGTACATGGCGTCGAAGAGCTCCGAGCCCACCAACGGCACGAACGTCATACAGTGGACGTACAACACGCGCGGCCAGCTCCGGTGGAACGTCATCGAGACGGGCGAGACCGTCAACTACGAGGGCTACACCTGCCCCGTCGTGCGCCTCGGCAACTACGCCACGAGCGACGGGGCTACGTGGATGCTCGATGTCGACGGCGCGATGACCAAGAACAGCACCAACATGGAGGTCAACCGCTCCAACTCCAACGACAGCCAGAGGTTCGCCCTGGTGCCGTCCGAGCTGATGAGCAACGACTACCCGGTGCCCGCGAACCTCGGCTGGACGTACGACACCGACAACGACCCGTACATTACCCACGCCGACGCGGGCCAAACCCAGATGAAGATCGGCTGGCGGTTCCCGACCACGTGGGTTCCAGACGAGTCCAAGGGCTACGAGCGGCGCGTCCGCACGAGGCTCATGAGCAAGTCCACGTCGACGTGGGGGTCGTGGTCGCAGTGGACGCAGTGGGCGGACGTCGACCCGTACCTTCGCGGCCTCTGCTGCTACGACGCCAACGCGGTCGACGGCTCCTTCAACACCTCCTCCTACAAGGCCAAGGAGGTGCAGGCCGAGGTCAGGTGCACGGCGGAGGACAGGCACGGTCATACGGCGGCGTCTACGATGAGGTGCATCGTCGACCCCGTCGCTACCATCGCCATGCAGGGCGCGACGAAGGACGGCATCGTCCTGAGCGTGTCGAGCGACTACGTCCCGGCGAACTACACCATAAGGTCCATGGAGGTGGACGGGAGCGAGATACTCACGGAGCCCGTCTCCGCGCAGGTCGTGAGTGGCGCGGTGAGCCTCACCGTCCCGTGGGGCAAGCTCAGGCTCATCCCCGACGATGGGGCCACCGTCACCGTCCGATACTCGCGCGGCACCGACCTGTTCGCGTCGATCAACGGCGGCGGCACGAGGGACACCACGGTCACCGTCTCCTACGGCACCGCGCCCTCGGTCGCGCCGAGGGTCGCGGCGGGCGAGGGCAGGACGCTCAGCGTCAGCCACTCCGCAGGCGTCACGAGCGTGTGGACCTCCAACGGCGAGAGCGTCGTCGGCGGCACGAGCGCCAGCAGGGTCCTGTACCCGTTCGGCGACTCCCTGCGCGTCCTCGTCACGCTCAGGGACGGCACCGTCTACGTGGCCGACATGGCCGCGATAGTCGGCAACCCCGCGCACGCCTTCAACTGGGCTGGCGGGTCGTTCCTGCTTGAGCTCAGGGAGGGCGAGCCACTCGCCACGGACGTGTCGGTCGACCGCGAGTACGAGGCGTTCAAGCTCAACAAGCGGGAGTGGGAGAGCGTCCACTACCAGCGCACCAAGAGCGGCTCCATCGACGCGACGGGTGCCATCGTGGGCGGCATCAGCGAGTCCGACAGGAGGGACCTCGACGCGCTGGTCGAGCAGGGCTACGTCACGTACCGCAGCCCGTTCGGGCTGGTCGCGCAGGTCGCCGTCACAGGCTACACGCTCACGGAGCGCAAGCGCTGGGACGAGGTGTCGGTGAGCATGAAGCGCGTCACGAACTAGGGGGTCCGCATGGCAGTCGACTGGAAGGACCAGACGCGCAAGGACCGCCTCAAGTTCGAGATGGTCTCCGCGACGAACCTCAGCCACGTGTACGGCGAGCTCGACGGGGTAGACCTTTCGGGGTCTACCCTCGACGCCGCCTACTACACCGACCTCCGCACGTCGGGCAGGATCGCCGTCCGCGGCGACGGGTGGGTGCGCGGCAGCAGGATAAGGATTACCCATGAGGTGCCCGATTGGAACTACTCGAACGTTCTGGGCACCTACTTCGTGACCGCAGACCCAGCATCCAGACATCACGGCGGGTGGGACTACGAGCTCAACCTTGAGTCCTCGCTCAAGGGCCTGTCCGAGGACAGGCTCGTGAGGCCGTGGACGATAGCGAAGAACGCCATGGCCATCACGGCCATCAGGAAGTGCATCGGCGACGCGAGACAGCCCTACGACGTGAGCAGGGCGAGGAACGCGAAGCTCAAGACCCCGCAGGTCATAGACTCCGGCACCGAGCGAATCAAGGCGCTCTACACGCTCTGCAAGCTCAGCAACAACAGGGTGGACGTCAACGGCAACGGCACCATCGTGGTCTCGCCCTACGTGCTCCCCGCGAGCAAGACGCCGAAGTTCCGCATCGACCTCGACGACGGGCGCGGCATAGCGTTCGACGACCTTGAGCGCGAGTCGGACTGGCTCTCCATGCCCAACGTGGCGGCGGTGAGCCACAAGTACAGCGACAGGGGCAAGCAGCACGAGATCAACGCCTACGCGCAGGTGTCGAACGGAGCGCACCAGTCCCGCGCAATCAGGGGCTACACCATCACGAGCTTCGAGTCGCTTTCCGAGATGTCTCCGAGGACAGCGGCGAGGGCTCAGCAGATAGCAAGGCAGAACCTCAACAAGGAGGCCAGGGAGCTCGTCACGTGGACGCTCACCACGACGTACATCCCCGTGTGGGAGGGCGACGTGGTGGAGCTGGCCGTGCATGACGGCATGTCGGCCTACCGTGGCGTGCGCAAGTGCCTTGTGAGGAACGTCTCGCTAGACCTACAGCACATGACGATGCGGCTCACGCTCAAGGAGACCGCTTCGGGAGACGAGGAGGACTAATGGACCTGTTCGACCTCGGCTCGGCGCTGTTCGGACGCAGCCGAGCAGAGACCGACCCGATAGACACCGACGCCACCACGCGCACCTACGTCGGCACGGCGACCTCCGACTCCGCAGACGGCAGCGTCTTCGTCGAGCTCTCCGAGGACGTCACCATGCCCGACGAGTACGAGGGCGAGAACGGGCTGGGCGTGGAGATGCCCACCGTGCCCGGCGTGCGCGAGGGGGACGAGGTTCTCGTCACGGTGTTCGGCGGGGGAGTGATGAAGTCCCCCGTCGTCACGGGCAACGCTGGCGAGGGTGACCGTCAGGACGCCGCAATCGCAGACGCGCAGAGGGCGGCAGAGGTCGCGTGGGACTGGGCAGACGAGGCCCACACCGCAGCCACGCAGGCGCAGGAGGACGCAGCGGAGGCCGCACAATCAGCAGCCGACGCGGCGGCAAGCGCATCCGACGCGGCATCGTCCGCATCGACGGCGAGCGCGAGCGCACAGCAGGCGGTCAGCGACGCATCGACCGCCGCGACGGCGGCAACCAACGCGCAGGCGAGCGCGGCAAGCGCGGAGTCAGCCGCACAGGCGAGCGCGGGTTCCGCATCGGCTGCGGCAACCAGCGCGTCTCAGGCACAGATATCCGCTGGCGAGGCGTCGACCAGCGCACAGGAGGCTCAGGCAAGCGCACGCAGCGCGAACGCGAACGCGACAGCCGCCCTCAACAGCCTGGCAACCGTCGAGGACGTTGTCGACACGCTCTCGTGGATCACCCAGCACGGCACGATGGCGAAGACCGCCGACACGGCGGTTGACCCAACGAAGGTCTACTTCGTCCGCGACGACAGCGGAGACTACGCGGTCGGCAGCTACCGCTACTCGATAGTGCAGGAACCCGCCGCGTCGGGCCTTTCCGACTATTACGAGCTGACCATCGACAAGTCGGTGCAGAACTACATCGCAACGCATCTGTCCCTGACAAGCGAGGGCCTCTGGCTGACGCCCACGGCGTCCGACGCCTACAAGGTTCTCGTCGCCACCGGCTCTGGCAGCACATACACCACCGCTGGCACGTACATCATCGACGGCAGCGGCGTGACGGTTGCCAGGTTCACGGGCACGGGCATCTCCTTCGCCGAGGACAAGACCTTCTACATCGGCGACAATGACGCCTTCATCTTCTTCAATGGCGACGGCGGCATCAACATAGGCGGGGCCGTCACCATCGGCGGCTCGACCACGTTGCAGCAGCTCCTAGACAAGTACGACTCCACCATCACCGCCGACGACATCTCCGTGAGCAAGGACGGGGACACCGCCACGATCACCGTTGGCGGCAACACCGTGACCATCACCGATGGCGCGGCTGGCGAGGACGGTGCCCAGATTCTCGGCATCACCACCGCACCAGGCTCCTACACGACCACGACTGGCGGCTTCACCCCTGCGTACCGAATCGCGCTCTCAACGGTCAAGACCCAGAGCGGAGCGAGCGAGGTCAAGGTCGGAGACGTGCTGGCCTACAGCTACTACCACTACCCAGTTGGCTACGTTGACGCATCATACGTCTACTGCGGGGCGAGGAAGTCGATACGAGGGGCGCAGGGCGCGACTGGCAGCACTGGACCCCAAGGCGACACGGGCGCGGTCGGCGCGACTGGCCCCCAAGGCGCGACGGGCGACCAAGGCCCCAAGGGCGACACTGGCGCGGTGGGTGCCACGGGGGCCACTGGCCCGCAGGGCGACACTGGTGCGCAAGGCGCGACGGGGGCCACTGGCCC
The DNA here is from genome assembly GCA_902777325.1 of uncultured Coriobacteriaceae bacterium. GTDB lineage: Bacteria > Actinomycetota > Coriobacteriia > Coriobacteriales > Atopobiaceae > UBA1367. The sequence goes on from CACYTH010000016.1 coordinate 29,162, forward strand.
GCGCGGCGCTGGCATAGCGAGCGTCACCGAGTACTACGCGGTCAACAACTCCACGACGGCACCAGTCGACAGCAGCTTCTCGACTGGCGTCAAGACGCCCACCGCCACCAACCGCTACCTCTGGAACTACGAGGTAATCAAGGACACGGACGGCGGCACAGTCGCCACCACCGCCAAGCACATAGCGGCGGTCTACGGCGAGACGGGCGCTGCTGGCGAGACGGGCGACGCGGGCAAGGGCATCACGTCCATCGTGGACTACTACGCGGTGAGCAACAGCACCACCGCCCCCGCCGACAGCGCGTTCTCGACCACGGTGGGCACGCCGACCGCGACCAACAGGTACCTCTGGAACTACGAGCTGACCACCTACACCGACAGCACCACGGCCAAGACCACCAAGCGCGTCATCGGCGTGTACGGCCAGACGGGTGCGACGGGGGCAACGGGTGCCACAGGCTCAACAGGGGCCACTGGTGCGACAGGGGCCACGGGAAAGACTGGCGCAACAGGTGCCACAGGGGCGACAGGTGCAACTGGTGACACGGGCGAGCAAGGCCCGCAGGGTGACACGGGAGCCACAGGCACAACAGGTGCGACAGGGGCTACTGGTGCTACGGGTGCCACAGGCAAGACGGGCGCGACAGGAGCAACTGGCGCAACAGGTGCGACAGGCCCCGCTGGCGAGTCTGCGTACTCCTACGACCTCCGCGTTACCCCCGCTGCGGTCGTTAGGGCCGAGGACGGTGCGCTCACGCCGACCAGCATCACTCTCTCGGCGACGAGGGCGCTTGGCACGGCTGCGCCTGCGACCTACGCCGGTCGCTTCAAGGTCGACCGCTCGTCAAACGGCAGTTCGTGGACGAACGTCTACACCAGCTCGGGCAACGAGTCCAGCAAGTCCGTTACCGTGCCGACCACGGCGGGAGTGACGCTGCTGCGCTGCCAGCTCTACCTCGCTGGCGGCACCACGACGCTCGCAGACCAGCAGACCGTGCCAATCATCAGCAACGGTGCCAAGGGCGATACGGGAGCGACAGGAGCTACGGGAGCAACTGGGGCAACGGGAGCAACTGGGGCCACGGGGGCAACTGGGGCTACTGGCAAGACGGGGGCAACAGGAAGCACGGGTGCGACTGGTGCCACCGGCAGCACGGGGGCCACTGGAGCGACTGGCAGCACGGGAGCCGACGCATACACGGTGGTGCTCACCAACGAGAGCCACACCTTCCCCGCTGGTGTCAGTGCGGCAACGTCCTCAAGCACGACCTGCAACGTCATCGCCTACAAGGGCACGACGCAGGTTGCCGCCACCATCGGCACCATCACTGGTCAGGTCACTGGACTGACCACGTCGATCAGCAACAACGGCACGACATCGGCATCCTTCACCGCCACCGCCGCAACGACGCTGACGACCAAGAGCGGAACCCTCGTGGTTCCAGTCACGGTCGATGGCAAGTCGTTCTCAAAGCGTTTCACGTGGGCACTCGCACTCACTGGTGCCACTGGCGCGACGGGAGCCACGGGCAAGACGGGCGCAACGGGTGCCACAGGGGCCACAGGGGCCACAGGGGCAACAGGAGCGACGGGAGCGACGGGACCAGAGGCGGTCGTGACCATCACGCCCACGGCCATCGACTGGACGGCCAGCACCGCGACGCTACAGGCCACGCTGCGCGTCAACGGCGCGATCGTGACCTCGGGCGTCACGTACAAGTGGACCAAGGGGACCGCGACCACGTCGCTCGAAACGGCGCGGACGCTCGCGGTGACCGACCTCAACGCATCGTACAACTGCACGTGCACGTGGTAGGGGGAGACATGGCAAAGGTATTCGTGGCCGTTCCGACAACCCCGTTCGGCGGCATACACCCAGAGTGCTTCAAGAGCATCTACGGGCTCGACCCCGCTGGCAACATCCTGCTCTTCGACTACACGAGCGGCTACGACTGCGCTCAGGCGCGAAACCGCATCGCGCGTCAGTCGATAGACGAGGGCTTCGACTACGTGCTCATGGTTGACTCCGACACGGTGCTTCCGAGAGACACCATACGCATGATGCTTGAGGAGCCCGTTGACGTTCTTGCCGCATGCTGTCCGCACAGGCCAGCGTCCAACGTCTACGACGGTCGCATCAACGCGACCAAGCTGGGCGAGCGGGACTACACGGACTTCTACACAGCGACGGACCTGGCCGACCTGCGTGAGCGCGGGGTCAGGCGCGAGCCGATCCACGGCTGCGGGTTCGGGGCCACGATGGTGCGCGTCGACGTGTTCAGGAACATGCCTTGGCCGTGGTTCTCTTGGACCGACTACCCTGACGGCAACTGCCTCTCGGAGGACTTGAGCTTCTGCGAGCGTTGCCACGACCACGGAATCACGGTGCATCTCGACCCGCGAATCACCTGCGGCCACGTGATGCGTAAGACGGAATGGGCGGTGTGACATGGCAACACAGACGGGAAGCATCGACCTCACGGCCCTCACTAATGCTGCCAAGACGGCCACCTCATACGTCACGGAGGTCACCGGGCAGAACGGCATCATGGTTCACCCGTCCACCGACGATGACACGGGCGTGCGCATCACGAGCGACGTGGACATCATGCGCGACGGCAACAGCGTATTGAACGTCGGCACGCAGGGGGACACCACCAGCACCGACGCTGGCGTCACCATCTACGACGGCACGGCGAGCAAGAACGTTGTGGCAAGATTCGACAGCGACGAGGTGTCGCTGGGCGCGAACAGCGAGGCGTCTATCATCGACATGTGCGGCGGGGTGTTCACGTTCGAGGTCGACAACAGCGACCCTACAAAGCCAATGGCGTCCATCAGGGTCAACGCCAACGCAGACGGCGTCACCGCCATCCCGACCCTCCGCCTCACCGCTGGCACAGGCACAGACCAGTACGGATTCGACATTGCTGGAATTGGCAGCGCACAGTACCCCATCAGCGTCGTTGCGGGCAACCGCAAGGTGGTGAACATGGGCGGGCTGGGCCTACAGACATACGCCATCGACCTCGCAGGCATCGGCGGGGGCGGCACGTTCAGTGCATACGACGGCGTCTACGAGGTGACGAACACCGGCACCAACTTCTGGTCGACCGTCCCCGGAACAGTCCTGTGGTCTGGCACCTACTACATGACATCAAGCCACACGGCAAACCTCGCGTACAACGTCTCGACCTGCCATTCCGGCATCGTGCTCCACTTCCAGCCCTACACAAGCTCGACCGTCCAGAACTACTACCACCAGTACTGCTTCGTGCCAAAGACAGCGGCATCGAACTACTCCGGCATGATTCATAACTTCACTCTCTGCAACAGCGGCTTCGCCAAGGTCGGCATGAAGGCCCTGCGAATCTACGACAACCGCATCGTCGGCGATGATTCCAACGACGACACGGGGACGGCGTCGGGCATCACCTTTGACAACAAGTACTGGGTCATGACGCAGGTCATCGCCGTATAAGGAGGAACCAATGGCATATCTCACAATCGAGCTAAAGACCAACGACCAAGGCGGCACGGCAGCGGAGGTGCTGTACACGGGCTCCGACCTCAAGGTGGCCGAGCAGAAGTACTACCAGACCCTCGCCGTCGCAGCGACCAGTGGCCGACCGCGCCATGCGTGCGTCATCCTCGACTCTGACGGCATGACCATGGCCCAGCGCTCCTACGTCACCGAGACGGAGGAGTCGTGATGGACGGCGATGGACGTCCCTACTCGCAGTCCGATCACGACGAGGCCACGGAGCTTGGCGGCATGGGCGCGGTCGCGGCTGTCGCACTGATAGTGGCCGTCCTCCTGATTGGGGTGATGCTGTGATGCCGCCTATCCACTGGGACACCATCGTCACGGGGCTGATTTCAGCCGCGATCCTCGCAGGGGTACGTGCGATGACCAAGGCGTTCAAGGACTACAGCGCCGAGAGCCATGCGTGGAGGAAGAGGATTGACACGAAGCTCGACGAACTCAACAACGCCACGCAGACCACCATGCGCACGAGCATCTTGCACTACGCAGAGAAGTACCTAGATCGCGGATGGGTCACGCCAGAGGAGCGTGCCAGCCTGTTCGACATGCACGAGAAGTACTCGGCGCTCAACGCGAACGGATTCATCAACGGGTACATGCAAAGGGTCGACCAGCTACCCGACAGGGAGATATAGCCGTCACCAACAAGAAGGTCAACCGAGACGTCCGCGAGGGCGTCTCTTTCTTTTAAGGAGGAACCATGACCTACTTCCTGCCCTCGAAAATCTACGACTGCCTGAAATGGCTGGGCCTCATCGCCTGTCCGGCACTTGCGACCTTCGTGGGCGTCGTCGGCCCCGTCTGGGGCATGCCTTACGTTGACGCGACCGTGACCACCATCAACGCTACCGGCCTCCTCATCGGCGCACTCATCGGGGCCAGCGCCATCACCGCCAAGGAGGAGTAGCCATGGCGAAGGCGACTGTCTACATTCACGGCGGGGACTACGACTGCTCGGAGCTGGTTCGCATGTGCTACCGCGCCGTCGACGTGCTTCCTTATGGTTCGTATTGCTGGACGGGCAACGAGGTCTCGCTGCTCAAGTCCCACGGCTTCAAGGAGCGCAGCCTGAGCAGCCCCCAGATGGGTGACGTTCTCTGGCGCAGCGGCCACACCGAGATTTACCTCGGAGACGGCATGGAGGGCGGTGCCCGCGTCTCCGAGACGGGCGGCATCAACGGCAGAAAGGGTGACCAGACTGGCAAGGAGGTCACCCGCTCCGCCTACAACAAGGCCCACTGGTCGAAGCTGCTGCGCTACGAGGGCGGCAAGACCATCGGCGGCATCCCCTGCGCGATCGCAGCCGCGCTCGTGGCCGACCACATCATCGACCATCAGGCGCACGGCTACAGCCAGCCAAACCGCGCGGGTGACGGCACGCTTGAGGCCGTCACTATCGAGTGGAACAAGAAGGCCGCGTCCCAGACCGTGAAGGCTGGTGACTACGAGTGCGTCGTGGACTGGCTCAACATTCGCGAGTCCCCGTCAACCAGTGGCAAATTGGTCAAAAATGCGCATTACGAGCGCGGCGAGGTGGTCACCCTAACCAGCTACGCTAAGGTCGCGGATGGCTTCGTCTGGGGCCGCTACATCGGCTCCACCAGCGGCAAATGGCGCTATGTCGCCGTGCGCAAGACCAACGGCACTGTGTATCTGAGGAAGGTGTAGCCGATGCCCTACGACCCCTACGACCGCTGGCCCGCGCTCTCGCGCCGACAGCAGCTCTACGACTGGCTGTGCGTCCTCGCCCTCGGCCTCATGCTCGCCGCGATCGTGACGTGTGCGGTATTGGTAGTCGCGGTGATCGGCGCATGAGACTCAAGATGGTGAATAAGAAATGCCGCCAATGCGGCGATCAGCTCTACCTCTTCCCGAATTCGGAGCGCACCGTCAAAGGTGGCACCTGGTATGAGGTGTATTGCCCGGAATGCGGGTACCGCGCGGACGGATTCAAGCCAAGACGTTCCAAGCACTAGATTAGAGCCCTCACCCTTCGGGGTGGGGGCCTTTTCTCTTAGTCCATGACGATTATTCTATCGGGAATATGCAAAACGTCCGTCGAGTCGCACCGTCGCTTCCGACACGCTCCGACACAAGCGCCGTTTCAACCAAAAACAGGTCAGACGCAACACCACGCCTGACCTGCTGTTTTTACTGGTCGGGGCGACTGGATTCGAACCAGCGACCCTCTGCTCCCAAAGCAGATGCGCTACCAAGCTGCGCCACGCCCCGAATGTGAGACACAAGTATAGGTCAGCTGCCTACCCGCGGCAAACAAATCCACAACCTATGCGAGACCAAAGTGCGCGAGTCCCAGCGCCACGCCGCCCTCGTCGATGTCGGCCGTGACAAACTCCGCGGCCTCCTTAAGCTCGTCGACCGCGTTGCCCATGGCAATCCCGTGCCCCGCCGCCACGATCATCGACAGGTCGTTGATGCCGTCGCCAAACGCATAGGTGTCCTCGTTCGCCACACCCAGCGCCGCCGCCACGCCACGCACGGCATCGCCCTTGTCGGCACCAATCACGGTCACGTCCGCGGAGGGGTGCGGCCCGTGCGGGTTGACCAGACACGCGTCACCCAGGGCCTCCGTCGCCCGCGCGCGATGCTCTGCGTCGTCAAAGTAGATGTCAAAGTTGTACGCATGGATGGCCGCCGGGTCCTCGATGCGGGGGAGATGCCCCAGCTTGAGCACGGGCTCGGCCACCGGGCGGTACTTCTCCTCGCCGCCATACCACGCGTCGCGCTCGCCAAAGAAGGCGTAGCCCGCGCCTACCGCGTCAAGCGCGCTCGTGAACTGCGTCACCTGCTCGGCCGTGAGCTGTGCGTCCACCAGCGTGCGCTCGCCCATAAAGGCCATCCGCCCGTTGGAGCACACAAAGCCGTCGGCGTAGTCGCCAAAGTTGGCCTCCACGTAGGCGCGCGCCCTGCCCGTGCAGATGAACACGAGGTCGCCGTTGACGCGCATGCGACGCAGCGCCTCGGCTGCGCTCTCGGGTACCACCGTGCCCGTGGCCAGCGTTCCGTCGATGTCAAAGAAAGCGATGCGCATAGGTCCCTCCTCCTGTTGGTCTGTCCAAGATTATGACCGAAAATGGCTGATAAATCGTCAGGTATCCGTTGTCTGCCGGCAAACTTTAGTGTACAATTGATTAGTACGCAAATAAAAAAGAAAGGATCAACCATGGCAGTCTATGATCATGTTGCAGTCAAGCCCGACGGAACCGAGGTCGCCCTGTCCGACTACGCTGGCAAGGTCCTGCTCATCGTCAACACCGCCACCGGCTGCGGCTTCACCCCGCAGTACGAGGAGCTCGAGGCCGTGTACGCCAAGTACCGCGAGCAGGGCTTTGAGATTCTCGACTTCCCCTGCAACCAGTTTGCCAACCAGGCTCCCGAGAGCGACGAGGAGATTCACCAGTTCTGCACCCTCAAGTTTGGTACCGAGTTCCCGCAGTTCAAGAAGGGTGACGTCAACGGCGAGAACGCCAACCCGCTGTTCGTCGAGCTTGCCACCGAGAAGCCGTTCCAGGGCTTTGACGGGCTCAAGGCCGTTGTCATGAACAAGGTCGCCAAGAGTGTCGACAAGGAGTTCGGCGAGAAGGCCTACATCAAGTGGAACTTCACCAAGTTCCTCATCGCGCGCGACGGCACCATCGTCGAGCGCTTCGAGCCGACGGCCAAGATGTCCAAGGTCGAGGAGGCGGTTGCAGCCCAGCTGTAGCGCCGCGCCCCGGTTTGGGGGCTTGCGTTTGTGGGTATGATGAGAGGCGCGCGGCTCATGGCGAGCCCGCGCCTCTTTTGTTTTGGGTGTCCGGGCGGCGGGTGCTGCGCGGGCGATAGGGGAGGACGTATGGACGACGTGGAGCAGGCAACGATGGGCCAGGCGGGGCAGACGCAGGCGATCAGCCGCGATGCGGGCATCGTGCGCACGAGCACCATCGGCATCGCGTCAAACGTCCTGCTCGCGGGCTTCAAGGCGGCTGTGGGCCTGCTCTCCAACTCCATCGCGATCGTGCTCGACGCGGTCAACAACCTCTCCGACGCACTCTCATCGGTCATCACCATCGTGGGCACCAAGCTGGCCAACAGACCCGCCGATCGCGAGCACCCCTTTGGCCATGGCCGCACCGAGTACATAACCACCATTGTGATTGCGGCCATCGTTGCCTGGGCGGGCGTGAGCTCGCTCACCGAGTCGATCGACCGCATCATCCATCCCCAGGCCGCCCGCTACGACTGGGTGACGCTGGGTGTGGTGGTCGTCGCCGTTGCGGCCAAGATCGCGCTCGGGCTCTACACCAAGGCGCAGGGCGCGCGCCTACGCTCCGACTCCCTGGTGGCGAGTGGCACCGACGCGCTCATGGACTCGATTATCTCGGCATCCACGCTGGTGGCGGCCCTTGTCTACCTGCTTTCGGGTGTGAGCTTGGAGGCGTGGCTCGGTGCGGTCATCTCGCTCGTCATCATCAAGAGCGGCGTTGACATCCTGCGCGAGGCCATCAGCCACATCCTGGGGGAGCGCGTGAGCCACGAGCTGTCGACAGGCATCAAGCGCACGGTCGGGGAGGTGCCGGGCGTGCTCGGCGTGTACGACCTGGTGCTGCACGACTACGGCCCCGATCGCCTCTCCGGCAGCGTGCACGTGGAGGTGGACGAGAGCATGACCGCGCGCGAGGTGGATGCGCTCACGCGTGCGGTGCAGCTGGCCGTGATGCGGGAGCACGGGATCCTGCTGCACACGGTGGGCATCTACTCGGTCAATGCCAGCGATGGCGGCGAGATCGGGGCCATCCGCCAGGCGCTGCTCAAGTGGGCCAACGACGAGATGTACGTGATTCAGGTGCATGGCTTCTACGCGGACGTGGAGGCCAAGGAGGTCACCTTCGACCTGGTGGTGAGCTGGGATGCGCCCGACCGCCGCGCCGTGGTGGACGCGGTCGTCGGGCGGCTGCAGGAGCAGTTCCCCGACTATCACTTCTACGCCAACCTCGACGCGGACGTGAGCGACTAGCGAGCTAGGGCGGGTGACACACTATCTCCGTGGGAGTTTCTGTGTCACGCGCAGGCGCGTGACACAGAAACTCCCACGGAGATAGTGTGTCGCCCGCACCCACAATCTTGTGAAGATGCTTGACAGCCGTGTCACTCCCTGCAAAACTGTACTAAGTGAACTAATACAGTTAGACACAAGGAGGTGAGTGCATGATCAGCATCGACAGCCGAGATCCCCGGCCGCTCTACGAGCAGGTGGTCGACAACTTCCGCAAGCTCATTGTGGCGGGCGCCCTCCAGCCTGACGACAAGCTGCCCTCGGTGCGTAGTCTGGCAACGCAGTTGGCCATCAACCCCAACACCATCCAACGCGCGTATCGTGAGCTAGAGGCCCAGGGTTACGTGTATTCGTCGGCGGGGCGGGGGAGCTTTGTCGCCTCCTCGGGCGAGACCAACGAGCTGCATCGTCAGGAGCTCCTGGCGAGCTTCGACTCGCTGGTCTGCGAGCTCGAAGACGTGGGGATCACCCGCGAGCAGCTGATGGCACGTCTCAAGAAAGGTGGTGCGCAATGATCCAAGTGAGTGGCCTCTGCAAGGCCTTCGGCGAGGTGCGTGCCCTCGACAGGCTCAATATGCATGTTGAGCCCGGTTCCATCTATGGCCTGGTCGGCCCCAACGGCGCCGGCAAGACAACGCTTCTGCAGCACGTGGCAGGCGTCATGCGTCCCGACGCGGGGTCGGTGCTTGTCGGAGGCGAGCCCGTTTTCGAGTCTCCGCAGGTCAAGGAGCGCATGGCATACGTTCCCAGCGACTTCTACTTCTTCCATCAGGCGCGTGTGAGCGACATGCGTGCCCTGCATGCGTCGCTCTTTCCGCGCTTTGGCGTCGAGCGCTTCGACAGCCTCATCAAGACCTACGAGCTCGACCCAAGCCGCCAGGTGCGTTCGCTCTCCAAGGGCATGCAAAAGCAGCTGGCTTTCTGTCTGGCGCTGGCTTGCAGCCCCGACGTCCTTCTGCTCGACGAGCCGCTGGACGGTCTCGATCCCATGGCGCGTCACTCCGTGCTCGGCCACGTGATGGAGGAGGTCGCCTCCCGCCAGATGACCGTTCTCGTCAGCTCGCACAACCTGCGCGAGCTCGCCGACATCTGCGATCACGTGGGCATCGTGCAGGAGGGGCACATGTGCCTGGAGCGCAGCCTGGAGGACCTGCAGGGTGGCTTCGTCAAGGTGCAGGTTGCCTTCGCGCCGGAGAGCGACACCGTCCCGACGGGGCTCGACGTCTTGCACCAGGAGAAGCAGGGCCGCCTGCACACGCTGGTGGTGCGCGGCACGGCAGACGCGGTGGAGGGCCTGCTCACCCAGCAGGGCGCCACGTTTGTCAACGTCCTGCCGCTCTCCCTCGAGGAGATCTTCATCTACGAGATTGGGGGTGCCCAACATGAAGAGCTCTAGCCTTCTGAGTCCCGGCCTGGTAAAGAGCGGTCTTAGGCGCTACTGGCCACTCTGGCTGGCTGGATTTGTCGCCCTGCTGCTGCTTGTCGTGCTGCCCGCATACGTGAGCGTGCCCATGATCATCGGCGAGGCCGGAAGCCCCGCCGACCGTGAGTCTGCGCTCGACTTCTTCTGGTCGACCATGAGCTTCCAAGCGTGGATCTACGCGCTTGTCAGCGCGCTTGTGGTGGCGCTCACGCTGAACGACCACCTCTTCGACAGCCGCGCGGCCACCTTCGTGGGCTCGCTGCCCCTGCGTCGGACTACGGTCTTTGCGTCCACCTTTGCGAGTGGAATGCTCGTGCTGGTTGCGCTTCCGGCCGTGACGAGCCTCTGCCTGATGCCGCTTTGCCTGGCGCTTGGCCAGGTCTTCTCGCCAATGCGCGTGATGGAGTGGTTTGCGCTCGCCGTAACGCTTGGCTTCGTGTTCTACTCGTTTGCCCAGCTATCGTGCCATGCTTCGGGCACGCGCCTGGTTGCCACGCTGATCTACGGCGTCATTGGCTTTCTTGCGATATGCATCGAGGCGGCTGCGCGCCTGTTGATGTCCGCGCTTGTGTATGGCCTCAGTTCCGACGAGATTGCCTTCGACTGGCTTGCGCCGGGGGCGCACATTCTCAGCACCTTGACCCTGCGCTATCCCGACAGGGGCATCGCGTGGATGGAGCTGGCTCCGTACGTGCTGGTCGCCTGCTCTGCCGCGGCTGCCGCTGCCTGGCTGTTCGGCCGCCGCGAGCTTGAGTCCGCCGGCGACGGCGTGCTCTTCGAGCCGCTGCGCAAGGCCCTCAAGTGCCTGGCAGGCATCTCGCTGGCACTGCTCTTTGCCTCGGTCTATCGCCTTCTGGACGTGACCTCTGCCTTCAGCGGACTCCCCATTGGCACTGGTGATCTGCTGGTCATAGCCGTGCTCCTTGCGGTTGGCGCCTTCCTGGGGGTCCTGTTTGCCGACATGATCATGAGCCGCAGTACCCACGTGCTCAAAAGCTGCTGGCGCGAAGGCCTTGCGGTGACGTGCGTGATGCTGGCCTTCCTCGGTGCGTGCCGCGTGGACCTGCTGAGGGTGGGGCGCTACGTCCCCAAGTCCGATGAGGTCGAGATGGTCATCCTGACCTGCGACCATGTCTCTGATTCGATCGAGATCACCTCCCCGGAGGGCATCGAGGACACCCGCGCGCTGCAGCAGCACCTGATTGACTACGGTGGAATCAGCGACATGAAAACGGACCTCACCTTCACGATTGATGTGAGCTACAAGCTCAAGAACGGTCGCTTTGTCCACAGGTCCTATCCCATCGTCACGAACTTCCCCATAGCATTTGAGGGGGAGGGGCATGAAGGCCCCGACTCGCAGCTGCTGCGCGAGTTCGCAGGAATCGCGGATGGCGACGAGGGCCGTGCGGCTAGGTTCTCCAAGGTCCTTGAGCTCAAGGACAATGCGAGCGTGCAGATCGAGTACCTGCTTGAAGATGGTAGCTACTCGTCCGTAAGCCTTCACGGCGCGGAAGCGACCGACTTTGTCCAGAACGTGCTTCTGACCGATCTGATGGAGGAGCGCGCCGGCGAGATTCTCTACGAGATGACATCTAGCGAGGATATGGCCGAGTACGACGCGGTGGTGTACGTGGATGACCTGATGGAGTCGAAGGCGGCAGGTTATGAGGTGTACACCGAGAGCCTGCAGCTGAGTGAGGGCACTCCCCACATCTTGGCGTGGCTGGAAGAGCATCACCCCGAGATCAAGCTGATCGAGGTGGACTACGACGGCTAGTCGCTGCTGATTTGCCAGATCGCAGGCATCTTTAGAGCGGGAAGGGGCGGCCGAGGCCGCCCCTTCCCATGTCTGGCGAGGCTAAACTGCATACGTTTCTGTGCCAGGGTGGCAACTTGCAAATATTTGTGCAAATTAGGGCTCTAGTGAGCTTCCCGCGCTGCACCCAAGCTCACTAGGCGGCTAACTTGCACAGATTTGTGCAAGTTGCCATCTTGGCATTTTCTGATATGCATAACTCTACAGATTTATGCATCTATAGAGCATACTGTGTGCTATCGGAAGCTGTTGGCCCAGTTGACCAGGGAGTCGTGCCAGATATTGGCCATGACGTCGAGGCGCATCTGGTCGTTGACGGGCCCGTTCTTGGCCATCTTTGCCAGAATCACCGCCTGCAGCTGCTCCACCGTCATTTGGTCGTAGGGTACGTTGGGGATGTCCTCCAGCGCGACCGCCGGACCTTCCGCTTGGGTAGTCCCGTCAGCCTCTGCCACGACTCCCTTGAGCGTGGGGACGCCCTTGGGAGCAAACTGCTCCGCAAGGGACAGGCGCGGAGAGTCGCTTGCGCCCTCGCCATCCGGTGCAAGGATCTCGCCGCCACAGGCGGGAAGGCTCACATGCAGCTTTCCATCCTTGGCCTCGAGGTGCTCGCCACCCAAAAGCCCCACGTACGCAGGCCCCTCTGCAGGAACATCGACTTCGGCGTCCTTGTCTGCATTGTTGACCACCACAATCAGCCTTCCGCGCGAGAACGCATATTGCTCGGTGGTAAGCGTGAGCTCGCGGTACGGACCCCATGCGAGGTCGTCGGCGTAGCGCGCGTGCACTGCGCCAAGCGCTGCGATCAGTTGCGTGCAAGGGTTGGTGTCGTAGTCGTCCTCATGCTCCGCGAGGTCGATGGCTGGCCGCAGCGAGTCGTCCGAGAAGCGCTCCTTGCGCCCCTCGATGCCAAACTCGCTGCCGTAGTAGACCGACGGAATCCCCGGCAGCGTGTACAGCAGGATATGAACGGGCAGGTAGTGGGCCTTGTTGCGCAGCTTTGTGTAGATGCGCTCCACGTCGTGGTTGTCCACGAAGTTATAGAGCTTGATATGGGTAGGCACCATGCCAATGGTGCGCCTCACGGTATGGGCAATCTCAAAGTAGTTATGGTCGTTGTGGCCGCTGTAGAGGCCCTTGTGCAGCGCATAGTCGGTGACGCTGTGCAGTGTGCGCTCGTTTGCCCAGCGCGAATAGTCGCCGTGGATGACCTCGCCCATCAGCCAGAAGTCCGGTTTGGCGGCGTCGACGGTGTTGCGCAGGGCGCTCATGAAGTCAAAGTCGAGCACGTCGGCTGCATCCAAACGGATGCCGTCCACATCAAAGGTCTCGATCCAAAAGCGAATCGTGTCGCAGATGTAGTCGCGTACCGCGGGGTTACGCTGGTTGAGCTTTGCGAGCAAGTCGTACCCGCCCCAGGTGTCGTAGGAAAACCCGTCGTTGTACTCGTTGTTTCCCCAGAAGTTGACGTTGCAGTACCAGTCGCGGTAGGCGGATGCCTCGCGCTTCTCGCGAATGTCGCGGAAGGCAAAGAAGTCGCGTCCGGTATGGTTGAAAACGCCGTCAAAAACTACCTTGATGCCGGCGCCGTGGCAAGCGCGGACAAAGGCGACGAGGTCGTCATTGGTGCCCAGGCGGCTGTCGAGCATGCGGTAGTCGGTGGTCTCGTAGCCGTGGCCGACGGACTGGAAGAGCGGCCCGATGTAGAGTGCGGTAAACCCGAGGCGCTTGATGTGGTCGATCCAGGGGAGCAGGGCGTTCAGGCGATGGACGGGCTCGCCGTAGTCGTTGCGCTTGGGGGCGCCCGCAAGGCCCAGCGGGTAGATGTGATAGAAGACCGCCTCGTCGTACCAAGCCATGATGCCCCTTCCGCAGCGCGATTGCCGTGCGCCATGGTAGGGGCTGGCGAGTCCGCGCGTCAAGTGGGGGAGGGACACCATCCGTTGCGGCGGGTAGGGGCGTGGGCCGTCTGCTATGCTTCCTGTATTCGACCGAGGAGGATCCATGATTCACACGACGCAAGGCAGGTCAATCTATCAGCTCTTTTTGACCATCATGGTGGCCAGCGCCTTCATGCTGGTCGGGCTTACGGGCTGTGAGTCCGAGAGCGATGCGCCCTCAGGTCTTGGCGCCGGGCCGTCTGGACAGCAGGGGACTTCTGGCTCCGGTGGCTCTGGCGGGCAGACGGCGCCTTCTCCTGACACTGCCGTCCAAGAGAGCCAGCTCATCGGTTGCTGGTCGCCGGATGTCAACGCGGATCAGCCGAGCTTTATCGACTTCTACTATCAGGACGGGAAGCTGCGCTACGACTACTACCAGATGCTGCTGGGCGACGGCAGCGGGTTTGGCCTGGCCAACGGCCACACCAAGTTCGAGTACAACAACGGCGAAGTCGTCTTCTACGGCAACCAGGGAACCTGCCAGTGCCTGGTGACCAACAGCGACAAGGTCTATATAGCGTTCTATCTGGATTCGATTGCCGACGGGGTCATCGCCGACCAGTCGGACGGGGACCTCTTCTACTACGTAGGCGCGCAGTGCCCGATCAGCGATGACTACTCCTCGAGCTCCTCCAGCGGATCGGGCAGCTCGTCTGGCAGCTCTGCGTCGACCTACATTGGCAGCCCGGACGACGCGCGCAACTACCTGTATGGGCTGCTCGTGGACGGTGGGCATGAGGTGCCGCCCTATCTGGAGTATGACCATATGAGCGGAGATGGCTACGTCATCCATGGCTACGAGCTGGTGGACGATGGTGCCAGCGTGCACACGGGAACCTGGTTCTGGTACACCGTGTATCCTGACGGTACCATCTACGACGAGATCCTGCAGACAGAGGTGTCGCTCTAAGGCAGGGGCGAGAGCCACGCACATGAAGAAGGGTCCTTGCTGGGGACCCTTCGTTCTCATGGAGCGGGTGACGGGAATCGCCGCGTCGGTCTGGCGGCCAACGCTCCGCGGCTTCGGCCTGCGGCCTCAGCCCGCAACAGGCCACTGGCCTGTTGCGCCCTCTCGGGTTCGATTCCCCGGGAGACCGCCGCACATGAAAAAGGGCCCCGGCTAGGGACCCTTCATTCTCATGGAGCGGGTGACGGGAATCGAACCCGCGTGGTCAGCTTGGAAGGCTGGGGACATTCGTGGGGACATTTGCACTCGCGGGGACTTCTTTGATTCTCTGCTTTCGAGAGAAGTGTCTCCGTAGCGTGCATTAGCTTACGGCGGATTAGGCGCTCTGGAGAGGGCTGAAAACGGGGCCGTGGGGACATTGGGGACATTCGAGCGTCAATAGTGCGGGGCAGGCCTGCTCTGACCTGCCCCGCTGTGCTTGCAAGGACGTTGATTGTTAGGCGACTGCCTTGGCCCTCCGGCGGCGTGGCTTGCGCTTCGGCTTGGGCTGAGTGAGCGCCCCGATCACCTGGGCGGCGGCCTCATCGTTGGCGGGGACGGCATGGGCGTAGAGGTCGAGAGTGTGAGAGCTCTTGGAGTGGCCCATGCGCACCTGTACGGTCTTGAGGTCTACGCCGGCAGCCAGGAGCATGGTGGCCTGCGTGTGGCGGAGCTCGTGCATCAGCAGCCCTGGGAAGCCGACCTTGTCACGGAAGCCTTCCCTCTGCGCCGAGCCCCACCAGTGGCTGATGCGGTTGGGGCGCATCCAGCTGCCCTTGTCGCCCACGCACACGGGCGTCTCGTCGGTCTGCTTGAGGGAGTTGCCGCCTGGCTTGATGAGCGGCAGGATTCGCGCCTGTGCCTCCTTCCAGTTGGAGAGGTGCTCCATGGTGGCGGTGTCCACGTGGATCTGGCGCATGCCGGCCGAGGTCTTGGTCTTCTTGATGGTGATGTCGCATCCCTTCTCCACTGCGAGGTCATGGCCCTCGATGAGGTTCTGATCGACCATGATGATGCCGCGCTCGAAGTCGACGGCATCCCAGGTGAGGCCGAGCACCTCGCTGCGGCGCATGCCGGTGGCGAGCTCGATTCGAAGGGCGATGATGCACGAGATATCGGAGAGGCCGCGCAGGTAGTTGCGAGCTCCGTCATGGCCGCTCTTGGCCATGCGGGCCTCCTTGGCGTCGAATTCGGCGATGGCCTTGGCCTCCTCCTCGTCCAGTCGCTTGTGGAACGTGGCGCACTCCTCCTCGGAGAGCGAGCGGCGGGTAACCTCGTTCTCCTTCGGGGCGTCGATGGTGGC
>CACYTH010000017.1 GCA_902777325.1 uncultured Coriobacteriaceae bacterium
CATGTCGACGTGAGCCGGCACGGAGGAGGAGCCTGCGAACTGGGCGCTGCTGTGCATACGGCCCATGGTGTCGGTCATGCCGTAGGAGGCGGGGCCGGCATGCATGTTGTCCGGATGCAGGGTACGGCCAGTGCCGCCACCGGAAGCGACGGAGAAGTACTTCTTGCCAGCCAGCATGCGCTCCTTGAAGTAGGTGCCCGCGACGGGATGCTGGAAGCGAGTCGGGTTGGTGGAGTTGCCGGTGATGGAGATGTCGGCATTCTCATGCCACATGATGGCAACGCCCTCGCGGACATCGTCGGCGCCGTAGCAGTTGACGGCAGCGCGCGGACCATCGGAATACGGGATGGTCTGGACGACCTCAAGCTCGCCGGTGAAGTAGTCGAACTTGGTCTGGACATAGGTGAAGCCGTTGATGCGGGCGATGATCTGGGCGGCGTCCTTGCCGAGGCCGTTCAGGATGACGCGCAGCGGCTTCTTGCGGGCCTTGTTGGCGTTGTTGGCGATGCCAATGGCGCCCTCAGCGGCGGCGAAGGACTCGTGGCCAGCGAGGAACGCGAAGCACTCGGTGTCCTCACCGAGCAGCATGGCGCCCAGGTTGCCATGGCCCAGGCCGACCTTGCGGTCCTCGGCCACGGAGCCGGGGACGGATAGCGCAGCCGAGGGTGTAGGCCCACTTGGCGTTCTCGAATGCGATGGACTGGATGTCCTCGGTGATGTCATACGGGTTGAAGCCCAGGTCGGTACAAATCTTGAGGGCTTCCTCGAGGTCGGCGATACCATACTCAGCGAGCGTCTTGTTGATCTTGTCGATACGGCGCTCGTAGCCTTCGAACGTGACTGCCATTAAGCTCAGCTCCTTTCCTTGTGGTCGAAGTTACTCTTTGCGCGGGTCGATGGTCTTGGCGGGAGCGTCCCACTGGCCATAGCGGCCGGTGTTGGCCTTGATGGCCTCGTTGGCGTCCTTGCCAGCCTTGACGTCGTCCATGAACTTGCCCAGGTTGACGAACTCGAAGCCGATGATCTCGTTGTTGTCGTTGAGGGCCAGCTGGGTGATGTAACCCTGGGTGAGCTCGAGGTAACGGGCGCCCTTGGCGGCGGTGCCATAGGTGGTGCCGACCATGGAGCGCAGACCCTTGCCGAGGTCGTCGAGGCCGGCGCCGATGGGCAGACCGTCCTCGGAGAAGGCGGTCTGGGTGCGGCCGTAGACGATCTGCAGGAACAGCTCGCGCATGGCAACGTTGATGGCGTCGCAGACGAGGTCGGTGTTCAGAGCCTCGAGGATGGTCTTCTTGGGAAGAATCTCGGCGGCCATGGCGGCGGAGTGGGTCATGCCGGAGCAACCGATGGTCTCGACGAGGGCCTCCTCGATGATGCCCTTCTTGACGTTAAGGCTCAGCTTGCAGCCGCCCTGCTGGGGGGCGCACCAACCGATGCCATGGGTGTAGCCAGAGATGTCCTCAAGCTGCTTGGCCTGGATCCACTGACCCTCCTCGGGAATCGGTGCAGGCCCGTGGTATGCGCCCTTGGTCACGGGGCACATCTTCTCCACATCTGACGAATACTGCATGAATGCTCCTCTCCATCACATCACGCATGACCCCCCATAGGGACATGCTGAAGTCCGATTGACGCACAGGGAGCACGTGCAGACAGACGCCCCTTGCGCCTGCCCCTCTCCCTGCAAACCGTGTATGCCAACCCCATGGCATATCACGCAAATAGTGTACGACACGATGTGACACAAACGTCCAACGGATGCGTGGACGTAGTTGGTTGTTCGGGTAACGTTTTCATTCGACGGTCAAATGCGTTGCGGGGCGTGTGCGAGGACGTATAATCGTTCGAATGCCCATAGGCGGCTGTGGTCGGCCTCGCGCCGATCGACAAGCCCGCAAAACCGCGCGAGAGGAGATGGCCCGATGATCAGCGAGCATGCGCTTGCGGCCGCGTGTCGTCCCGCCATCCTGGGGCGCGCACGCATGATTGCCCAGCGTGAGGGGCGTATTTGGGACAGAAGCTGCAGCTACGAGGGCAGGCTCACGCACCTCTCCGCGCGCATCGACAGCTCGTCGGGCTATGCGGACAGCTACGATGCCTCCCTCGTCGTCGACGAGACGGCGGACGAGGTCTTCTCGTACGAGTGCACCTGCCCGGCCGCCCGACGCTTCTCCGGACCCTGCAAGCACAGCATTGCCCTGGCGCTCGACTTCAACCGCAATGCCGACCTGTACGAGGGCTTCAGCGAGCTCGAGCATGTCTCCACCTCGCCGGCGCTCGCGGCCTTCCTCTCTCGCACCGCGCGTACCGCCCGGCCGCGCGTGGCCACCTCGTCGGCCGACCAACCCGCAACCGTGCGCGTGGAGCCACGCATCCTGCGCGACAACGACCTCTTCCTCGGGCTGCGCCTGGTGGGTCCGCGCGGCACCTACGTGGTGCGCGACCTCGGCGCCTTCGAGGCAAACATCAGCGAGGGGGCCTTCTTCGAGTACGGCAAGCGCCTCGCCTTCACCCACAACCTCGAGGCCTTCGTCGAGGCGGACCGCGAGCTGGTGCGCCTGGTGTGCCGCTGTGTGCGCAACCGGCGCAGCTACGCGGGGACGCGCGCCTACGGGCACGTGTACACCACATCCGGCTCGTCGCTGAGCATTGGCAAGGAGCTGCGCCTCTCCGGCCCCGAGACCGACGAGCTCATGGCGCTCATGACAGGGCGTCGCGTGAGCTTCGAGACGGCGGCCGGCCCGCTGGCGGGCAAGACGCGCCAGCTCGAGGTGGCCAACGGCGATCCGGACATCTCGCTTGGGCTCTCCTGCACCACGACCGACGCCTTCAGGATCGAGCGGGGGCGTGCGGTGGAGGTGTTTGGCACGGGCGAGCGGGTGTATGCGGTCCAGGACGACCGGCTGTTCCGCTGCTCGTCGCGCATGCTGCCCATCGCGGCTTTCCTGCAGCAGGTCTACTGCAGCCAGGCGAGCGACCTCATGATGACCTCCGAGGACGCGCGGCGCTTCTGCGTGTCGGTGCTGCCCGCGCTCGAGCGGGCGATGCGGGTGGACGTCGCGCCGGAGCTCGACGCGCTGCGCCCAGATCCGCTGCGCCTCACCTTTGTGCTGGACTGTCAGGGCCAGCTGGCGACCTGCGATGCCATCGCGCGCTACGGCGAGCGCAGCGTGCGGCTCTTTGACCGCATCCAGGGCGACGAGGCCCTGTGGCGTGACGCTCCGGCCGAGGCGGACGCCCGTGCGGTGGTGGCGCGCTACTTTACCACCGTGCGCTCCGCGGAGG
This sequence comes from uncultured Coriobacteriaceae bacterium, assembly GCA_902777325.1. Classification (GTDB taxonomy): domain Bacteria; phylum Actinomycetota; class Coriobacteriia; order Coriobacteriales; family Atopobiaceae; genus UBA1367. The sequence goes on from CACYTH010000017.1 coordinate 3,286, forward strand.
TGCTGGTGAGCCGCCCCGACGCCGAGTCGGTGGCCCGCATCGCCTACGAGGGCGTGGGCGAGCTCCGACGTCTGGGGGAGGTGCGCGTGAGCGAGGCCTTTGCGCTCATGGCGACCCGCCATCGCCCGCGCGTGCGGGTGGCCGTGTCGGCGCGCTCTGGCCTGATCGACCTCAGGATGAGCGCCGACGACCTGCCGGCTGACGAGCTGCACGCCATTCTCGCAAGCTATCGTCAGCGCAAGCGCTTCCACCGCCTGCGCGACGGCTCCTTTGTGGACCTTTCCGGAGACGAGCTCGCCGAGGCGGCGCGCCTGGTGGACGAGCTGGGCCTCTCTGCTCGCGAGCTCGCTGCAGGCAGCGTCAGCATCCCCTCCTACAAGGCCTTCCTGCTGGACGCCCTCACGACCGACGAGGAGAAGGACCTCTCCTTCGAGGAGTGCCTGGAGGGCTTTCGCGAGGTGGACACGGACGCCTACCAGGTGCCGACGACGCTTGCCGAGCGCATGCGTCCCTACCAGGTCACGGGCTTCAAGTGGCTGTCGGCGCTCGCGGACATGGGCTTTGGCGGCATCCTTGCCGACGAGATGGGCCTGGGCAAGTCCCTGCAGGTCATCTCGCTCCTCGTCTCGCGCCGCGGGCGGGGGCAGACGCTGATCGTGTGTCCCGCCTCGCTCGTCTACAACTGGGTGGCCGAGTTCGAGAAGTTTGCCCCGCAGATGGACGTGGTGGCGGTTGCCGGTAGCGCCCAGGAGCGCAAGCGTGTTCGTGGCGAGCGCGGCCACGAGGTGCTCGTCACCTCGTACGACCTGCTCCGTCGCGACATCGAGGACTGGGCGGGCATGCATCTGTGGTGCGCGGTTCTCGACGAGGCCCAGTACGTCAAGAACCACCAGACGCTGGCTGCGCGCGCCGTCAAGGTGCTCGACGCGAGGCACCGCTTTGCGCTGACGGGCACACCGGTCGAGAACCGCCTCTCCGAGCTCTGGAGCATCTTCGACTTCCTGATGCCGGGGCTGCTCGGCGGCTACGAGCGCTTCCGCGAGCACTACGAGCAGCCCATCGTGGATGGGGACGATGATGCGGGCCGGACGCTCAGGGCGGCGGTCAGCCCCTTTGTGCTGCGGCGCCTCAAGTCCGACGTGCTCGACGACCTGCCCGAGAAGCTCGAGCAGGTGGTGAGCTGCCGCATGGGTCGGACGCAGCGCGAGCTGTACGCGGCGCGCGAGCAGGCCCTGCGCCAGTCCCTCGCGGGAGGCGAGCAGGACCTGGGCACCGAGCGCATGCAGGTGCTGGCCGAGCTCACGCGCCTGCGCCAGCTCTGCTGCGACCCGCGGCTGGTCTACGAGGACTATGACGGCGGCAGCTGCAAGCTGGACACCATCATGCAACTGGTGTCGCAGGCCATCGACGCGCGTCAGAAGGTGCTCGTGTTCTCGCAGTTCACGAGCTACCTGGCCCTTGTGGCGGAGCGGCTCGAGGCGGCTGACGTGGCCTTCTACACCATCACGGGGGCCACGCCCAAGCAGCGGCGCGTGGAGCTTGTGGACGCCTTCAACGCGGATGACACGCCGGTCTTTCTGGTCTCGCTCAGGGCGGGAGGCACGGGCCTCAACCTGGTGGGAGCCTCGGTGGTCATCCATGCCGACCCGTGGTGGAACGTTGCCGTGCAGGACCAGGCGACCGACCGGGCGCATCGCATCGGGCAGACGCGCGACGTGGCCGTCTACAAGGTCATCGCGGCCCACACCATCGAGGAGCGCATACTGCTGCTGCAGGAGTCCAAGAGCGACCTCGCGGAGCAGTTCGTGGGCACCGGCGGCGGCTTGACGTCGCTCTCGGCGCTCAAGCGTGAAGACCTGTTGCGGCTGCTCCAGGAGACGTAAACTGTGCGGGAACCCTGCATTTGGCAAGAAGAAAGAAGTAAATAGAGTGGTTGTCTTTGGTGCGTTGATGAATGCCCTTGAGGCGATGGTGGGCGGCCTGATCGGCCTTGCCTTCAAGAGCCGCGTCTCGGAGAGCCTGGGAGACTTCCTGCTCAAGGGGCAGGGCCTCTGCGTGGTGCTGGTGGCCGTGCAGGGCATGGCTGGCGAGGGCGACATCAGCGTGGTGACCCTCTCGGTGGGCATCGGTGCGGTGATCGGCTACCTTCTCGACATCGACGGCGCCGTGCGCAGGCTGGGCGACTGGGTGCAGGCGCGTCTTGACAAGCTCCTTGCGGGCAGCACGCGCTTCGGCAGCTTCTCGGAGGGCTATGTCACCTCGACGCTCTTCACCTGCACGGGTGCCATGGCCATCGTCGGATCGCTCAACTCCGGCCTTCTCGGCGACCACGCGACGCTCATCGCCAAGGGCGTGATCGACCTCGTGGTCTGCATTCCGATGGCCGCGACCATGGGAATCGGCGTGCCGTTTTGCGGCGTCTCCCTCTTTGTGTACGAGTCCGCGTTGAGCCTCGCGGCAAGTGCGGTGGGCCCGATGCTCACCGACGCGGTCATCGCACAGATGTCGGTCACGGGCTCGCTGCTGCTGTTTGCCGTCGCCACCAACCTGCTGGGCATCACCGACATCAAGGTGGCCAACCTGCTGCCCGCGGCCTTCATGCCCATCGCGCTCGTTCCCCTTCTGGCCCTTCTGGGCATGTAGCCCGCTGGCAAAAGCCGACAAGTGCACGAGGCCCGCACATGCGACCATCGCATGTGCGGGCCTCGTTGGTGTCGTTTCGGATTGACCGCGCGGAGGCGTGCCCCTTACGGCTTGGGCACGTACTCGGAGCCCATGGACTTCTCCAGGTCGAGGATCGTCTGGACGTTCTGCTCCTCCACGGAGTTGAGGATGCCCTCGACCTTCTTGAACTCCTTGCTCGTCAGCGTGGGCGTGTACCAGCTCTTTGCCTCGAAGTAGGACTTGAGGTCGTCGACCGTGAAGATGTATCCGTGGCGAGCGGGAATCTCGTTGCGCGCGACGTAGAGCTCCCAGGTGGAGAGCCCGGAGAGCTCCTGCTGCGTGTAGGCGTGGGAGTCGGAGTAGGGCAGCACGTAGCCGTCCGTGCCGGTGTCCATGGGCCTTACGACCATGCTGCTGCCCGTCTGGGTGGGGCTGCTGGGTTCGCTCGGGGTTGACGGGCTGCTTGGGCTGGTGGTGCCGCCTGTCTGGCTACCGCCGGGCTGCGCGGATGCCTGGCCATCATGGGTGACGGCAAACTCGCAGGTGTAGTCGAGCAGGTTGCAGTACGACTTGACCGAGTCGGGCGTAAAGTTGAAGACGATGGTCTCGTAGACGGTGTTTACCAGCATCTGCATGGTGGCGTCCGCAGGCGACGAGCCGTTGGTGCTGCTTCTCGCATTGACGAACTCGTAGTCACCGTAGGCCCCGGTGTATTCGGACTGGCCAGGGTACACCGCTGGGTAGGAGTAGGCCCCGCTGCCCTGGATGGCCCCGTTGCCGTCAGGCGCCTGTAGGTCGAACTCGAACTTGTAGGGCAGGCGGTTCTGCCGGTAGTAGGGGTCGTTCTGCTGGCTCGACTCCGTGCCGCTCCAGTGTCCCGCCACCTTCCAGGTGGTCTGCACGCCGGAGAAGTCGGCCTCCTCGCTCCAGGAGAGCGCGGCGCAGGAGTCGCCGCTGGCGCCCCGGTGCTGCAGCGTGGCCTGGTAGATGGCCGTGCCCGCAAAGTCGCAGTAGGTGTGCTGCTCGCTGACCTCGTAGCTCTTCTGGTAGGAGAAGGGGCCGGGCGTCAGCTCCTTTCCGCCTTGAATGCCGGAGTAGCCGAACTGGGCCATGTAGGCGTCGGCCTCGGTGGAGCTGATGCTCGGCGGCGTCACGATCTCCTCGTCCTGGTAGGGGTTCCACCACTCGAGCTGCCATCCGCCCGTCTCGTACTTCTTGACGTTGAGCTCGGCATAGACCGTGCGCGTGAGGCCGTCGCCCTCCAGCGTGATCTCGCAGTCCAGCACCTGCGTCTCGTCGGTGACGTCTGCCCTGACGATGTCGATGGACGTGGCCTCTTGGGTGTGGGTCATGTCGTCGAGCCGGTAGTCCAGGATGGTGTCGGGCAGGAGGCCGCGAACCTCTCGCTCGGACAGGCTTCCATCAGAGGAGCAGCCACCCAGGGTGACGGCGGCCAGAATGAGGGCAAATGCTGCCCCAAGAAGCGAACGCCTCATCGGGAACCTCCTTTGTATGGCATGGCAAAGCCCCTCCATTCTATCTGCCATGCCGGCAGGGCTTGCCATGCCTGTGCCGACCAAGGGGCCGAGCGTGAAGAAACGCCCCGGGCGCTGGGCGACCGGGGCGTTGGGAGTGCTTGCGATTGGGGCCTAGCGAGAGTGCCAGGACTCGTCGGCGTGACTCTTGTCGCTGCCGATGGAGTGCTTCTTGTCGTCGTCGACGATACCGTCCTGCGTGCGGATGAGCTTGCGCTTGATCTTGCCGCCGACGGTCTTGGGCAGCTCGTCCACGTACTCAACGATGCGCGGGTACTTGTAGGGAGCGGTTTCCTTCTTGACCCAGTTCTGAAGCTCCTTGGTGAGATCGGGGGAGGGCTCATAGCCGCGGGCCAGCACGATGGTTGCCTTGACCACCTTGCCGCGGATGGGATCGGGCGCGGCGGTGACGGCGCACTCGACCACGGCGTCGTGCTTGACCAGCGCGCTCTCCACCTCGAAGGGCCCGATGCGGTAGCCGGAGCACTTGATGACGTCGTCGTTGCGGCCGACGAAGGTGACGTAGCCGTCGATGTCGCGCCAGGCCATGTCGTGCAGGTTGTAGTACTCGCCGCCCACGGCCTCCTCGGTGGCCACGGGGTTGTTGTAGTAGCCCACAAACAGTCCGGGCGGGTAGGCGTCCTTGAGGTGCGTGACGCAGATGGCGCCCTCGTCGCCGTCCTCGACCTCGTTGCCGTCGTCGTCGAGCAGCTTGATGCTGAGCAGCGGGCTGGGCTTGCCCATGGAGCCGGGGTGCGGCTCGATCCAGGGGAAGTTGGCGAGGAGGACGGGGCCCTCGGTCTGGCCGAAGCCCTCGCGGATCTTCTTGCCGGTGAGCTTCTCCCACTTGATGGTGACCTCGGCGTTGAGCGGCTCGCCGGCGGTGGCAAAGTTCTCGATGCTTGACAGGTCGTAGGACGCGACGTCCTCCTGCAGCATGAAGCGGTACATGGTCGGGGGAGCGCAGAAGGTCTTGAGGTCGTAGTCCTGCATGTGCTGCAGCAGCTTGGTGGGCACGAACTTGAGCATGTCGTAGCAGAAGATCTCGGCGCCGGCGATCCACTGGCCGTAGATCTTGCCCCAGCCGAACTTGGCCCAGCCACTGTCGGTCACGCTCATGTGCAGGCCGTTCTCGCGCACCTGCTGCCAGTACTTGGCCGTGATGATGTGGCCCAGCGGATGGGCGAAGTTGTGCATGACCGCCTTGGGGTTGCCCGTGGTGCCGCTGGTGAAGTAGATGAGCATGATGTCCTTGGAGGTGGTGGCAGCCTCGCCGGTGGGGCGCTGCCAGTCCTCGGAGGCGTTGGCGAGAAGCTCGTCGAAGGAGAGCCATCCCTCGCGCGTGCCAGCCACGACCACCTTGTTCTGGACGCTCGGGGCCTTCTCTATGGCGCCCTCAGCCTGGCGGCAGACGTAGTCGTCGTCGACGCAGACCAGCATCTTGACCTTGGCGGTGTTGGCGCGATAGGCGATGTCGTGGGTGGTGAGCTGCAGCGTTGCGGGGATGATGGTGGCGCCGATCTTGCACAGCGCGCTTGCGACCACCCAGTACTCCCACCGGCGGCGCAGGATGCACATCACGACGTCACCCTTGCCGATGCCGAGCTCGACAAAGGCGTTGGCGGCGCGGTTGGAGAGGCGCGATATCTCGGTGAAGGTGAACTCGCGCTCCTCGCCCTCGTCGTTGCACCAGAGCAGCGCCTTCTTCTCGGGCTCGACGCGCGCCCACTCGTCCACGACGTCGTAGCCGAAGTTGAAGTCGTCGGGCACGTTGATCTTGAAGTTTTCGAAGAAGTCCTCGTAGGAGTCGAAGTCGATGCGGGGGCAGTACTTGTTGAGAATGTGGTTCATGGTGTCCTCTGTGCGTTGGGATGGGTGAGGTTACTCGGCAATGACGGTCACAAACCGTGCGGGTACCTCTCCGCCGCAACGCTGCCCGTGCGGAATGGCGGGATTGAAGTAGATGCTGTCGCCCGGGTTGAGCACGAACTCACGAGTGCCCCAGACCACGACGAGCGTGCCCTCAAGCACCAGGTTGAACTCCTGGCCGGTGTGTTGCACCAGCTTCGCGGGCTCGTCGGAGGGGTTGATGGTCACCTCGAGCGGCTGCATGATCTTGTTCTGATAACGGAAGGCAAGGTCCTCGAAGTGATAGCCCGGATAGCGCTCCACCTCGCGACCCTCGCCGGAGCGCACGACCTGGAAGGTGTTGAGCTTTGCGGCGGTTCCCGTGAGGATCTCGGTGAACTCGACGCCAAAGCGCTGGGCCATGTGGTAGATGGCCGAGATGGGCACGTCTGCGCCAGACTCCTCCCACTTGATGTAGGTCTCCAGGCTTACCTCGAGGTCGGCGGCCATCTCCTCGCGGGTGACGTCGCAGGACTCACGCAGGCCCTGGATGCGCTCGCCGATCTCGCGCATCTCCTTCTCGTCTGTGGACATGGCAGCCTCCTCTGATGGTTGGTGTGGCCCACGTAGGGCAATGTTCGATTATAGAAAAACCAAGTCATAGGGCGTATTTCGTCACTGTTTGTCAACATACACGGGCGACTGCGCTGGCTGATTTCGGCGGATGCCCGCGCCTGCCCCGCAAATGGGCCGTCCTTTGTTTCGGTTCGGGGAATGAGCTGCGCAGGCTCCATGTGCGGCTGGTTTCTTATGGCATAGTCTTAGGGGCCGCGGCCATGAGGGCCGGCGGCATGAGGGGACTTGTCATGAGGTCTTTTGAGACTGCGAACATATTGGCCGTCGGGCGCGCTCGTGCGTGCGCCATCGACGACGCCGTTCGCGTACTTCCCCTACGACTTACGAGCCTCCTCCTGGCCTAGGGTCAGCTGGGAGAGGTAACTGCCGCGCGCTCGTGCAGCGGCTTGGCCCATTGGCACCGCCTGCGGATGTACACTCCCATGTGCGGGCAATCGCTTTGAGCATGCACCGTTCCCACAGAGAGGAATACCCATCATGACCCGTAAGATTGACATCCTGGACACGACCCTGCGCGACGGCGAGCAGTCTCCCGGCTGCTCCATGAGCCCCCAGGAGAAGACGATCGTCGCCCGCGAGCTCATCCGCCTGGGCGTCGACGTCATCGAGGCGGGCTTCCCCGTGTCGAGCCCCAACGACTTCCGCGCCGTGTCCGAGGTGGGTTCCATCGCAGGCGACAAGGCCGTCGTGGCTGCCTTCTCCCGCGCCATCGACAAGGACATCGACTGCGCCGCCGAGGCGCTCAAGACCGCCGTGCGCCCGCGCATCATCACCGGCATCGGCGTGTCTCCCACGCACATGAGTGACAAGCTCCACATGACCGAGGACGAGGTCGTCGAGTGCACCACCAAGGCTGTCGCCCATGCCAAGTCCCTGGTCGACGATGTCGAGTTCTATGCCGAGGACGCCGGTCGCGCTGACGTCGACTTCCTCGTCCGCGTGGTGCAGGCTGCCGTCGACGCCGGTGCCACCGTCATCAACATCCCCGACACCACCGGCTTCTGCCTGCCCGAGGAGTACGCCGCGCTGATCGCCGCCGTGTCCGAGCGCGTCAACGGCATCGACGACGTCAAGCTCGCCGTGCACGCCCACAACGACCTCGGTCTGGCCACCGCCCTTGCGCTGGCAGGCGTCCGCAGCGGCGCCACGCAGGTCGAGTGCACCATCAACGGCCTGGGCGAGCGCGCCGGCAACACGGCGCTCGAGGAGATCGTCATGGCCATCCGCATGCATGGCGACGAGCTCGACGCCCACACCGACATCGTCACCTCCGAGCTCACCCGCGCAAGCCGCCTGGTGAGCCGCATCACCGGCATGAGCGTGCAGGCCAACAAGGCCATCGTCGGCGCCAATGCCTTTGCCCACAGCTCCGGAATCCACCAGGACGGCGTGCTCAAGTCGCGTGCCACCTACGAGATCATCGACCCGGCCGAGGTCGGCGCCTCCGGCTCCGACATCATCCTGTCCGCGCGCTCCGGCCACGCCGCGCTGCGCCATCGCCTGCAGGAGCTGGGCTACACCTTCGAGGACAAGGAGTTCGAGGGCATCTACGAGCGCTTCCTCGAGATCGCTGACCAGAAGAAGGAGGTCTACGACGAGGACCTCGAGTCCATCGTGCAGGAGTTCCAGCGCGACGTGAGCGCCATCTACACGCTCAAGGCGCTGCAGATCCAGTGCGGCGACCCGCTGGTGCCCACGGCCGTGGCCACCATCATCGACGAGGACGGCGAGACCCACGTGGTGAGCACCACGGGCACCGGTCCCGTCGATGCCGCCTACAAGGCTATCGACAAGGTCGTCGGCATCGAGAGCGACCTGCAGGAGTTTGCCGTCAAGGCCATCACGCGCGGCATCGACGCCATCGGCGAGGTTACGGTGCGCATCACGGCGCAGGACGGCCGCGTCTACAACGGCCGCGGCGCCGACAACGACATCATCGTCTCGTCCGCCAAGGCCTACATCAATGCGGTCAACCGCATGATCGAGGCTTCGCGCGCACGCGGCTAAACGAGTTTCGCAATCGCACGGGACCTGGGGGCATCCCCGGTCCCGTGCTCTATCTAGGGAGGGTCCATGCAGACGTTGACTGGCGCACAGATACTGGTGCAGACGCTCGTCGACCAGGGCGTGGACACCATCTTTGGCTATCCCGGCGGGACGGTCATCGACATCTACGACGCGCTGTACGACGTTTCCGACCAGATTCGCCACATCGTCACCACCCACGAGCAGCACGCCGCCCACGCGGCCGACGGCTATGCGCGCGCCACCGGGCGCACGGGTGTGGTGCTCGCGACGTCAGGCCCGGGCGCCACCAACCTGGTGACGGGCATTGCTACGGCCTTCCTCGACTCGGTGCCCATGGTGGCCATCACCGGCAACGTCGCGGGCAGCGTCATCGGCACCGACGCCTTCCAGGAGCTCGACATCACGGGCGTCACGCTGCCCATCACCAAGCACAACTACTTCGTGCGCGACATCGCACGCCTGCAGGACACCGTGCGCGAGGCCTTCGCGCTCGCCAACTCCGGACGCCCCGGTCCGGTGCTCGTGGATATCCCGCAGGACGTGCAGCGGGCGTCCTTTGCCTTCGAACACAAGGCACCCGAGGCACCGCGGCCCCACCGCGTTCCCAAACCCGAGGTTATCGCGGCCGCTGCCGCGGCAATCAACTCCGCCCGGCGCCCCTTCATCTACGTGGGTGGTGGCGTCATCGCCTCTGGTGCGGGCAAGGAGGTCATAGAGCTTGCCGAACGCATCGACGCGCCCATCGGCACGTCGCTCATGGGCATATCCGGCGTTCCCACCACCCATCCTCGCTACCTGGGCCTTCAGGGTATGCATGGTCACTACGCCTCGACGATGGCCATGGACGAGTGCGACTGCCTCATCGCGCTGGGCTCGCGCTTCAACGACCGCGCCACTGGCGACCGCAGCAAGTTCAGGCCGTCGGGCAGGGTGGTGCGCATCGACATCGATAGTTCCGAGCTCAACAAGACGCTCATCGATCAGGTTGACGTGCGCTCCGACGTCAAGACGGCGCTCGTGGAGCTGCTGCCGCTCGTCGAGAGGCGTCGGCATCCTGCCTGGAAGCGCAAGCTGACGGAGCTGCGTGCCTGCGAGCAGAGCTTTGAGGACGTTCGCGAGGGTCTCACCCCGCGCTCGATCATGGCGGTGATCGACCGCCATCGCGAGCAGGACATGCCGCTCGTCACCGACGTAGGCCAGCACCAGATGTGGGCCGCGCAGTACCTCAGCTTCTCGCGTCCGCGCACCTTCGTGTCCTCGGGCGGTCTCGGCACCATGGGCTTTGGCATGGGTGCTGCGATGGGGGCCTCGATTGCCACCGGCAAGCGCACGATACTCGTGACCGGTGACGGCAGCTTTGCCATGGACATGGCGGAGTTCATCACCGCGGCAGACCATGGCATCCCGCTGACGGTGGTCCTGCTCAACAACGGCGTGCTCGGCATGGTACGCCAGTGGCAGTCGCTCTTCTATGGGCAGCGGCACTCCAACACCACGCTCGAGCGCAAGGTGGACTACCCGGCCGTGGTGCGTGCGATGGGAGGCACGGGCATGCGTGTCTCGTCGCTCGACGAGCTTGACTCCGCGCTCGAGGAGGCGCTCGCCTCCGATGTGCCCACGCTGATAGAGTGTCCGGTGGATAGAGACGAGTTCGTCACGCCCATGCTTCCTCCTGGAGGCACGATGGACGACCTCGTGTTGAATATGGACGACGTGCGCAAGAGGCTGCAGGGGTAAGCTGTAGGGGAAACCCCGCGACAGACGTCTTGCATAGGAGAGGCATCCGATGAACATCTACAGCATCGCCATCATGGTCAAGAACGAGTACGGTGTGCTCAACCGCGTGACCAGCATGTTCAGGCGCAGGCAGTTCAACATCACCTGCCTTACGGTCTCGGAGACCGAGACCGAGGACCTCTCCCGCATCACCGTGCAGTTCGAGGCCGAGAACGACCGCGCGCGCGAGCAGCTGGTGGCCCAGCTGGCAAAGCTGCCCGATGTCATCGAGTTCAGGGAGTTCAACCCAGACGAGTCCATCAGCTGCGAGCTGCTGCTCATCAAGATGGCAAACGACCACGACCAGCGCTCCGACATGCTCGACGCGGCTGACGCCTTCCACGCGAAGATCGTGGACTACACGCGCGAGTCGATCATTTTCCGCATCGCGGGCACCAGCCGTCGCATCGACAACTTCATCGACCTCATGCGCGACTACGAGATCCTCGAGGTCTGCCGCACGGGCATTATCAGCCTCGAGCGTGGCAACCAGGTCCTGCGCAACGTGCAGACAAACTAGCATCCCCCGACAGGCTGCAGGTGCCCATTGCCCGACAGGCATATATAGGCACCTGCACACATCTCCTAGAGTAAAAGTATCTATGGGCGCTTCCCTAGGAGAGGGGATATCTATGAGCAAGATCGTTGTCGTTGGTGCCAACCACGCCGGCACCGCTGCCATCAACACCATTCTTGACAACTACGAGGGCAACGAGGTCGTTGCCTTTGACGCCAATTCCAACATCAGCTTCCTGGGCTGCGGCATGGCTCTGTGGATCGGCAAGCAGATCAGCGGTCCCGACGGCCTGTTCTATCAGACCAAGGAGCAGTTCGAGGCCAAGGGTGCGACCATCCACATGGAGACGCCCGTCGAGCGCATCGACTTTGACGCCAAGGTCGTCTACGCGACGGGCAAGGACGGCACCGCCTACGCCGAGTCCTACGACAAGCTGGTCCTGGCCACGGGATCTCTGCCCATCATCCCGCGCTTCGAGGGCGGCGACCTCGAGAACATCCAGCAGGTCAAGCTCTTCCAGAACGCGCAGGAGGTCGTCGACAAGCTGGAGAACCCCGACATCAAGACTGTCGCCGTGGTCGGCGCTGGCTACATCGGCGTCGAGCTTGCCGAGGCCTTCCAGCGCTGCGGCCGCAAGACCCTGCTGGTCGACATGGCCCCCACCTGCATGGCCAACAACTTCGACCCTGAGTTCTCCCAGATGATGGCCGAGAACCTCGAGGCCAATGGCATCGAGGCGCACTACGGCGAGGGCGTCGACCACTTTGAGGGCGTGGACGGCAAGGTCACCAAGCTGGTCACTGACAAGGGTGCCTACGACGTGGACATGGTCTGCGTGTGCATCGGCTTCAGGCCCAACAACGCGCTCGTGGCCGACAGCGGCATGGAGCTCTTCCGCAACGGTGCCATTCTGGTCGACCGTCACCAGCAGACGAGCCTGCCCGACGTGTACGCCGTGGGCGACTGCGCCACCATCTTCAACAACTCCCTCTCCGGCGAGCCTGGCTACATCGCGCTGGCGAGCAACGCCGTGCGCAGCGGCATCGTGGCCGGCCACAACATCTGTGGCACCGAGCTCGAGACTCCGGGCGTGCAGGGCTCCTCGGGCATCTGCATCTTCGACCTCAAGATGGTCTCCACGGGCCTGACCGAGAGCGCCGCCGCCCGTGCGGGCATCGAGGTCAAGACCACCACGGTCACCGACTGCCAGAAGGCCCCGTTCATCGAGCACGACAACCCCGACACTACCATCAAGATCGTCTACGACGCCAAGACCCGCGTCATCCTGGGCGCCCAGCTGGCCTCCACCTACGACATGAGCGGCAACATCAACATGTTCAGCCTTGCCGTGGAGAAGCAGGTCACCATCGACGAGCTGGCGCTGCTCGACATCTTCTTCCTGCCGCACTTCAACGCGCCGTACAACTACATCACGGTGGCGGCGCTCACTGCCGAGTAGGACGTTCCGGCGACAATCTCACAGCTCAGCGATCGGGGGCGATGGTTTTGGCCATCGCCCCCGATCGTGTGGCTGGTGTCGGGCTGGTGTCGCTAGCTGCTCTTTCTAATGGAAGCGGAAGAAGCCTCCGCGCTTGGCTACATCTTCCCTGGGCGCGGCGTTCCAGGTGGGGTCGACGCTCCCGCACGTGCGCATGCTCGTCTGGGCGCTGGCCATGGCCTCGTAGGCGGCGGCGTTGCCGATGCCGTCGGGCATGTACTGGCTCGCGCGGTCGGGCCTGATGCCGATGCGCCCGGCCTCCGCTGCCGCGTCGATGTTGGCACCGAGGAACACGAACTCCCAACCCTTCTCCTGCTGCGCCTCGATCATGCGCTTGACCTCGTCGTAGCTGCGGTGCGTGCTCGCGTTTTCCATGCCGTCGGTGATGATGGAGAACATCACGTGCTCGGCGCGGTACTCCTCGGGCAGGATGCGCTGCACGCGCTTGGTGTAGTGCACCGCATCGCCGACGGCGTCGAGCAGTGCCGTGCAGCCACCGGGCTGGTACTGGCTGCGGGTGAGGTCCTTCACCTCGCCGATGGGCTTGCGGTCCACGATCACGGTGCTCCTGTTGTCAAAGAGCACGATGGACACGATGCACTCGCCGTCAATCTCGCGGTTGCGTCGCAGGGTGGCGTTGAGGCCGCCCACGGTGTCGTCCTCGAGGCCGGACATCGATCCGCTGCGGTCGACGACAAATACGAGCTCGGTCAGGTTCTTTCTCATGATTGCTCCCCTCTCTTGGGCGGACGAGCCGCCTTCCCATGTGCTGCCTTGCAGTCTAGGGAGGAGAGGGGAGCGTTTGGTCAACTGGCAGGTGACATCCGAGGGCCGAGGTCGGCCCCGGCGCTACAGCTCGAGGGCGAGAAGGTCGTCGATGGTCTGGCGACGCACGGCCAGGCGCGCCTCGCCGCCGCTCAGCATGACGAGCGCGGGCCTGAGCACGCGGTTGTAGTTGCTTGACATGGCAAAGTTGTAGGCGCCGGTGGAGAGCACGGCAATGACGTCGCCGTGAGCAGGCTTGGCGATGCTGATGTCCTCGGCAATGCGGTCGCCGCTCTCGCAGCAGCGGCCGGCGATGGTGCAGGCAAAGTCGGCCGGCGCGTCGGCGTGACTGGCGTTGAGCACCGTGTAGGCGCTCTTGTACAGGGCGTAGCGCGGGTTGTCGGTCATGCCGCCGTCCACCATCACGTAGCTGCGGTATCCCTCGATGGTCTTGATGCGGCCGGCGGAGTAGAGCGTGACACCGGAGTCCGCCACGATGGAGCGGCCGGGCTCCATGAGGATGCGCGGCACGGGGTAGCCCGCCGCCGCGCAGCCGGCATTGAGGTGCTCGGCGATGGCGGCGATGTTGGCGGCGATGTCGACCTTGGGGTCGCCCTCCACGTAGGGCACGGCAAAGCCGCCGCCCAGGTTGAAGGTGCCGGCGACAAAGCCCAGCTCGTCGCGGACGTCGCAGGCAAAGGCGAGCAGGCGGTCCACCTGGTCGCAGAAGGAGCTCGCGTCAAAGATCTGGCTGCCGATGTGGCTGTGGTAGCCCAGCACCTCGATGCTCTCGGTTGCGATGGCCTGGCGTACGAAGGCGAGCGCCTGGCCCGTCTCGATGGGCACGCCAAACTGCGAGTCGACCTTGCCGGTGTTGATGGCGGCAAGCGTGTGCGGGTCGAGGCCGACGGTCACGCGCAGGAGCACCTTCTGGGTGATGCCGTGGGCCTTTGCCTCGCGAGCGAGGGTCTCGAGCTCGTCGACGTTGTCCACCACAAACTGGCCGACGCCCTGCTCCACGCCATAGGCGATCTCGGCATCGGTCTTGTTGCTGCCATGGAAGTACATGCGCTCGGCGGGGAAGCCCGCGGAGAGGGCCGTGGCGATCTCGCCCGCAGAGACGACGTCGGCGCCCATGCCCTCGCTCTGGACCACGGGGTAGATGCCGCGGAAGGAGAGCGTCTTGCTCGCGAAGAGGGGCATGGAGCCCTCGGCAAAGTAGGTGCCCATTGCCTCGACGTAGGTGCGGCACTTCTCGCGGACGCGATCCTCGTCCAGCACGTAGAGCGGCGTTCCGTAGGTTGCGGCAAGGTCGCAGGCGTCGATGCCGGCGATGGTCAGATGACCCTGGTCGTTGACGGCGAGGTTGTCGTAGAGCATGGCGGACTCCTTGTTTGGTTTTGGAGCGAGCCCGGTGCCTGCGGCATCGGGCTCGCGGTGCTACGAGGGCTCTGACAGCGATGCTACATCAAGTGGGCACGCAGTTCCTCAGCGGAGAGCTGCGAAAGCAGCGCGGGCGGGATGTCGAACATCGTGCGGGCGCCTACCTGGCCGTCCTGGTGCATGCGGTAGGCCGCGCGCGCCACGCTGGCGAGGACGCTACCGGTGAAGTACGGGTTGGAGTCGAGTGCGAGCGAGAACTCGATGGTGTCGCCGAACTCACCGTTGAGGCCGGTGCGGCCGCTGCGGATGACGCTGCCGCCGTGCGGGAGCCCCGCGTGGTTGGCGTCGAGCTCCTCCTGGGAGACGAAGGTCACCGTGGTGTCGTAGTCGCTGAAGTAGTTGGGCATGGTCACGATGGCCTGCTCGATGGCGGCGAGGTCGGCGCCCTCCTCGGCGACCACGTAGCACTCGCGCGTGTGCTTCTCGCGGGTGGTGAGCTCGGGGTTCTCGCCGGAGCGGGCGGCCTCGACGGCAGCCTCCACGGGAACGGTGTACTGGCGTGCGTCGGCGACGCCGGGGATGCGACGGATGGCGTCGGAGTGGCCTTGGCTCACGCCACGGCCCCAGAAGGTGTAGTCGGCACCGTCGGGCATGACGGCGCTGGCATACAGGCGGGCGAGGGAGAACAGGCCCGGGTCCCAGCCGCAGCTGATGACGCCGAGGGTGCCGGCCTCGCGGGCGGCCGCATCGACGTTGGCAAAGTGGGTGGGGATGTTGACGTGGGTGTCAAAGCTGTCCACCACGGTAAAGAGCTTGGCGAGCTCGGGGGTCTGCTTGGGCAGGTCGGTTGCGCTGCCGCCGCACAGCACCATGACGTCGATCTGGTCGGTCAAGGAGGCCATCTCGGCCCAGGCGAGGACGGGGGTGTCGGTGGCCACCGTCACGCTTGCGGGGTCGCGGCGCGTGAAGATGGCGACGAGCTCCATGTCGGGGGCGTTGGTGACGGCGGCCTCAACGCCGCGTCCGAGGTTTCCGTAGCCTGCGATTGCTATCTTCATGAGTCATCTCCTCCTAGGGGTCGATTCTGATAGAAGGAGAATACCCCCACTTTTGACGTGGTATTGCGTTTGTAACAGGCCGGGCGGGGCATCGTAACAATTCGCCTGTTGCACCAGCACAGCACACGGGTGGGACAGGGGACGTGCCTGGTGTCCCACTCCTCTGGGACAGGGGACGTGCCTGGTGTCCCACCTAGGACAGGGGACGTGCCTGGTGTCCCACTCCTCCATCTTCTGATTCCCGTTGCGGCCTTGGTAGGTGCGCCGTAGGTACCAAGAAATGCAGAAAAGCGCCTGTGGCTACGTGAAGTACTTTAGCGGGTACCTCAATCTCGAAAATTTGAGAACATCAACTGGGAAGATGTTCTCGAATTTTCGAGTTTGAGGTACCTCGGTTTGTATCAGAGTCCGCTGAGCTGAGGCCAGCAGACGGTGAAGGGGGATTCTCATGGCCGACAACCTTGGTTGGACCGCGCTTGACGGGCGTACGTGGTGCTATGACGAGGGTGGCGTGCGGTTCTTTCTGTTGGCGGGAGCCGATCGGGCTGCGCTGATTGATAGCGGCATGCGCACTCACAATGCGCGTGACCTCGCGTGTGGGCTGGTCGACCTGCCGCTCATGCTCGTTCACACCCATTGCGACATCGATCACGTGGGGTCCGACGCGCAGTTTGATGAGGTCTGGCTCAGCCCCGCAGAGCTGGTGCATCCCCAGGCACCGCATGAGGTGGACCGCGTGCGTCCGCTCTGGGACGGCGACGTGATCGACCTCGGCGGCCGCGAGCTGGAGGTCATCGAGCTGCCCGGTCATACGCCCGGATCGCTCGCGTTTCTCGACCGCTCCACTGGCTGGCTCTTCTCGGGAGACCCAATCCAGCGTGATGGGCGCATCTTCTGCTTTGGCCCCATGCGCTCGATGCCCGCCTACATCATGGGCCTCGAGCGGCTGCAGAGGCGCGCCAACGAGATATCTGCCATCTGGCCCTGCCATGCCACCTGCCCTATCGACACGGACGCCATCGGCGAGCTCATAGTCGGCGCCAGAGCGGTGGAGCGCGGCGAGGTGCCCTACACCATGGGGGAGATGCACGGCACGCCCATCCGCGAGTATGACGTGGGCGTTTCCGTGCTGCTCTGCAACGCGTAACTACCTTGATAATGGGACACCAGGCACGTCCCCTGTCCCGCGCGTCCCCTGTCCCGCGTTGTTCCGGACGCATGCAAGAAAGGTATGGCAAACCATCCACTATCAGCATTTGTTTATGGCATTGGCGTGACGCTAAACTTAAAATGCAAGCATTCTGCGTGGTGGGGACCACGCTCGAGAGGAGAGGTGCACCATGGACTTCATGCCCAAGAAGAAGCTCGGATTCGGCCTCATGCGCCTACCGCAGCTCGACCCCAACGACTCCGCGAGCGTCGACGTCGAGCAGGTCAAGCAGATGGTCGACCTGTTTATGGGCAAGGGCTTCACCTACTTTGACACCGCCTGGATGTACAACGGCTTTGCCAGCGAGAACGTGGCCAAGGAGGCGCTGGTCGACCGCTACCCGCGCGAGAGCTTCACGCTGGCGACCAAGCTGCACAACGGCTTCTTCAACAGCCTCGAGGACCGCGACAAGGTGTTCAACCAGCAGCTCGAGAAGACCGGCGCCGGCTACTTCGACTACTACCTGCTGCATGGCATCGAGGAGAGCAGCTATCCGCACTACGAGAAGTTCAACTGCTTCGACTGGCTGCTCGAGAAGAAGGCTGCCGGCCTCGTGAGGCACGTGGGCTTCTCCTACCACGACAACCCCGAGCTCCTGGACGAGATCCTCACCAAGCACCCCGAGATGGAGTTCGTCCAGCTGCAGATCAACTACCTCGACTGGGAGAGCGAGTGGATCCAGAGCCGCGCCTGCTACGAGGTGGCGCGCCGTCACGGAAAGCAGATCGTCGTGATGGAGCCGATCAAGGGCGGTACGCTCGCCAACGTTCCCGCCGAGGGCGAGGCACTGCTGCGCGCGCTCGACCCGGAGCTCTCCATCGCAAGCTGGGCAATCCGCTTTGTGGCGAGCCTGCCTGGCGTGATGTGCGTGCTCTCGGGCATGAGCAACCTCGCCCAGATGCAGGACAACCTCTCCTACATGGACGACTTCAAGCCGCTCACGGAGGCCGAGCGCGACACCTGCTTCAAGGTGGCCGACATCATCAACAACCAGACGGCCATCGCCTGCACCGCCTGCCACTACTGCACCGACGGCTGCCCCATGCACATCTGCATCCCCGAGTACTTCTCGTTGTATAACGAGGACATGCGCGACGACCTCGAGCACAAGGGCTGGACGATCAACTTTACCAACTACAGCAAGCTGACGGAGGAGTTCGGCCGTGCGAGCGAGTGCATCGCCTGCGGGCAGTGCGAGGCCATGTGCCCCCAGCACCTGCCCATCATCGAGACGCTGGAGAAGGTTGCGGCGCACTTCGAGTAGCGACCGCACGACAGGGAGGGACCAACCATGGCCTACAAGGCACAGCTTACCGACAACGCCCGCGCCTACTACGATCGCATGTATCCCGGCGGCACCCCGGGGCTCGTCGGCACCGATCCCGAGTTCGTGGAGCGCTTTGCCAACTTCACCTTTGACGACGTGGTGAGCGACATCGACCTGCCTGACCGCACGCGCTTCATCTGCTGGCTCGCCACGCTGCTGGGCTGCCAGGGCGTCGACGAGTTCCGCGTGATGGCGCCGGCGGCCGTTCGCATGGGCGTCGAGCCCGAGACCGTCAAGGAGATCGTCTACCAAGCGGTCGCCTATCTGGGCATCGGCCGCGTGTACCCCTTCCTCAAGGCCGTGAACGAGGTCTTTGCCGAGCAGGGCATCGTCGTCTCCGACGAGCCGCGCGCCACGACCGAGCCCACCGAGGAGAGCCGCTTCGCCGGTGGCGAGGAGGCGCAGGTCGCCTGCTTTGGCGAGCACATGCATGGCTACAAGGACCGCGGCAACCCCGAGTATCCCTGGATCGCGCAGTGGCTGGTCAAGAACTGCTTTGGCGACTACTACACCCGCGGCGGCCTGACCATTCCCGAGCGCGAGATGTGCACCTTCTGCTACATCGCGGCACAGGGCGGCTGCGAGGCCCAGCTGCGCGCGCATACGGCCGGCAACGTACAGTGCGGCAACGACCGCGAGTTCCTCATCAAGGTCGTGAGCAACAACGTGCCGCTCATCGGCTATCCGCGCAGCCTCAACGCGATGGCCGTGGTCGACGAGGTCACTGGCAAGAAGGAGTAGCCGAGTTCGGAGCAGGTAGGCATACCGTAAGATGGGCCCGTGCACATTGGTTGCGCGGGCCTGTTTGTGTTGCGTGAGGGGAGAGAGTCGTGAGCACGTCAAAGCCTGCACCTGTCACGGGCGTCATCCTTCTCGCGTTGGCTGTGTTGCTGGCGGTCGGCCTCAACACCTTTGCCGGACCCTGCCAGTCCCACGGTGACGAGGCACGCACCTGCTTCTGGGCATATCGCGCGGTGCTGGGGATGGATGCGGTCTTGGGCGTGCTCTCCGTCGTGCGCGTGTTCGAACTGGACGAAGGGGAGCGTCGCGGACTCTCGCTCGCCGCGGCGCTCATGGGGGTGCTTATCACAGCTACGCCAGGGTTGCTCATCAGTCTCTGCGACGGCGCGAGCGTGCAATGCCGGGTGGCCATGAAGCCGTTTTGCATTTCTGTCGGAGTGGCGGTTGCCTCGGTGGGTGGCATCGACCTCACGCGCCGCCTGCTTGCACTCAGGAAGTAGTGTCCGTGTAGCGGCTCTGCACCATCGTTGCTAGACCCATTGCGCATGATTGACGTATCCTGATGCATAAGATGCATCGATTGGAGCCGTCATGGAAATCAAGACCCTGCGATCGTTTCTGGCTGTTGCACGCGAAGGCAACGTGACAAGAGCTGCGCGCTCCTTGCATATCACACAACCGGCGCTCTCGCGTCAGCTTGCCGAGCTCGAGCGCGAGCTGGGCTGCGAGCTTCTGGTACGTGAGGCACGCGGCGTGACGCTCACTGACGAGGGCGTGCTGCTGCGCAAGCGTGCCGAGGAGATCGTCTCGCTGGCCGACCGAACCGAGCTGGAGATACGCACACCCGCGGCGCAGGTTGAGGGAGACGTGTGGGTTGGCGGGGCAGAGTCGCAGGTAGTGGGCATCATCGCCGAGGTCGCTGCTCGGCTGGCCGAGGAACACCCCGGCATTCACCTGCATCTCTACTCTGGTAACGGCAACGACGTGCTCGAGCGCGTGGACAAGGGGCTGCTGGACTTTGGCCTGGTCATGGGCCATGGGCCAAGTGGTGCGTATGACTCCATCGAGATGCCCTGGTCCGATCACTGGGGTCTGCTCATGCGCAACGACGACCCGTTTGCCAGCCGCTCATCGCTCGCGCTGGATGACCTGCGCGAGCATAGGCTCATCGTCAGCTCGCAGAGCACTGCGGGTAGCACCACCACCTCGTCCTTCTTCGAGGATGAGGGCTTCGACATCGTGGCTACCTACACGCTGCTGTTCAACGCGTCCCTTCTGGTGGAGCGTGGTGTGGGCGTTGCGGTCTGCCTCGACGGGATCGTACGCACGGGCGAAGGCACGCCGTTTGCCTTTGTGCCCATCGAGGGTCTGCCAAAGGTAGGGTCTCATCTGCTGTGGAAGCGCTTCCAGCCGCTGTCTCGGGCATGCGAGGTGTTTCTGCGCACCTTGCGCAGGCAGTGCGACGAGGCAGAGGCGTCGGACGCGTAGGGAGGGGAGCAGCTATGCCCTATGAAGTGCTGGCTGGTCTGCTGATTCCCTTTGCGGGGACCACTCTGGGTTCCGCACTGGTCTTCTTCATGCGCGACCAGCTATCAACCGAGGTGGAGCGCGCGCTCGCCGGCTTTGCCGCGGGCGTGATGGTGGCGGCAAGCGTGTGGAGCCTGCTCGTTCCAGCAATGGAGGCAAGCGAGGCGTGGGGCAGGCTCGCGTTTATGCCCGCCGCGATCGGCTTCTGGTTGGGCATGCTCTTCCTCTTGGCGCTCGACCACGCGATTCCGCACCTGCATCTGGGCGAGGATGCGCCTGAGGGCCCCTCCACCCAGCTCGCGCGCACCACGCTGATGGTGCTTGCGGTCACGCTGCACAACTTCCCGGAGGGCATGGCTGTGGGCGTTGTCTTCGCCGGTTGGATGAGCGGTGCGTCAAACATCACGCTGGCAGGGGCTATGGCCTTGGCTCTGGGCATTGCCATCCAGAACTTCCCCGAAGGTGCGATCATCTCGCTGCCGCTGCGCGCTGAGGGGGCTGGAAAGGCGAAGGCCTTCATGGGTGGTTTCCTGTCGGGTGTGGTCGAGCCGCTGGGTGCCGTGCTGACCATCGTCTTTGCTACGCACCTCGTGCCGTTTCTGCCCTACCTGCTGGGCTTCGCGGCGGGCGCCATGATGTACGTGGTGGTGGAGGAGCTGGTGCCGGAGATGGCCGAGGGAGAGCATTCGCACACCGGCGTGCTGATGTTTGCTGTCGGATTCACGCTGATGATGGCCTTGGACGTGGCCTTGGGCTAGGACACGCCGCAGGGGTGACCCTGCAGCACATGTCAACTGACAGGTGACCTGCGGCTCGGACGCTTTCCTACAATGGGTCCCATGAGGCACGGAAGATCGAGGTGGGGAGGCACATATGTCCACGAACAAGCGCATCAGGATGTTCAACGAGACGTTGCGCGTTGCCCGTGATGGTTCCTATGAGCTTGAAGGAAGTCCCGTTTTCCTGAAGCGCTCGGACCTCGAACACAAGGCCTGCCGCGTGTTCTCGTCGCAGGAAGTCTCTCGATTGGCTAGCAGGTTCTACCCTCTGAGTGCCCAGCGCTCGTCCAGTCCGTGCGTCATCGAAGTGAGCCCAGAGGACTCCTTTGTCGCGGCGCAGTCGCTGACGTGCGAGGCGGAGCCGGCTGCAAAGCCGCCCCTGGTGCTCAACTTTGCCAACCCCTACGAGCCAGGTGGGGGTGTCAAGCGTGGAGCTCGTGCACAGGAGGAGGACCTCTGCCGGCGCTCGACGCTCTATCTGTCCCTCGAGTCCACGCGCGCCAAGGCCTACTACCGCGAGAACAGGGCGGAGGCATCCTCGCTTTTCACGGACGCGGCGATCCTCTCCGAGCACGTGGAGGTCTTTCGTGATGCGAGGGGTCACTATCTGGAGTCACCATATGAGGTCGCCGTGCTGACCATGGCGGCACCGTATTACCCGGACTTGCGTGCCGACGAGATCGGGCGGCTTTCCGTTGTCTTCAAGCAGCGCATACTGGGTCTGTTGTGTCTTGCCGCATGCATTGGTTACACGAGGCTGGTGCTGGGAGCCTGGGGCTGTGGAGCCTTTGGCAACGATCCCCAGATGGTGGCCGAGATGTTTGGCGAGGCGCTGAAAACGTTCGAGGTCAGCGACCGTGAGGACAGGGCGAGCGTGCTCGGTGCCAATGAGGTCTTTGAGCATATCCGCTTTGCCGTCTTGCCAGGACCTAACCATGACGTCTTCGAGCGGGTATTTGCGGACTTCTCGCCCCTCGGATAGGGGTAGCCTCGGGTGCCAGGGGGATGCGATCAACGCTGATCGGGATTTGCGCGAGCGAAGGGGGCCGTTCCCAATGGCCGCAAAAGCCCATTGGCATGTGATCGCTTCTCCCACACTTACCCTCTACAATGGTTGCAAAACCACCATGGATCAGCCTGCTGTGGCTGGCTGGCCACTGGTATTCGAAGATGGGCATGGGCTTGCCTGCTTCATGCGTGGTGTCATCTTGCCGCATTGGATAGTCCTGTCCGCAACTGTCTTGCTGTGGCAGATTCGGTGTATGAGGCGTATGAGGGGAATCGCCCATGACAGAGGACAAGCTCATACTGGTTGACCTTCTCGACAGGCCGGTTGGCGAGGCCGGCAAGCTGTACTGCCATCAGGAGGGCCTGCTCCATCGCGCGTTTTCGATTGTGCTCACGCGCGAGGGACCTGCGGGTACGGAGGTGCTTATCGCGCGCCGCGCGGAGGGCAAGTATCACTCCGGAGGCCTCTGGAGTAACTCGTGCTGCTCGCATCCCCGTGTCGGCGAGGAGCTTGGGGAGGCTGTCGTGCGCCGTCTTAAGGAGGAGCTCGGCGTGCGAGACGTTGCCTGCCGCGAGGTGGGGACGTTCGTGTATCGGGCGGCGTTTGACAACGGTCTCACGGAGTACGAGTTCGACCACGTGTTTGTGGGTGCCTGCGACGGGCTGGTTGCGGCCGACGCCTCCGAGGTGTCCGAGGTCTGCTGGATGGGCGCGGCTGATCTGGTGGCGCGCCTGACCGAGCGACCGCAGGACTTCACTGCGTGGTGTCCCGCCGTGACGGCGCTGGCGTTGCGCACGCTCGCATAGGGGCGTCTGCGCACAGCGCCAGCCACTGGCTCTCTTGTCGGTTAGACCCTGCTACCCCAGGTGCTCCTGGATGAAGTCGTCCACGAGGTCCATCATCTGCGCCGTCCAGAACTCGGGGCCGCCGTGGTCCGCGCCGCGCAGCAGGTAGAGGCAGCTCTCGTGCCCTGTCTCTACCAGCCGCTGGTGGAGCAGCACGCTGCAGCGCGTGTTGACGGTGCGGTCCTTGGTGCCGTGCACGCTGAAGACGGGCGCGATCCGGGTCTTCTCGTCGATGTTGCAGCGGACCGTGAGCAGCTCGCGGGCAGCCTTGTCCTCGCGCAGGTTGATCCCGCCCATCTCCATGCCCTCGGGGGAGTCGGGCAGGTTGTGGTTGGGCGTGGAGGGGTTGGAGTCGTCAAAGGTGAGGTCGGTCGACCCGTAGTAGTTGACGATGCAGCCGACCTCGGCGGACGTGCCGGGAAAGAGGTTGGCCTCGGTGTCGTCGTCGTGCATGATGCCTGCGTAGACGGCGGTGTGGCCGCCCGAGCTGTCGCCCATCATGGCCATGCGGGCCGCATCCACCCCGTACTCCTGCGCGTGCACGCGCATGAAGCGCACGGCGTTGCGCGCGTCCTGCACCGGCGCGGGGAAGCTCGTCACCGAGCTGTCACGGTACTGCACCACGGCCACCACGTAGCCGCGCTCTGCCAGACGGGCGATCGCGGGCAGGTTGCCGTACACGTCCTGCTGCATCCACGCCGAGCCCTGCACGTAGACGACGCAGGGATAGCTGCACGAGGCCGGCCGTCCGGGACGCGGGGCCTTGGCGTTGCGGGAGTTGGGCAGCAGGATCTGCAGCACGCGACTCACGCCGTCAACGCACTCGTATTCCACGTTGGGGACGTAGCGCACGCCCATCTCGTCACCGGTGGTGTCGAGCCATGTGGCCCCGGCGATCTCCTCATCAAACTCCGGGAACTCGTCGTACTCCCATGCCTTGACTTCCATAGCTTGCCCTCCCTGCTCCCTACGTGTCCTGTCCCTCTTTGCCAAGAATCTCAAGTGCCTGATAAAAGTGCTGGTACCGTATGCCGTCGCTCTCCTCGATCCGCACAAGGTGCCCACGTGCCACCTCCGGGTGGTCGTCAAAGCGCGCGAGGTCGTCGATGATGACGTATGCGTCGCAGGGGTGCGCGGCGAGCCATGCGCCAATCTCGCCCGAGCGGTCGGTGTCGTAGTCGATGGGCGTGGTGTCAAAGACCGGTGCGCCTGCCTCCTCGAGCTGTCGGTACAAGTTGGCCATGATGGCCTCCACCAGCTCGTTTCCGCGGTTGAGGTCCTGGCGCCAGTTGGAGCTCAACACCACCTTGGCGCCCGTCTCGCGCGCGAGGCGCCCCACGTAGGTGAGCGCCACGAGGTCGTACCACTGCGTCTCGGGCCCGCGTCCAAGCAGGTAGTTGAGCCGCACGCTCGTGGGTGTGGCAATGACTCCGTCTATGTCGAGAAAGATGGCCTTCATGGGCTGCTCCCTGGTTGCGTCTCCTTGCATGGTAACCAAACGGCTGGCTTGCCACGGCTGTCACGCCTTGGAGCGTGGTCAGCAATCGTGTGAAGGGCGTTTCGGATACCATGAGTCTGGTACATCGGGCGATGCGATGGGGGAGGGCCATGCACATCAGACGGTCCACGGAGCAGGACGTGCAGCGCATCATGCAGATCTATGCGCACGCGCGCGAGTTTATGGCACAGACGGGCAATCCCAACCAGTGGGGTCCGACCAACTGGCCGCCCGAAGAGCTCATTCACCAGGACATCGCCCAAGGCAAGGGCTACGTCTGCGAGCACGAGGGTGCCGTGGTGGGCGTGTTCTTCTTCGACCAGGGCGTGGACGTCGAGCCGACGTATGCGGAGATTGACGACGGGGCCTGGCTTGCCGATGGCCCCTACGGCGTGGTGCATCGCATCGCAAGCGACGGCAGCGTGCGGGGCACTGGGCAGTTCTGCATCGACTGGGCCTTCGAGCAGTGCGGACACCTGCGCATCGACACGCACGAGGACAACCGCGTGATGCAAAACCTTCTGCGCAAGCTGGGCTTTGTGCACTGCGGAACCATCTACGTGTACGAGGACCGCTTCCCGCGCCTTGCCTTCGAGAGAATCTAGCCCGTGTAGTCAGTGAGGCACAGTTTTCCGGGTCGCCTACTCATGCTGGCACCTCAAACTCGATATTTTGAAAACATCAACAGGGAAAACTCTCTCCGCCAAACGAGTTTGAGGTACCTGCTTTAGTAGAGGGTTCGTAAATCGTCGCAGCGGCGCAGCTGGCAGACGGGAGAGCCCCTCTGTGCGTCGTGAAGCCGATAACATCCATGCATAGAAAACGCTGCAAAGCTGGCATTTGTTATAGGGTGCGCGCCGCTTTAGCATGTAAGCCAAGAGCATTAGGAAGATAGGAGATTGCCATGTCAAGCACGTTGGTCGCATACTTCTCGGCTACCGGAACCACGGCTCGCGCTGCCAAGGCGCTCGCGCAGGCGGCTGGTGCAGACCTCTTTGAGATCCGACCCGCCACGCCCTACTCGGCGGCAGACCTCAACTGGAACAACAAGAGCAGTCGCAGCTCCGTCGAGATGAACGACGAGTCCTGCCGTCCCGCGCTGGCTGACGCGGGCAGCGTTGACGGCTACGACACCGTCTTTGTCGGCTTCCCCGTCTGGTGGTACGTGGAGCCTCGCATCATCGACACCTTCCTCGAGGCGCATGACTTCTCCGGAAAGGTGATCGTTCCCTTTGCGACGAGTGGCGGCAGTGGCTTGGGTCGTGCACCGCAACGCTTCCGCTCCATCTGCCCCGGTGCGACGGTCAAGGACGGCAAGCGCCTCTCCGCAGGTGAGTCCGCCGCCACGCTCGCTGGCTGGGTGAGCGAGCTCGGTCTCTAGGGAGCGCAGATGAACATACTCGTTCTGCAGGCGAGTCCCAATGTCCATGGCTCGACCGCGCTGCTGGTCGATGGCTTTAGCCGCGGCGCACGTGAGGCAGGTCACCAGGTGACGGTGGTCGATGTCTGTCGCCTGAGCATCGCACCTTGCACGGGATGCGTGGCGTGTGGGTACGAGGGACCCTGCGTGCAGCATGACGACATGGATGCGCTGCGCAGGCAGATCCTCTCGTCGGACATGCTCGTGCTAGCCACGCCGCTCTACTATTACGGCATGACGGCCCAGCTCAAGACCGTCATAGACCGGTTCTGCTCGGCAAACTCGTCCATTACGGGCAAGCGGTTGCGCTCCGCATTGCTTACGGTTGCGTGGAACGCGGACGACTGGACCTTCGAGGCGCTGGCGGCGCACTACCACACGCTTGTGCGCTACCTGCACCTGCGCGACGAGGGAATGGTGTTGGGCTATGGCTGCGGCACGCCTGGCATGACCAAGGCGAGCGGCTATGTGGAGGCGGCCTACCGCCTGGGCAACTCACTCTAGCGCAGAACGCCAAATCACTGGTACGCATAGAGCCGCGGGGCTGCTGGAAACGCATCCAGCAGCCCCGCGGCTCGTTGTGTTATCCAGGAACCCTACTCGAACATCTCCGCTGCCGTCTGCAGTTGGTTGATGATGTCGATGTGCTGCGGGCACGCCCCCTCGCACTGGCCGCACTGGATGCAGTCGCTGGCTTTGGTCCCCTCGCGCGTCGCAAAGCCGTAGTTGCCCTTGCCCTGGTCGAGGCCGTAGAGCGCGGCGCGGTTTAGGCTCTCCATGATGTTCGCGATGGGCATGCTTACGGGGCAGTCCTCCATGCAGTAATGGCAGCCGGTGCACGGCACGGCAATGAGCTCGGCGAGCTTCTCGCGCGCGGCGGCAAGGGTGTCGAGCTCCTTCTGGCTGAGTGGGCTGAGACGCCCCAGCGTGGCGAGATTGTCGCGCATCTGCTCGAGACTGCTCATGCCCGACAGGCAGGCGATGAGGCCCTCGGTGTTCATGGCAAAGCGCAGCGCCCACTCCACAGGGCTGCGGTCGGGCTCGGCGGCGCGCAGGATGTCGACTACGGGCTGAGGCGGCGCGGCAAGCATGCCACCCTTGACGGGCTCCATGATGACGACGGGCTTGTTGTAGCTACGAGCGACCTCCCAGCACTTGCGGCTCTGGACCGAACCATCCTCCCAGTCAGCGTAGTTGATCTGCAGCTGGATGAACTCTGCGTCGTCAGCGTGAGCCTCGAGCACGCGCTTGAGGGTCTCGGCATTGTCATGGAAGGAAAAGCCGAGGTGACGGATCTTGCCCTCCTGCTTCATCTCCTTTGCCCAGTCCCACATGCCCCACTTGTCAAAGAACGCGGTGCGGCCAGCGCCAAGGTTGTGTAGCAGGTAGTAGTCGAAGTAGCCCGCAGCGGAACGCTCGAGCGACACGTCGAGTTGGGCCTTTGCCTCGTCGGCGTCCTTGGGGCCGAGCCAGGCGGCGTTCTTGGTGGCGAGCGTGTAGCTGTCACGCGGGTAGCGCTCGACCAGCGCCTGGCGGATCGCCTCCTCCGACCCGCCGTAGGCCCAGGCAGTGTCAAAGTAGGTGCCGCCTGCTGCGAGAAACTCGTCGACCATCTGCGAGACCTGCGGCACGTCGATGCTGCCGTCCTCCAGCCGAGGCAGGCGCATGAGGCCAAAACCAAGCTTCGTCGTTCCCTCTCCTAGGTATGCCATAAGGATTCCCCTCCCTGCGGTGTCCTGTGCCCAAAAGGGCACCTAAGTGCATTGTAACAAGCGTCTTGTTTGCCGAAAGCATATGCGGTGAGCGGTGCGGGCAGCATGGCGTCCACCTTTCCATGTTCTGGAACGGCGTGGCGTCGGCGGCAGTCCGATTCTATGCTGGCAGCAGCAGAAGGCAAGACCCACGGAAAGGGGATTACCATGAAGAAGGCAGCCGTCATGTTCGCACCGGGCTACGAGGAAGGGGAGTCCCTGTTCGTGGTCGACATCATCCGTCGCGGGGGCTTCGAGTGCGATGCCGTCGGTCTCGAGAGTGAGCAGGTCACTGGATGCAACGGCGTCACCGCCCTTGCCGACAAGGTCTTTGATGGCTCGCTCGAGGGCTACGATCTGGTCGTGCTGCCTGGCGGAATGCCTGGTGCCGCAAACCTCGCTGCCAACGACGCGCTCGTCGAGGCCATCAAGAAGATGGTGGACGAGGGCAAGCTCGTTGCCTCCATCTGCGCCGGGCCGATGTCGCTCGACCGCGCCGGTCTGCTCGATGGCAGACGCTTCACCTGCTTCCCCACGCGCAAGGATTCGATCGGCCGGGCGGGCGAGTGGGTCGACGAGCTCGTCGTGCGCGACGGCAACGTGATCACCTCGCAGGGTCCGGGGACGACGCTGCACTTTGCCTACGCCTTGGTTGACGCTCTCGGTGGAGACGGGGACGCACTGCGTGAGCGTATGCTGTACAACAAGGTCCTCGGCAAGTAGTCTCGCCGCCATCCGATCACGCATCAAATGTAAAGGGGGCGCCCCGATGGTTCTGCCATCGGGGCGCCCCTGGTATGCGTGGGCTGCCGCGCGTGCAAGATCGGCGTTTGGCGCTACTCGTGCAGCACCTCTCCGTTGGACTCGATCACGGCCTTGTACCAGTCGTAGGAGTCCTTCTTCACGCGCTCGAGCGTGCCGTGCCCGTCGTTGAAACGGTCGACGTAGATGAAGCCGTAACGCTTGCGCATCTCGCCGGTGCCGGCGGAGACCACGTCGATGGGACCCCAGTACAGGTAGCCCATGATGTCACAGCCGTCCTTGATGGCCTCCTCCACCTGCAGCAGGTGGTCGCGGGTGTACTCCACGCGGAACGGGTCGTGGATGTGGCCGGTCTCGTCGAGGTTCTCGTCCAGGCCGATGCCGTTCTCCACGATGAACATGGGCACATCGTAGCGGTCCTGTAGGTAGTTGCACACGTAGCGCAGGCCCTTGGGGTCGATGGGCCAGCACCAGGGTTCGGGGCTGCAGCCGGTGAGGTAGGGGTTGGTGACCGTGCCGATGGCGCCGCTCGTGAGGCCGCCGCCCTTGCTCGTGGTGGTTCCCTCGGTGATGGCGCGCGTGCTGTACACCTGGCTGCGGTAATAGCTGAAGGCAAAGTAGTCGTTGGTGTTGTTGGCGATGAGCTCCATATCACCCGGCTCGATCTGCAGCTTGACGTCGTTCTCAGCCCAGATGCGCTTGACATAGCCTGGATAACGGCCCTTGAGCATGACGTCGGAGAAGAACGAGTGCAGGCGCTGCGTGCGCTGCGATCCCAGCATGTCGTCGGGGTTGCAGGTCTCGGGGTAGGTGGCGATGGCGCTCTGCGAGAGCATGATGCCCATCTTGGCGTCCGGGTCGATCTCGCGGCAGAGCTTGACAGCGAGCGCGTTGGCCACGAACTGATGGTGCCAACCCTGGTACATCTGTGCCTGCGTGAGGTCGGCATTGACGACCTCCTTGTTGGTGGGATGGATGTCCAGCATGGCAGCGGCCGCGAAGGGCACCATGCGCCCCACGTTGATCTCGTTGAAGGTCATCCAGTACTTGACCTTGCCCTTGTAGCGTGTGAGGAGGGTGCGCACGTAGCGCTCCCAGAAGTCGATCATCTTGCGGTTGAGCCATCCGCCGTAGTCCACGAGCAGCCCGAGCGGCGTCTCATAGTGGCTGATGGTGATGACCGGCTCCATGCCCAGCTCGATCATCTTGTCGAGCAGACGGTCATAGAACTCGAGGCCCTTCTCGTTGGGCTCCTCCTCGTCGCCATGCGGGAAGATGCGTGCCCAGCTGATGGAGGTGCGGAAGGCCTTGAAGCCCATGCCCGCCAGCAGCTCGAGGTCGCTTTCGTAGCGGTGGTAGAAGTCGATGCCCTCCTCGGACAGGTGGACGAAGTCATGGGTGAAGCTGGGCTCCCACTTGCCCGTCTCGTCGTTCCACTCGATGTCAGGGTGGTTGCCGATACCGGTCATGACGTCGGTCACATTGAGCTGCTTGCCGTCCTCGAGGTAGGCGCCTTCGAGCTGGTTGGCCGCCACCGCGCCGCCCCACAGAAAGCCCTCCGGAAATGCTGTTGCCATGGCTTCCTCCCTCTGTGTGTATGCTTTCTTAAAGACAGCTTATCAGGTGATATTGCCGTTTTTCTTCAGGCTAGTGCCGGTTCTCCTTTACGGAAGGTCGCGAATCTGTTCCATACGCTTCATATACGCGGGAGGGATGCGGTCTGCAAGCCAAGTGTCGCTGTTGCCGCGGTAGAAGCCGATGCCGTCCCGTGCGGCTCGCTCGGCGTCTACCTGCAGAATCACCGTCTTTCCGCGATGGCGTCTGCCCACGATGAGGGCAGTCTCCACGTCTGCGGAGAGGTGCACGACCTGCCGTCCCATCGGGAGCAGCCCCTCGACCATGATGGCTTGGGCGTTTTTCTCCGACGTGCCGTGGTAGAGGACGGCTGGTGGCTCGGCGCGCTCGTAGTCGATGGCGAGCGGAACCGAGTGGCCGTAGCGCGCCCTGATGCGCCCGTTCTCCACGGCGAAGCGCTGCTTGGTTCCGTGCTCCACCACCTGCATGATGTCAGCTTCGGCGACTGGCCTCGGCCATCCACCGCTGCGGTTGAGGGCATCGATGAATTCACCGAGGCCAACGCTGCCGTCGGGCGCCAGCGTGATGCCAATGCGATCGGGCCGATGGCGAAGCGCCTTGGACATCGCCTTGCTCAGGCTGACGTAGTTGATGGTCGGTGCGTCTCCCTGATGCTCGCGGGTCATAGTGATGCCTCCGTGGTCTCTTGTGCCAGTTCGAACAACGTGCGCACCCGCTCTGGCGCATCCGTGCGCATGCACAGGTAGAACGTCACATGGGCCTCAGGGTCGGTGATGGGGATGGCTCGACGAGACTCGTGGCGGCTCGTGTTCTCCGGTGCGTTGGTGGTGAAGGTGAGCAGGTTGGACGTGCGCACCTGCTGCAAGAAGATTGTACGGTCGGGCTGCGATACAAATTGTGCAAAGGGCAGCATGCGGGTGTGGATGTCGTGCCAGAAGCCGATGCCGCCGTACACCAAAAAGGTGAGCCCGTCGAGCTCTGCAAAGGTGAGCGACTCACGGTCGTGCAGCACATGGCCCACGGGGACGTTGGCATAGAGATCCTCGTGCATGAAGCGCTGCGAGCTGATGGTGGGAAGCGAGGGCCGGTATGCCGTGATGGCAAGGTCGCAGGTTCCGTTGAGCAAGCGGGAGTCAACGTCACGCTCTGATGCGATGTCGGGCTCTACGATGGTGGTGGGATACTGCTCGAGCACCAGCGAGCTCAAACGCCATGTGGGAGCGGGGGCGACGCTTGCCACGCGGATGGTGCGCTCGCGCTTGGCGAGTGCGGCGAAGTCGTCGCGTAGGCGACGCTCCTCTGCCAGCATGAGCCGCGCGTGCTCGAGGGCAAGGCGCCCGCTCGCGTTGATCTGCATCGAGTTGCGCGTGCGGTCAAAGAGCGGCTGGCCGAGGTCGTCCTCGAGGCGTCTGAGCGATCGCGAGAGTGCCGATTGCGAGATGTGCAGGCGCTCGGCTGCCGCCTGCAGGGTGCCGTATCGTGCAATCTCATCTAATTGCCGCAACTGCTCTAGTTCCATGGACCCTCCTCCAGATTGCGTTTCATGCAAACTGACTTGATTGACCTGCAGTGTACATCATGGTTGACCGCCCGCATAATGGAGTCAGGGAAAAGGCGCCCCGAGGGGCGAGAGAAGGGAAGTGCATCATGGCAAAGACGTGGCTCATCACTGGTTGCTCAGAGGGCGGCATTGGCGAGGGCATCGCTCGCGCGGTTCTCGAGGCTGGCTACAACGCGGTCGTGACCGCCCGCACCACCGCCAAGGTCGAAGGCATCGTGGCAGACTATCCCGAGCAGGCACTCGCAGTGGCACTCGACCTCACCGAGCAGGACTCCATCGAAGCGGCCTTCGAAGCTGCCGTGGCCAAGTTCGGCCAGGTGGACGTGCTGGTCAACAACGCCGGCTACTGCTACCGCAGCTCAGTCGAAGAGGCCGACCCCGCGGGCGTCCAGGCCATGTTCGACGCAAACTTCTTTGGCATGGTCGCCATGATCAAGAAGGTCCTGCCGGGCATGCGCGAGCGTCATGATGGCGCCATCGTCAACGTCAGCTCCATCGGTGCCGTGCGCACGGGCGCTGCCTCCGGCTACTACGCCGCCACCAAGGCCGCTGTCGAGCTGATGACCGAGGGTCTGCGCGCCGAGGTTGCGCCGCTGGGCATCAAGGCGATGATCGTGGAGCCGGGCGCCTTCCGCACCCACTTCTACGACACCTCGCTCAAGGGCTCCGACAACACCGTGGGCGACTACGCCGAGACCGCCCACAAGCGCTCCGTCGCCCAGAACGTCAACATGCGTCAGCAGCCCGGTGACCCGCTGAAGGCCGGCTATCCCATCGTCAAGGCTATCGAGGCCGACGACACCCCGCTGCGTCTCTACCTGGGCTCCGACGCCCTTGCGGCCGTGCGCGGTGCGCTCAACGCCCGCCTCGAGGAGCTGGAGAAGTGGGCCGAGGTCTCCAAGACCACCGACTTTGAGGCGTAAGCGCACACTAAAAGTCATGAGAAAAAACACCAGCGGGGCGCTCGGATAAGATCTGGGCGCCCTCGCCGTCTCACAGGAGCCGCTTGCGCATCGTCTCGTTGGCAGCAAGCTCATCTGTATCGTCGAGCGGCTCCAGCTCACATGCTCCGTAGCGGCGCTCGAGCGCACGCGTGATAAGCCAATCGGCCAAACCTGGATTCTTGGGCAATAGCGGCCCATGCACATAGGTTCCGACCACATTGCGATAGAGGCAGCCCTCCTCACCGCTTTGACCATCATTGCCATACCCATGGAGCACGCGCCCGAGTGCTTCCACCCCCGCCTCCAGATGCGTGCGCCCGCCGTGGTTCTCGTAGCCCACGATAGGTTGCGCTGCGATGCGGCTTTCCACCACGACATTGCCGATGAGCCGTGGGCTGCCCCGGTCGGTGTAGAGGTCCACGAGCGAGAGCCCGCGCACCTCCTCCTCGCCCATGAGGTAGCTGTGACCGAGCAGCTGGTAGCCGCCACAAACCGCCAGCATGACACCGCCGTCCTCAACGAAGGCCGCGAACTCTTGGCGTTGTTGATGCAACTCATCGCATACGATGCGCTGTTCCCGATCGGACCCACCGCCGATGAAGACCAAATCGACGTCTGCGAGTGAGGCGCGCTCACCCATGTGGACCTCATGCACGGTGCAGCCGAGATGCCGCCACTCGAGACGTTTGCGCAGCACCAGCATGTTGCCCGAGTCACCATAGAGGTTGAGAAGCTCAGGATAGAGGTGCAGTACCTGCAGCGATTGTCCGTTATTCATCCTTCTGGCTCCTTTGCTCGAGCTTCGTCTTGGTGGGCCAGAGTGCGGAGTAGTTGGTTATCACATAGAGAGGATTCTGCTTCGGCAACACGAAGGCACAATCCAGAACGTCGTCCATCCGCAAGACAACTGGTGCCGCAATACCGGCGTACTTGAGGCGTACCTGCAGGTCGTTGGCCCGATGTCCGCCTGCCATCACAAAGCTCACGTCCTGCCGCTCCGTAAGGCGCTCGAAGTCGACATCCCACAGCCACGATACGTCTCGCCCGTCATTGGCTTCGTCGTTGATGATTATGTATAACGCCTTAAGACGTTCGTCTGCCAACATGAGAGAGATGTTCTGGTTGAGGCCCGTAGGGTTTTTGGCGAGGTTGAGCACTACCGGATGATCACCAATCACAAAATGCTGAAGGCGCCCGTTGCCGGGATCGAAGCCATCGAGGGTCTGAAGGAACGTGGCTGAGTCAACGCCTGCACGAAGGGCCACGGCCGCAGCGGCAAGCAGGTTGTAGACGATATAAACGCCACCATCACCGAGGCTCACCTGCCAGCTGTCTGCTTCGTCGCAGGTAAAGTCAAAGGTTACGCCAGCCTGCCCCAGTCGCACGTTGGTTGCCCGGTAGTCAAGCGTCGGCCGTGCGAAGCCGCAGGCAGGACAGCGGAAGGCGCCCAACTGGGCATAGGACCGGTAGGCGTAGGAAAGTTCGGTGCCACAGCGCTGGCAGAAGCGAGCCTCAGGTACGCGGTCGCACGGAAGGCCGAGATCCTCGTTGATGCCAAAGGCGAGTACCTTGGTGCCAGCCGCCTGGGCCCGCTCTGCCACGCCCAAACAAAGCGGATCGTCACCGCACACCAAGAGCGTTGTCGCAGGAGAGGCAGCAAGCGACTGCACTATGACGTCCTGCACGTGGTCGATCTCTCCTGCGCGGTCGAGCTGGTCGCGAAAGAGGTTGAGCAGCACTAGGTAGGTGGGCTGCAGCTGGGGTAGGATATGGGCGCAGGAGAGCTCGTCCGCCTCGATTACCGCCCAGTCGGCTGTATGGCCAGGTAGGAGTGCCGAAGCCACTCCCGGCAGCATGTTGGCTCCGTCACGATTGCAGAGCACGTGATTGCCTGCCGCCTCGAGTGTAGCGGCAATCACGTTGGTGGTGGTCGTCTTGCCGTTGGTGCCGCAGACTACCACCGAGCCTTTCCGCGTCTTGCTTTTGAGGTGTGCCACGACCTGTGGATCAATCGCCAACGCCACACGCCCAGGTAGCTGGGAGCCTGCCCGATGAAGCAGGCCATGCAGGACCGCATATGTTGTACGGCCGGCTATCGTGGCGACAACACTCTTGCTGCTCATAATCGGCCTCCTCATTGTGACTCTAGTGCTAGGTCCTGCAGGGCGTACACCGTCAGTTGACTGCCCCGTAGCACGGCGAGCGACTGGAGCAGTGCCGTAGCGCCGGAGAGAGTCGTCACATTGGTGATGCCCCGGCTGGCTGCCTCTGAGCGCAGGAGTGTGCCGTCACCATGCGAGTCGTGTCCATGTGGCGTGTTGATGATGAAGGACACGCCTCCCTCGGTAAGAACGTCGTGTACGTTGGGATGTCCCTCTCCTATACGTCTGGTCACATCGCAGGCAATGCCGGCAGCGCGCAGGGTCTTTGCCGTTCCGCGCGTGGCGAGGATCCGGTAGCCCATCTGGGCGAGCGAGAAGGCCACCGGGGCGATGGCGCGCTTGTCGGCGTCGCGCACGCTGATGAAGACCGTGCCCTCCGCCGGCATCTCATAGTCGATGGCCTCGCGCGTCTTGGCGTAGGCCAGACGCACGTCCGACCCAGGGAACCGCGCCCACGGCATGACCGCCTCCTTGACGGCAAAGTAGCCAGTTTCACGTTCCTCGGGCGGCAGGGGCAGGTCGGCCAGCGTCTCATCGGCCATGATGCGCGCCGCGAGCTTGGCCAGCGGCACCCCGCTCGCCTTGCTCGAGAAAGGTACCGTGCGGCTGGCTCGTGGGTTGAGCTCGATAACAAAGACCTGCTCGTCCTTGACGGCAAACTGTACGTTCAGCAGGCCCCGAATACCGCAGGCAAGCGCAAGCTGGTGGGTTATGTGCCGGATGCGGCGCACGAGGGCGTCCGAGAGCGAGAAGGGCGGGAAGCAGCAGGCCGAGTCGCCCGAGTGGATGCCGCACTCCTCAATGTGCTCAAGCACGGCGCCTACGTAACATGACGTTCCATCGCAGAGGGCATCCACATCGAGTTCGACGGCGTCCTCGAGAAAGGCATCGAGGTAGACGGGGTGGTCGGGCGTCACGCGTGCGGCCTCTGCCATGTAGGAGGCGAGCTCGTCCGGCCCGTACACGATGGCCATGCCGCGCCCGCCCAGCACGTAGCTCGGCCGCACGATGAGTGGGTATCCGACGGAGCGCGCCACTGCCTGCGCCTCCTCGGTCGTGGCAGCCACCGACGAGGGCGGATAGGCCACGCCGAGGTGGTCGAGCAGGGCGGAGAAGCGGTCCCGGTCCTCGGCGAGGTCGATGGCGTCGGAGCCCGTGCCCATGAGGGGTACGCCCGCCTCCTCGAGCTGCCGCGCGAGTTTGATGGGGGTCTGCCCGCCCAGCGTGACGATGACGCCCTCCGGCTGCTCGATCTCGACCACGTTCATGACGTCCTCGAAGGTGAGCGGCTCGAAGTACAGCCGGTCGGAGGTGTCGTAGTCGGTCGAGACGGTTTCGGGGTTGCAGTTGACCATCACGGTCTCAAAGCCCTTGTCGCGCAGGGCATAGGCCGCATGCACGCAGCAGTAGTCGAACTCGATGCCCTGCCCGATGCGGTTTGGGCCGGCCGAGAGGATGGTGGCGCGCGGCTTTGAGGCCGCCACGTGCTCGGTGGCCCCACCAGCCTCATAGGTCAGGTAGTGGTAGTTGGTCTGGGCGGCGAACTCTCCTGCGCAGGTGTCGATGGTCTTGACCTGCGGCACCACGCCCAGCACCTTGCGCACCGCGCGGATGACCTCCTCCTTGCTGCCGCAGAGCCAGGCGATCTGAGCATCGGAGAAGCCCATCTGCTTGGCGGCGAGCAGGTGGGCACGGTCCATGCCATCGAGGCCCAGCCTGTGGATGGCGGCCTCGGCGGCCACGATGTCGGCGATGCGATGCAGGTACCACGGGTCGATGCCCGTCGCCTCTGCCACGCGCTCCACGCCCCAGCCCCGGCGCAGAGCCTCGGCCACGTAGAAGATGCGCTCCGGGGTGGGCAGGGCCACCAGCTCGTCGAAGTGTTCCTCGTCGAAGGTGCCGTGCCCATCGGAGCCCAGTCCGGCATGTCCGTCCTCGAGTGAGCGCAGGGCTTTCTGCAGTGCCTCCTCGAAGGTGCGTCCGATGGCCATGACCTCGCCCACGCTCTTCATGCGCGTGGTGAGCACCTCGCTCGTGCCCTTGAACTTCTCGAAGGCAAAGCGGGGGACCTTGACCACGCAGTAGTCGAGGGATGGCTCGAAGCAGGCGGGGGTCACGCGGGTGATGTCGTTGACGATCTCGTCGAGGGTGTAGCCCACAGCAAGCAGCGCCGCTGCCTTGGCGATGGGGAAGCCGGTTGCCTTGGATGCCAAGGCGGAGCTGCGGCTCACGCGCGGGTTCATCTCGATGACGATGACGCGCCCGTCGGTGGGGTTCACGGCAAACTGCACGTTGGAGCCACCGGTCGCCACGCCCACACGCTCAAGACAGGCGAGCGAGTAGTCCCTCAGGCGCTGCAGCTCGTTGTCGGAGAGGGTCTGGGCGGGTGCGACGGTGATCGAGTCGCCGGTGTGCACGCCCATGGGGTCGAGGTTCTCGATGGAGCAGATGACGATGCCGTTGCCGGCACCATCGCGCATGACCTCCATCTCGATTTCCTTCCAGCCCTCGATGGACTGCTCCACGAGCACCTCCGTCGTGGGGGAGAGCGCAAGGCCCTGGCTGGCGATCTGCTCCAGCTCCCGCTCATCGTGGGCGATGCCGCCACCGGCGCCACCCAGCGTGAAGCTCGGGCGGATGACCACCGGGTAGCCAAGGTCGCTGGCGATGGTGTGCGTCTCCTCGAGCGTGTGGGCAAAGCCGGAGGTCGCAACCTCGAGGCCGATGTCGCGCATGGCCGAGGCAAACAGCTCGCGGTCCTCACCGATGCGGATGGAGTCGAGGTCGCAGCCGATGACCTCCACACCAAAGCGCTCGAACACACCAGCTTCGCCCAAGGCCACCGCGCAGTTGAGGGCCGTCTGGCCACCCATGTTGGGCAGCAGGGCATCTGGGTGCTCGCGTTCGATCACGCTGGTCACGGCATCCACGGTGATGGGCTCCACGTAGGTGCGGTCCGCCGTCTCGGGGTCGGTCATGATGGTGGCCGGGTTGGAGTTGACGAGCACCACCTCGTAGCCCGCGCGCCGCAGCGCCTGGCAGGCCTGCGTCCCGGAGTAGTCGAACTCGCAGGCTTGTCCGATGACGATGGGGCCCGAGCCCAGTATCAGGATCTTGTGCAGGTCGTCACGCCTCGGCATGGTGGGGCCTCCCCTCGCGCACGTCGATGGACAGATAGTCGGGGCTCACGCAGGCCTCGCCCTCGCCGCGCTCGCGCCAGGCATCCATGAGGCTGACGAAGGCCTGGAAGAGGTAGCGCGAGTCATGCGGACCCGGGCACGCCTCGGGGTGGTACTGCACGGAGAAGGCTGGAATGTCCAGGAACTGGATTCCCTCGGGCGTACCGTCGTTGAGGTTCACGTGCGTCAGGCGCACACGGCCGAGGTGGGACGTCTGCACCACCGGGGCGATGCCGCGCTCGACCCAGTGGCGCAGGTCACGCACGTGGGCTGTCTCGCCTCCGGAAAGCTCGGGGACGAGCGGCCCCATGCTGTCGAACACCAGGCCGTAGTTGTGGTTCTGTGCCGTGATCTCCACCCGGCTGGTGAGCAGGTTCATGACCGGCTCGTTGCCACCGTGATGCCCGAAGGGCAGCTTCTCTATCTGCGCGCCAGCCGCCAGGGCCATGATCTGGTTACCCAGGCAGATGCCGAAGACGGGCAGATTGCCGAGCAGGTCCTCCGCGGCCCGCGCCGTCTGCGTCACCTGCCGCGGGTCGCCGGGGCCGTTGGAGAAGAAGATACCGTTCGGATTGAGCGACCGCACGCGCGCAGCGGGCGTGTCGAAGGGAACGACCGTCACCTCGCAGCCGACCTTGCTGAGCCCCTGCTCGATGCCACGCTTCTCGCCGCAGTCGTAGGCCACCACGC
Organism: uncultured Coriobacteriaceae bacterium; assembly: GCA_902777325.1. Classification (GTDB taxonomy): domain Bacteria; phylum Actinomycetota; class Coriobacteriia; order Coriobacteriales; family Atopobiaceae; genus UBA1367. The sequence continues at coordinate 41,995 of CACYTH010000017.1, forward strand.
GCAGGGTCGGACGACCAGATTCCGTGCGCGCGTGGAGCGCATCGGGAGAGGCAAGTACCGTGCGCTCCTCGCGGGGCGACACGTCGGCCACGAAGTTGTGTGCGCTGATGGCAGGACTGGTGGCCACGCGGGCCACCAGGCTCTCGGGGTCGAGGTCGGTCGTGGAAATGGCTGCCCGCATGGCCCCGGTGCTGCGAATGCGCAGCGTGAGGGCACGGGTGTCCACTCCCTCGATGGCAATCACTCCGCGGTCGCGCAAGAAGTCGGGAAAGGTGCCCACAGACTGCCAGTTTGACGGTGTGTGGCACAGGTCGCGCACCACCAGGCCGCGTAGTGCAGTGCCGCCCGATTGCATTGCCGCCTCACTTACGCCGTAGTTGCCCACCTGCGGATAGGTGAGCGTCACAATTTGCCCGGCGTAGCTCGGGTCGGTCACGATTTCCTGATAGCCCACCATCGAGGTGTTGAAGACAACCTCGCCAAAGGTCTCGCCCAAGGCACCGCAAGCGCGGCCGAAAAAGCAGGTCCCATCCTCAAGCGCAAGCAAGGCCTGCGGCTGACTTCCTTCGGACACAAGCAGGTTCATCTCGGCGCTCCTCATATGAGTCCAGAACTCTCGAAAGACAAGTCTATTGCCCCGCAAACCCTGTCCCAAAATCCGTTCCAAAGCCGCTACGAGCTGGACAAACGCAGGTCATCGCATGGACACTCAATTGTTGCGGGCCCGTCTTTGCCCTGACGCAAAGACGCAATCGTCTCGCAACAGGCTCACTGCAGCATGGATTCGGCATTCGTGAGGGCTCTGGGAGGGAGCATGCGAGAAGACTGCGATTGCCTGCGCGAGGAGTGCGGGATCTTTGGCGTCTGGTCGCCTGGGCAGGATGCGACACGTCTCGTGTACTTCGGCCTCAAGGCCTTGCAGCACCGGGGGCAGGAATCCGCGGGCATTGCCGCGGCCGACGGGGGCAGCATCCTGATGAGAAAGGGCCTCGGTCTCGTTGACCAGGTCATCTCCCAAGGTGACATCGCGGCGCTCAAAGGCAAGGCGGCCATCGGGCACGTGCGCTACGCCACTTCTGGCGCACGCGACTGGCAATGCGCCCAACCCCACCTGTCGAGCCTCGATGACGCTGTCATCGCCCTTGCGCACAATGGCACGCTCGTCAACGCAGATGAAGTGCGCGACAGGCTCGTGAGGCAGGGCGTGTCGTTTCGCAGCGACAGCGACAGCGAGACGGCTGTGTCTCTCATAGGACTGAAGGCCGCTCACCACCACAGCATGTGCGAGGGAATCCGGCATATGATGGCACGTCTCAAGGGTGGGTATGCGATCGTCTTGCTCTGTGAGGATGCTCTCTACGCCTTCCGCGACCCTCATGGCATCAGGCCCCTCGTCCTTGGAAGCCTCGGGAAACCTGATGGGGGCTTATGGGTCGTCTCCAGCGAGACCTGTGCGCTCGATGCCATCGGTGCCCGTTTTGTGCGCGAGGTGCGCCCCGGCGAGATCGTGCGCATTTCCGACGAGGGGCTGTCAAGCGAGCAGGGAACACCAGCCCTTGCCGAGGCGCGCTGTGTCTTCGAGCACGTCTACTTCTCGCGCCCCGATTCCATGGAGCGTGGCAGCACCATGTATGGCATGCGCTTCTTGATGGGGCGTCGCTTGGCTCGCGAAGCGCCCGTCGATGCGGACCTTGTCATCGGTGTCCCCGACTCGGGCTTGCCGCCAGCTGAGGGCTACGCCGCCGAGCTGGGCATTCGCTATGGCGAGGGGTTCATCAAGAACCGCTATGTGGCTCGCACCTTCATCGAGCCGACCCAAAGCATGCGTGAGCTGGGCGTCCGTATGAAGTTGAATGCCCTGCGAGACAGCGTGCGCTACAAGCGAATCGTGATGGTCGACGACTCTATAGTGCGGGGAACGACGATGCGCCAGCTTGTTCGTATGCAGCGCGATGCTGGCGCTCGAGAAGTGCACGTGCGCATCATGTGCCCGGAAGTCCGTTGGCCCTGCTTCTATGGAATCGACACCGACACACAGGACCAGCTAATCAGCGCACGACACTCGCCTGAGGAGATTCGATCGTTTATCGGGGCAGACTCCCTTGCCTTCCTGTCGCTGCCGGGACTTCTACGGTGCGTGCCCTCAGGCGGCTACTGCACCGCCTGCTATACGGGCCATTACCCCGTACGGATTCCCTCTCGACAATGCGAAGGGCACTTCCTCAAGGGAAGCCATCCGATCTTTCCCGAAGTATGATGGCGCCAGACCCCCCAATACATGCCAAGGAGCCTGACGCCATCAGATTCCTAGTATGTGCCTTACCCGGCAAGAGCCTCGATTGATGCCCTGAGAATCCCGCACGCCACATCGCAGTCGTCCGTTGTCACGATGAGCGGTGGAACCAACCGTATGACGTCATTTCCGATTGCGGTGAGCAGCAGGTGACGACGCACGCACTCGTGCTTGAGCTCGACCGCATCGATGGCGTCATCGAATTCGATGCCAATCATAAGGCCCTGACCGCGTACCTCACGCACATGGGGCAGCATGGCTAACCTCTTCATGAGGTAGCTTCCCACTCGCCTTGCATTGCCCGCTAGGTCGTGGGAGAGCAGCTCATCGACCTGTGCCAACGCCGCCGCGCAGCTGACCGGATGCCCGCCAAACGTGCTCCCGTGTGAGCCTGCCGAGAAGGCCGTGGCCACCTCGGACGTCGCGCAGATGGCCCCTATAGGCATGCCTCCGCCCAGCGCCTTGGCCATCGAGACGATATCGGGCTTGATGCCGTAGTGCATGTAGCTCATGACCTTACCTGTCCGGCACCATCCGGTCTGCACCTCATCAATAAGCAGCAGCATCTCGTTCTGGTCACAGAACTCCCTCAGGCCGCCCATGAACTCTTGCGTGGCTGGATGGATGCCGCCCTCGCCTTGGACCGGCTCCACCATGATGGCAATGGTGTTCTCGGTGCAGGCGTCCTTGAACGCCTGCAGGTCATTGTAGGGCGCATACGAGAATCCGTAGGTCATCGGTCCGTAGCCCACCTGGCACCCGTTGCCTGGCTGCCCTGTCGCCGACATTGCCCCAAAGGTCCGACCATGGAACCCCATCTTAGCCGTGACGATGTGGTAGCGATTGGGGCCATAGGTCTCGATGCCGTACTTGCGGGCCATCTTGATCATTGCCTCGTTGGCCTCGGCGCCGGAGTTCTGGTAGAAGATCTTGTCCATGCCGATGGTCTGACAGACCTTCTCGGCCAGCAGTGCCTGCGGGATGGTGTAGGGATAGTTAAAGGTCTGCATCAACGTGCGAGCCTGCTCGACCACGGCCTCGACCACTCGCTCGTTGCAGTTGCCCGCGGAGTTCACGGCGATTCCCGCATAGAAGTCGAGGTATGGCACGCCGTTCTCGTTGTATATGTACTGGTCTTTGGCGCTCTCAGCCAAAAAGTCGAAACGCTCGTAGGTCTCAATCATGTAGGTGCTGACCTTGTTCTTGATGTCTTGGGCAGTCAACCCCGTCTCTGCGAGTCTCATGGCCTCGCTCCTCTCTCGTCACGCATCCGCCTGGATGTCATCGGCATCCACAAACCCCTTGATCAGCAGGTATTGCTCTATCAGGCGCACGCAGTCGTGGATGCCCACCTTCTCGCTGTTGAGCG
>CACYTH010000018.1 GCA_902777325.1 uncultured Coriobacteriaceae bacterium
GGGGACGGGTTAGTGTCCCACCCGCCCTGGCAAAAAGGGCGGTCCCCGGTGTGTCGGGAACCGCCCCATTCCATGTGGATGAGTTTGCGTCGTGCGCTACTGCACGAAGAAGATGCTGCCGTCCTCCTCGATCTCGAGCTGGATGGCGGAGGTCACCAGCACGTCGCCAAAGACGTCCTCCACGCAGAAGTCGTAGAGATAGACGCCGTCGGGCAGGTAGTCGTAGGCCACTTGCAGCGTCTTGCCGTCGAGCTTGTACTCGTTGCCCTCGTAGGTCTCGCCTTGGGTTCCGTCAACGGTAAACGAGTCGTAGCGCGGGATGATCACGTCACCGCTCTGAAGCGGCGTGGCGCTGCGGTCCACCGCGCCATTCTCGCCGATGCCGTCCCACGCGCCCTCGACGGTCACCGTGCCGTCGTCCAGGTTCTGGCGCATGCGCAGGAAGGTGTCCTTGCCGTTGAGCGTGATGGGCGAGGTGTAGATCACGTAGTCGTCACCGGAGTCGACGACGTAGGTGCAGAGGTTCTGCCCGTCGGGGAGCGACAGCCACTCGCCCTCGAAGCCGTCCTCGAACTTGCCCGTGTCCCAGTCTCCGTAGATGTCGTAGGTCTCGCCCAGGGCGATGAGGTCCTTGCCGTCCTCGGAGGCCTCGTAGACCAGGGCGCTGACGACCGCGGCGTTCTCCAGGCCATGCTCGTCGAGCTGGAACCAGTAGATGCCGTCCTCGTTGACCTGCGGCTCTTCGGCAAAGGTGATCACCTGGCTGGAGTCGGCGTGGTCGTCCACGTAGTTCCAGTACTCCTCGGCCTCCTGCTGGGCGGCCTCGGCCTCGGGCGTGCCGGTGTTCTCCATCAGCACGCTCCACAGGCCACCCTCGTACCACTGCTGGTCGGAGTAGTTGGTGTACTGGCTTCCACCGTTGAAGGTGGCGCCGTGGGCCAGGCGGTCCACATAGGCCAGGTAGGAGGGGTTGGGTGCGACGCTCTGGAAGGTGACCAGCTCGGAGGAGTCGGAGACCTTGAGCGGGTAGTAGGTGGAAAGGCCACTGCACGAGGCATGGTAGGTGCCGCGCACCTGGTAGGTGACGGCGGCATTGAGGGCGTCGAGGGTCTCCTGAGCGCTGGGCGTGGTGCTTGCACACGCCTGTACCAGGCCGCCGAGGTCGACCATGTTGGTAAAGCCCTCGAGCCAGTTGTTGCTGCCAAAGTTGTCCACGCTGCGGATGCCGCGCGACATGGCCGCAAGGTTGCTCTGGTTGCTGCCCGAGTCGTACATCTCCTGCGAGAAGCGGTAGAAGCTCTGGATGAGGTCGTCCACCTTGGAGAGGTCCACCACCGAAAGCGTGGCGAAGCCCTTGCTGTTGCGGTCGAGCGAGGCCAGGTAGCTGTTGCAGATGGTCTTGCCCAGCTCGGAGGTGGCGGCGGAGGGGTTCTTGGAGAGGTACTCGACGATGGAGCTGTACTCCCAGCCGTTACCCGGCTCGCTCTCCTGCGACGCGACCATGTAGTCGGCGTAGGACGCCATCACGTTGGCGGTCTCGAGCGTGCTCATGAGGCAGGCGTCAAAGCCCACGAAGTCGAACTTGTCCCACATCTTGGTGAAGGCCGTGCCCATGGCGGTGTCCAGCTCGCGGACGCTCAGCGAGTCGTAGTTGTTGCGCTCGTCAAAGCAGACGCCGGTGATGCTTCCGCCGCCGTGGTCCCACAGGATCAGGGCCATGTGCTCGGCGGGGTAGTTGGAGACTCCCCAGGTGATGAAGTCAGAGAGGGTCGAGGGATTGCCCATGCTGGCCGCGTTGAGGGTGCCCACCTCGACGATCGAGCCGTTCTGGACGAGGTAGCGTCCCAGCTGGCGGGCGTTGATGCCGCGGGTGGCCCACTGCTTGGCGCCGCCGGTCTGCACGACAAAGCGCACGTTGTCGCTGCCGGACGCCCCCACCATCTCGGCGAGGTCCTTGGTGGCCGCGCCGTTCTGCGACTCGAGGTCGGAGCCGCACAGGTACACCAGCACGGTCCAGCTGCCCTTCTCGAGCTTGGACGGTGCCTTGGCCCCGGGCTTGGGACGCTTGATGTCGAGCTGCTTGCTGCCGCGCTCCACCTGGACGGTCATGCCCACGGAGCTTGACTGCGACGTGCCCGTGTTGGTGTAGCCGTACATGTCCGTGCAGGCGGCAAGCCCCGTGATGGCAAGCGCGCAGGCGAGGACGGCGGAGAAGATGCGGGTGCCAAGACGACTTCTCATGGCAAACCTCCTGATGGTGATGGACCGTTGGCGCTAGCCGGCGATGGCCTTCTGGATGGTGGCGAGCAGCTTGCCCACCGCGATGCCGTCGACGGTGACGATCTTGTGCTTGCCGATGGTGAGGCTCTGCGCGTCGGCGCCGAGCTTTGTGGCCGGCAGCTTGGTCCAGCTGATGGCATCCTGCGTACCAGCGGTGTCGCGCAGGTAGATGCCCTTGCTGCACAGCGCGAGGCCGGCCTTGCAGGTGCCGAAGATGGTGGCGTCAAGCACCAGGAAGGCGCTCTCTCCCTTGGGGATGCCAAAGCTCCTGGCTGCCTGGTCGAGCTTCTTGGAGAGCGAGGAGCCGAGGTAGGTCTGGTTGAGGCGGGCTCCGCCGAGGCTGTTGACCCAGGCTGTGAGGATGGCGGAGACATCCAGGGTGCCTTGCGTCGGAGCCTGCTGCTGGGCCTGCGCCTGCGGCTTGGCGGCCGCGTTGCCCGACGGGGCCTGTGCGGCGCTGGCGTCGGAGGTGCGCTTGTGGGGCTTGACGGCTGCGCGTGCGGATCCGGTGCGGTTGCCGGTGGTGCGCTGGCGGCGCTCGCGCTGGTCGTTGTCACTGGGCATGGTTGCCTCCAGAGGGTCGATCGATGGGTCGCACCATCTAGTGTGGGCTATGAATCAGCATGCTGAGCATGGATTTCGTTGAATGGCAACTTTTGCCGCAGCTTGCCAAAACCTGTGGTGGGGTGGCCCGCCTACGCCTGCTCGCGCTCGAGGGCGCGCATCTCGCGCAGGATGCTCGCCGCCATGGGGATGGCGATGAGCGTGGTGATGATGTCGGTCACGGGCTGGGCGATTTGCACGCCAAGCTGGCCCAAAAGCGGGGGCAGCACGAGCACGACCGGGCCGAGCACCAGCCCCAGGCGGCACGATCCGAGGAAGGTTGCGGCCAAGGTCTTGCCGGAGGTCTGCAGCATGAAGTTGGTGACCATCGCCGCACCGGTAAAGGGCATGGTGATGCTGGAGAGCCGCAGCGTGAGAGTGCCGAAGGCGACCACGGCAGGGTCGTCCCTAAAGATGGCGATGAGCTGCGGCGCCCAGATGAAGGTGACGACGCCGATGGCTGCCACCGAGACGAAGGTCATCTTGAGGGCGGTGAAGTACGCCTCGCGGATGCGGTCGTAGCGCTTGGCACCCAGGTTGTAGCCGCAGATGGGCTGGAAGCCCTGGCCGATGCCCACCTGGAAGAAGTTGCCCACACTGGTGATGCGCTGCACCACGGCGATGCCCGCGATGGCCGCGTCGCCAAACGGGGCCGCGGCGTTGTTGAGCAGCGACGTCGCCACGCCCAGCATCACCTGACGGGCAAAGGAGGGGATGCCCAGCCTGTTGATGGTGCGCATCATGGTGACATCGGGTATGCGCACGTAGCGCAGGCCAAGCGGCGTGATGCCGGCCTTGCGCATCTCGTAGAGCAGGAGGAAGAAGCTCACGGCCTCGCTGATGACGGTGGCCAGCGCGCTGCCGGCGATGCCCATCCCCAGCGGAAAGATGAAGAGCGGGGTGAGGATGGTGTTGAGCACCGCGCCCGCCACCATGCAGAGCATGGAGTAGAACGCCTCGCCCTGAAAGCGCAGCTGCATGTTCATGAGAAAGCCGCTGGCAATGAAAGGCGCGCCAAACAGAAGCACGCTGATGTAGGTGCGTGCGTAGGGCAGGATGGTGGCCGTGGCGCCGCCGACGTAGCAGAGCTGGTCGAGAAAGAGGTGGCCGACGATGGCTATGAGCGTGCCAAGGGTGACCGTCGCGGCGATGCCGGTGTTGACGTAGACGGCCGCCTCCTCGGTCTTGCCGGCGCCGAGGCAGCGGCTCATATGGTTGCCCGTGCCCTGTGCAAAGTAGAAGGCCAGCGCCTGGATGACCGTCGACGTGACGAAGGACACACCCACGGCGGCGCTCGCGCTGGTGGAGCCCATCTGGCCGACAAAGAAGGTGTCTGCCAGGTTGTAGATGGTAGTCACCACGTTGGCGAAGATCGACGGCGCGGCAAGCGAGAGGATGAGCGGCTGCACGGGACGCTCGAGCATCTCGCGGCGCTTCTCCTCCGGGCTCTGGCCTTGCGGGCCTATCAACTTTTTGAAGGCAATCATCTTGTGTACATACTACCTTGCGGCCTTGCCCAACACGGCAACAACACAGCGTGATGGGCGGCTTTTCCTTTCCGTCGTCGCCTGCTAGCGCTGGGAGTTTCTCTTGCGCAGGACCGTGATGATGGCGATGGCCACCCCGAGCGCCAGGATGACCGGCACCACGGCGGCGCGTCCCATGAGCTGGCATGCGCGCGTGCCGACAAAGGCGCCGGAGGCAAAGACCAGGATGATGGACAGAAAGAGTCCCGCGCGGGCCAGCTTGGCGGGGTCATGGCGCACGATGCCCTCAAAGAGGCTGTCCACGCATTTGCGCAGGTTGCCCGTGGACATGGTGGTGACGATGGCCTCGCCCCTGAAGGTGGTGAAGGTCTCGTACTGCATGGCGGCGGCAAACGATACCAGGCAGTTTGCGAATATGTCCCAGCGCTCCCCGAGAGGGATGAGCCCGACGATGGCCAGGCAGACCATCTCGACTGCAAGCACCGAGCGGCGGATCAGGCGCAGTTCCCTTCGGGTCAGGATCTCCTTGATCGTAAGCGCGGTGAGGATGCCCAGCGAGAAGACGCAGATGGGCATGAGGTAGGCGAGATAGGCATCGCGCGCGCCGTTGGACAGGGCTATGCCCAGCTTGACGATGTTGCCGGTCTGGGCGTTGGCAAAGACGCCGCCGCGCTCGAAGTAGGTGTAGGCATCGAGAAAGCCTCCTACCATCGTGAGCAGATAGGCGATGCGCATGCGCTGGGAGGGGCTGAGAGCCGAGGAGGTGTCCTCTGCGTGGAGTAGGTCGAGCGGCGAGTCAATCATCTGGTCTCCTTTTGTTGACTCAACCAACATACTCGTTTGTCTGCGTTACTTCTCCTTGACGATCTTTCCGCTGAGGTGCTCGATCGTCAGCTCGAGCATCTCCACGCGGTTGACCGAGCGTGCTGCGGACCCTTCGGCCTCCTCTTTTGAGGGGAAGTACTTGTAACCGATCTCGGTCAGATAGGCGAGCTTGCGCTGCTCGTCGTCGATCACCTGCACACGTCCGAACGCGATGACCGACTTCCACGTGAGCCACCACTCGCCCTCGGTCTCCTCGGGCTCCGACAGCACGCAGAAGCTGCACTTGTCGTAGGCGCGAATGGCGTCGAGCTTGTGCCCCTCCACCGCAGAGTGGAAGAACAGGCGACCGTCGTCAAACACGTAGTCCAGAGGCACCGTGTAGGGATAGCCGTCGTCGCCCAGCACTGCCAGCACGCCGCGCTTTCCGGTGGCAAGAATCTGCGCGCACTCCTCCTGCGAAAGCTGCTGGTTCTTGCGTCTCATCTCACGCCACATGCTGACCTCATCTCTGTCGGGTGCCCTACAGGATAGCCGACCTCGGATACGCACGGCTGGGTTATCTACAATGGGAGCGTTGCAATCGGCGACAACCACGATGGAGCCCCATGAACTTCTTTACCTCTGACCTGCATATTGGTGACAAGACCATCGCCCATTGGCGGGGCTTTGACAGCGTGGAGGCCCACGACGAGCTGCTGCTCTCAAGGCTGTGCGAGCGGGTGGGCTCAGACGACGAGCTTTGGATTCTGGGAGACGTGTGCAAGGCGACGGTTGCGGCCGTGCGGACCTTGCGCGAGGCGATTGCGTGCGAGCAGGTGCACATCGTCATTGGCAACCACGACACGGGCAACAAAAGAATGCTAGAAGCCCAACTGTAAGGAGGACAATCTGCTATGGGCGAGAGGGGAGAGGTCTTGCCATTCAGTGGAAGGGGGACAAGATGACCGATAGGCCTGCGTTTGGATGTCGGCCTTGGATCGCCGTTTTGTTGATGACGAGGCCGTTTTCCTGTCTCCTATGGCTGGTATGATTGTCTACGTATTGAATACAGCAAGGCAACCGAACAGCTGAGGCAATCTGACGCTATATGACTGAGGCATTCGAGCAAGCGGCGCAGACCCGCATAAAGGCAATAGCAAGGACACCCGAGGAGACGAGGCGGGCACTCGCACAGCACCTGACACCACCCGAGGTGGCGACACTCGCGGTGAGCTTATTTAGTGACACCAACGAAGACATCACCTGCCTCGACCTTGGTGGTGGGACGGGCATCCTCTCCGTCGCCCTTATAGAGCGCTACGGCAAGCAGGTCAGACGCATGGACACCATCGAGATGGATCCGATCCTCGCGAAGATTTACGACGAGGAGGTCAGAGGGCTCACAGATGGCAAGACCGTCCTTGGAGATGCCCTCCTCATGGATGCGGGTAACGGGACCCGATATGACCGTATCATCCTGAATCCGCCTTACAAGAAGATGGCTTCAAACGATCCGAGACAGGCTGTTCTCCCAGCACACTCCGCGAACCTATATTCGGCGTTCATGATGCGTGGGATTCAGCAATTGGCGGACGGCGGCGAGATGGTGGCGATAGTCCCGAGGTCGTGGACCAACGGGGACTACTTCACCTCGTTCCGCCACTATGCCCTCTCTACGTGCTCCCTAGACGCGCTCCATGTGTACGGCTCTCGTGACGAGGTGTTCGCCGACACGAACGTGTTGCAGGAGACTATGCTCGTCCGCCTCTCCAAGCGGCCACAGGCGGGCACCATACGGGTCAGCGAGTCTGCCGTGAAGGATGAGGAACCCACCGTGGAGGAGTACGAGACCAAAGACCTGATTGTCGGAAACAACCTCGTGGTGCGCGTCGTTCCGGAGGAGACCACAGCTCTCGTGGGAACCGTTGAGAGCGTCGGATTGTGTCCCTCAACGGGTAAGGTGGTGGACTTTCGCAGTAGGAACTACATTACCCGCGAAAAGCCCTCGGAACGCCCCTCAGTACCCCTCGTGTATGTCGGCAACTTCCCCCATGGGCAACTCGAGCACCCGCTGTCGTTCGGCAAGGGACAGTGGTTCTGTCTCGACGACGACTGGGCGACTCGACAGATCTGCCAGCCGGGCGCCTATGTCCTCGTGAAACGCTTCTCAGCGAAGGAGGAACGCCGACGTGTGGTGGCCTACCCGCTCGTGGTGGACGCCCCCGTAGCTCTCGAGAACCACTCGTCTTTCCTCCACCAGGGAAGGCCGAGGAAGGTTGTACCGCTGAGATCCGCGAACCTCGCCTATGGGCTGTCCCTATGGCTGAACAGTACCTTCATTGACGAGTGGTTCCGCGGCGTGTCTGGCTCCACACAGGTGAACGCGGGCGACATCAAGAAAATGCCTTGTCCCTCCTTGGATGAACTCGAGCACCTCGGCAAGGAGTGGGTTGTGGGGATGACGCAGGAAGCAATCGACAACGAATGCGAGATATTCCTATGACGGAGCGCGAAATACCCGACCACAACGGATACGGTGAGTTCGCGGGCTACTCGGCGAGCGACCTACTGGAGCGAACCGAAGACCTGCTTGTCGCTCTCGGAATGGACAGGGAACGCTCCAACGAGCGGTCGGCGATGACCTTCCTTGCCCTCGCCGACGTACGGCCTGGCACCGAATGGACAACCGCCACCAATCAGATGTATACCACGAGACAGATAATGGACTGGATACGCGACCAGATGGGCGTCTCCTATGCTCCTAACACGAGGGAGACAATCAGGCGCTTCACACTCCACCAGTTCATAGCGGGTGGCATTGTCCAGTACAATGCAGACGACCCCAACCGCCCCACCAACTCACCGAGGAACAACTACCGGATTGTCCCGCCGCTCCTCCCCGTGATACGGGCGATTGATACCCCAGAGTACCCAGTGATGCTCAATGCCTTCCGCTCTGGCATCAAGACGTGGAACCAGCAGGTCGCAGAAGAGAGGGAGATGAATCGCGTGCCCGTTCGCATGCCCGACGGCACCGATATGACGCTGTCAGCGGGTGGCCAGAATGTTCTCATCAAAAAGATGGTCGAGGAATTCTGCCCAAGGTTTATCCCTGGCGGAGTTGTGCTCTACATCGACGATACCGACAAGGCGCTTGGCGGCGTGGTGGATAATGTCCTGCAGGTCCTGAACATCGAGATACCGGAGCATGGAAAGGCGCCGGACCTGATTGTCTGGGATAAGGAGAACAACTGGGTCTTCATGATGGAAGCGTGCTCCACACACGGCCCTGTGGATGTGATACGCAAACGGGAGCTGAGGTCGCTGTTCGATGACATTAGAGCACCGATGGTGTTCGTGTCTTGTTTCCCCGACCGTGCAGTGATGAGGAAGTACCTCGCCGACCTTGCATGGGAGACCGAGGCGTGGTGCGCTGATACCCCAGATCACATGGTTCATTTGGACGGCATCAGGTTTCTCGGCCCATACGAGAGCTGAGCAACATCTCTCCTGTGTATGACATGCTCAACTTTGCGATAAAGGAGGGCAGGGTAACGTAGGGGGAGGGTCGTTGATGGGCCGAAAAGCGATATAAACAGATAGAGGGGGTCAAACACCACGGCCAGAAGTATCGGAGAACGAGAGGTTGCTAGAGGCCATGAGGAGGAAGGGTGGACGACCTGAACACCTGAGGCTGCCTCCAAAAGGGGTGCATGTCCGTCAGACGTGATGTCAAGGCAGAGATTCTAGAACCTTTCGTCCTTCTTACGACTATTGAGACCACAGAAATCAAGGTGACGATTGGGATGATGGCTGTAACAATGAAGCAAGCAGTCATGACAGATATACGTTATGACTGACCAACGCAATCTGTCTCGCGTACGAGATGCGAAGCTCTGCTGTTTCGGTGGCGATTCCGGTGCCGATGGTGGGCACTGAGAAGTTTACAATGATGATTGCCGCAGTCATTTGTCCCTCAATCTTAACCGCATTCTTTTAGGTGCTCATGTCGTGACGTCTTTTGGCCTCTAGTTGCAACATTGGGGTCAACCATTTCCTGCACCCTTTGACCATCGTCTTGTGTCGGCTGAAGCTCTTGAAGAATTTGATGCCACATGTGCCATGGTGATGAAAATCCCGCTGAATTGAGATTGCTATTCGTCCCCGTTCGTAGGCGTACGATTGTCTGACCCACTCGTAACAAGGAGGTCCTTTGAACTACGCAGGATTTAGTGCAAACGAGATGCTCGCAAGGAAGATGCTTGCCGACCTCAGAGTGAAGCGGCAACTGATAGTAATTGGCAACGGGTTCGACTTGGCGTGCGGGCTGAAGTCCTCGTACGCTGACTTCTTCGGTGGCAGGCTGCAGGCGGCTGACTCAATCGGGGACTGCGAGGAGGAGTGGAGGAAGGCGCTCGACGAGAACCACCTGACTACATGGGATTTCATTCTCAGGCTCGGCATTGGCGGACCTGACTGGTGCAACCTAGAGAAGGTCATCGGTGACTGGGTCTTGCCAGCAGCGACGGACGGAGGACAGGATGAGGCATCGATTTCCGACCAGCTCCTCGGAATACTTGATTTGCCTGTTTTCCAAGACGTCCCGTCTTTCATGGAAGACAACCTATTTGATTCCTACTTAGGAACCGATTCAGAGCTGCGCCTCCGCGACGTCGCCCGTTGCGTCTGGCATAGGGCGGGCTACAAAGCAGGACAGGGAATGGAAAGGTCTCGGCTCCTTGACTTTCTGCTCGCAGAGCTGCGCGTCGTTGAGGATCAGTTTAAACGCTACCTCATCGGGCAGAGCGACAACGCCGCAGGATACCTCAACGAAGCAGTCAGCCTGCTGGAAGACATGGCATGGGATGATCTTTCCCGTTCAGAGGTTAAGGAGGAATACGACAAGACCCGCACCTCGGTCCTGTCTTTTAACTACACGACTCCGTTCATCTACTCAAACCGCGTCATTGAGGAGGAGAACGTGGTGAACATTCACGGCAGGCTCGACAACGAGATTGTCTTCGGAGTGGACGGCAAGGAGTGCATGAGCGACCTCGATGCGCTGCCTTTCACGAAGACCTACAGGGTTGCGTCGATGGGCGTCAAGATGGGCAACCCGCTCTACGATACCGTGGCAGGTGACATCGGCTGGTCGAAGACGATGACAATCAAGTTCTTTGGGCACTCGCTCGGCGAGGCGGACTACTCGTATTTCCAGTCGATATTCGATGGCGTGAACCTGTACGGAGGTAGCACGAAGCTCGTCTTCTACTTCAGGCCGTGGCCGGGAAAGGATGAGGAAGAGTTGCATGCTGAGACGGTAAGGTCGGTCACCAAACTTCTCACTACATATGGTGCCACGCTCGACAACAGGGACCACGGGAAGAACCTCATGCACAAGCTCCTTCTTGAGGGCAGGCTTGAGGTGAAGCGACTGAAAAAGAGGGTTTGGTGAGCGTCGTGGCGTCGGACACCGAGAAGAAGCGGAACAACCACTTCGTTCCCAGAAGCTACCTCAAGCAGTGGTCGAACAACGGCAACACGGTATGGTGCTACGACACCATCGTCCCCACTGAGCACGAGAAGGTGTGGAAGTCGAAGGGTGTTGGTGGCCTTGCCTATTGGAGGGACTTCTACACACAGGTGGGGGAAGACGATTCAATTGACGACTCCATCGAGACCCTTTTCGGAGAGCAGTACGAGGAGCCGGCGGGCTACGCCTTGAAGACACTGAGGGATGGAGGTGTCCTCTCATCGGAGGAGATGGCCGCGATTGTCGACTTTGCAATCCTCCAGATGGTGAGGACTCCTGCGTGGTATGGCAAGGCGAACAGGATGATGCTGGACGGCTTCAAGCCTGCTACTACCGAAACGCTCAGCAAGCTCGAGGCAGACTATGCGCTCGGGTTGTTGGACACGAAGAGCCCTCCCAAGAACAGTGCTCAGCTTTCAGATCCCGCTCCATTTCCACAGTTTGACTTCGAGGTGGATATCGACGGGGATGCCGGAGAGATAACCGTCTCGATGGAGTTGGGGAGGAAGAACTACCTTGCCAGCCTTGGGTACGCATTGAAGGGAAACATAGGCAATTTGATGCGTGGCTACAGCTGGTCGGTGGTTGAGATGCCGCAGGGGGTCATTCTCCCCACCTGCGACAATCCGTTTGTGAGGTGTGCCATAGGTAGAGATGGGGAGTTATCGCTTGATGGAGGGCTCGGGGTG
Organism: uncultured Coriobacteriaceae bacterium; assembly: GCA_902777325.1. Lineage (GTDB taxonomy): Bacteria > Actinomycetota > Coriobacteriia > Coriobacteriales > Atopobiaceae > UBA1367. The sequence continues at coordinate 11,397 of CACYTH010000018.1, forward strand.
AAAGGGACAGATCTCTTTATGCCTCTTACACCTCGTCGCCTGCTTTTCACTGAGGTTGGCAATGAGGGAGTCCTTGATTCAGAGCGGTTGGTTCAGGAGCCCTGGATTGTCGACATTCTGGTGCGTGCAATAGTCCAGAACGCCACACGCTATGTGTATGATTGCTCTAGGCGAGGCGAGATTGTCCAGATGAGACCTCGTCGAGTCGACCCTGAGTATTGTTCAAGGATGGCGGATTCGATGAGGCGTTGGAACGAGATTCAGGGCTGAGGTTGTCTAATTATTGGCTGAGTAGTTGAATGATGGTGGCCGTGGCTATGAGTAGGCATAGAGGCATGCTTTTAGACAGTCCTCTCTGTTCCCCATATGCCACTATCCCATGTTGGACTGGGATCGGGCGTTTCATGGCTCGTACATGCTTCATGGACATATCCACAGCCTGCCGGCAGAGGGTGGCACGGCGGGTCTGCCCGCGCCGGCGGATCGGTCAAACGGGGGCTTTGGCCTGCGCGGATACAACGACTGGAATCGCGTTCATGGGGTGCGCCGCTACGACGTGGGTGTGGATGCCAACGGGTACGCGCCGGTGTCGGCCGAGCAGATCGTGGCGTTCTTCCCGGACGATGCAGCCTGGCGCGAGATGCACGGCATCCGCATGTAAGGCTGGGGCGGTGCCGATACGACTCAACGCGGGAGAACATCCATCTGCATAAAATGCTGCTAGATGACAGCAAATAGGGAGGACATCAGCGCTGCTGACTCGCGGCAGCATGCTTTAATGCAGCAAAGACGCGGGTAAAACGCCTTATTTGTGATGCGACCTACCTTGAGGCAACATATGCACCACCTTGCGCCAACGCCAATTCGAAAAGTGCGGAGAAGCCTCCTTGCACGCCCATACCCTAGAGATACGAGAAAGAGCGACCTCTGGGAAAGGCGGTATCGACATGCGCGATATCACTGCGATTGACGTTCGGTTTGCAATGGAACCCAACCAGTCGACCGAGCTGCGCCTGCAGCTGCAGGACGATGGGACCTTCTACGTGGAAGGCAAGTTCAGGCAGGAGGGAGTCTGGGGTTTCCCGGCTGTTGAGGAGCTCGTCCGATCGGGACAAACCTACCCGTCCGAGACCACCGCGTTGCTCGAGACGGTGCGCGACACCTGCTGCAAGACCTGGTATCACCACTACCTGCGCCAGGGTATCAGCTGGGCGGTCGGACGTAATAACTGGTGGCGCGTTCACGTGTGGTACGAGGACGACGCGGAGGAGTGCTGGGAGGGTACCAACGACGCTCCCGACACCGTGGACGAGCTCTACCGTGCCTTTGTCACGTTTGGCATGCCTCCTCTCAAGATGGGCGAGGTCAGTTCGTTTGGCTACGCCTGCAATCCGCGCCACAAGGAGGACTCGCTCGATGTCCTTGCGGGCTTCCTGCTGGCTATCAAGAGGGGGCTTGCGGGCAAGGGTAGCCTGGAGGAGCTCGACGACGATGACCTTCAACTGCTTGATGACTTTCAGGTTGACACGCTTGCCTACCTCAAACGCACCTGTCCTGATGCTTTGGGAGAGGAGGCGATGCATGGCTGGATGATCGCTGACGACCTGGACTACTTTGCGTCCTGTGACGTTTCGCATGCGCCGCGTATGCAGATGCTCGCGCTGGTGGGGGCGCTCGTGCAGTCACGGGATGGTGCGTCCATGATGATGGAGCTCCTGCGCCGTGGGACCATTGACGAGTGGCAGCATGCGCTGGTCAACATCCCGATCGAGGAGAGCCGCGAGCAGGACCGGGAGCGCAGGCGACAGAGGGAGCAGTTCTTGAAGTCGGTGGATGACAACGTGCGCATGCGCATGAAGACCGGCAAGGTGTTTACCTCGCATGACGTGGCCAAGGACATGGGCATCACGCCTCAGCAGGCCAGCACACGCATCCGCAGGTTTGTGACCGCAGGCGAGCTCGTTCCCATGCCAGGAGACTATCCGCGCAGGTACAAGGCCGCATGAGGCGGGTGGGGCGTAATGCGCGTATTCCCGCTCGTGGTCGCGTTGGGCTCCGCACCGGGGCGACGCGCTAGCGCTTGTCTGCCAACGGCGGAGTCATGGTGCCTTGGGCGATGACGCTCAGCCTGTGCATGGCGCGGCTGATGGCGGTGTAGAGCTGGCGGCGTGCGAGGGGCGTGTCGGGATAGACCTCCTGCTGCGCGTCGGGGATGATCACGTGGTCGAACTCGAGGCCCTTGGCCAGGCGAAGGTCCATGAGCACCACGCCCTCCTTGGGCAAGGTCTCGTCCTTGCGCATGACCTGCACCTGATCGCCCAGCTGGCGTGACAGCCAGCTCACGCGGCCGCGGTCGGCGGCGACGATGGCGGTGAGACCTTCGTCTTTGGCTGCGGTATCCACCAGCTCGGTCAGGGCTTGCAGGTACTGCTCGCGCTCGGGCAGCTCCATGAAGGTGGGCCTGACGCCCGCGGCGCGCACCGACGAGAGGCTCATGCGACGCGAGTCATCCATGAGCGAGGCAAAGAGCTCGGTGATCTCGGGCGAGGAGCGATAGCTGGTGAGGAGCGAGAGCTCCTCCACGCTGCCGTGGGTCTGCTCGAAGATGGCGCGTATCTGGTCGAAGGTGGCGGTGTTGTCACGGATGGCCTGGTACTCGTCGCCGAGCAGCAGGAAGTGGGCCCGCGAGAAGTAGCGTGCCAGCACCATGAGCTGCGTGGCCGTGTAGTCCTGCACCTCGTCGACCATGACGTAGCGCGCGTCACGCTCTCCGTGTCCGCTCACCAGAAGCTTGAGGTAGAGCCATTCGGCAGCGGATATGCCCTCGGTGCCCAGCATGCGCATGCCGATGCGGTCGAGACGGAGCCACCTGAGCTGCTCGATGCTGTCGTGCGCGCCGTTGTAGAGATGCTCGACATACGTGCGCGTGAAGGAGGCGATCTCCTCGTCATTGGCCGGATTCAGGGTCTCGCCAAAGATCTGCAGCTGATCGTCGAGATCGAGAGAGAGCACCTCCTCCTGCATCGCGTCGTTCTTGGAGAGCTGTGTGAGGCGTCGGTCGAGGCGGCTATGCAACTCGTCGCAGACCAGGGCGGCAAAGCGGGGGCCCAGGGAGAAGCGTGCGAACTTGTTAGCGGCGCTTGCCACCTGAGACTGCTTGAGCAGCACCGTGTCGCCCATGCGGATGTCGTGCAGGTCGTCTGGGTCAAGCTCGAAGGTGGGTAGCGCTCTCTCGAGGGCGAGCAAGCGCTCGGGGTCGGTGTCCGCACCGGTCCCACGCTCGGAGAGCCCAAGGTGCGTCAGGAAGCTGCGCCAGGTGTAGGTCTGCGGGTTGGACTCGCCCAGGGAGGGGAGGACGGTGTCGATGTAGTGCTCGAACACGCTGTTGGGCGTGAAGAGGTACACCTGGTCGGGGCGCAGGGCCTCGCGCTCGCGATAGAAGAGGTAGGCGATGCGCTGGAGCAGCACCGAGGTCTTGCCGCTGCCCGCGATGCCGTTGACCAGCAGCACGGGCACGTCCTCGTGCCGCACGATGGCGTTCTGCTCGCGCTGGATGGTGGCGGTGATGGCCTGCAGCTTCTCGGAGTGGTGGCGCTTGAGGGCGCGCAGCAGAAGCGAGTCCTCGATGGCCACGGTGGTGTCAAAGTACAGCCTGAGCACGTCGCCCACGATGTCAAACTGGCGGCGCAGCTCCAGCTCCACGGTGCGGGTGCGCCCGTCCACCATGTAGGAGGTGGTGCCCATCTCCTGGTTGTAGTAGGTCTCGGCAATGGGGCTGCGCCAGTCCACGATGAGGGGCCGGCGACGGTCGTCGGTGATGCCCGTCGCGCCGATGTAGACGTCCTGGGCGGGGCGTCCCGGGCGCATGCGCAAGCGCACCTTGGCAAAGTAGGGCTGCATGATGAGCAACAGGGCACGCCTGAGCTTGTCCACGGCAAAGTCGTGCGACTGGTTGTAGGCGTCGATGACGCTGTTGAGCGTCTCGATGGCCGCGAGGGTCTCCATGGTCTCGTCGGCACCCACAAAGTCGGGACGGATCTCCTCGCTCATGTCGATGAGGTCCTGCGCTATGCCCTTGTGACGCGTCTCCAGGTCCTCGGTGATGGCATCGCGCATGGCAACTAGCTGGGCGTATATCTCGCTCAGGTGCTGCTGCTCCTCGATGAAGGTCTGGTCTTGCTCCATGTATCCCCTGCCATAGGCGTTTTTTAGTTTGAACATCGTATCTCATAACCGCGCGCGGGGCATCTGGCAGTGGTATGTTTGATTCCACGTTGACTTACGAGCGATAGGAGTGGGCATGGATATCAAGGAGACGGCAAACAACCTGATCGATAAGGCCAAGACGGCTCTTGACGCCGATGCCGACGGCAAGGTCGAGGCCAACGAGGTCCTCGACGCCCTGGGTGACCGCGTGAAGGAGACCGCCGAGGCGGCAGCCGTGGCAGCCGACGAGATCAAGCAGGGCTTCGACGCCGACGCCGATGGCAAGGTCTCCCTTGACGAGGTCAAGGTCGTGGCCGATGGTGTTGCCGCAAAGGCCAAGGAAGCCGTGAACGACATCACGGAGAAGTTCAACAAGTAGTTCTCTCTGACGCGCAAAAGCCGGGGCCAGCGTCGTGGTGCGACCGCGTTGCTGGCCCTTTTTGCTATCGACGCCGAGCAAAAATGGCTGTTGGCAGGCGCCTGTATGCCAAGAGCGTCACAGATTGCGCAGAAACGATGCTTGCCGACCGCTGAGGGCGGGAAATGCTAGCGCTTGCCGTAGCATAGAGAGTGTCTGGCGAAATAGGCTTGCATTTTCTGCCTAGCGCTACTATCGACTCCGGCTCCTTGCCAGACGAGCCGACGAATGCGGAGGTCTTCGTGCGAAGCGACATGAAAGACATTGCAAAGCAGATGCGCATTGACATCGTCGAGATGCTGGCTGCAGCAGGCTCGGGGCATCCGGGCGGATCGCTCTCTGCGACCGACATCCTCGCCGTTCTTTACTTTGACAAGATGAACATCGACCCCGCCAACCCGATCGATCCCGATCGCGACCGACTGGTGCTGGCCAAGGGTCATGCAGCCCCCGCGCTCTACGCCGCTCTGGCGCAGAAGGGCTTCTTCCCGCGCGAGGACCTCGTCACCCTGCGCAAGAGCGACTCCTACCTGCAGGGACATCCCAACATGCAGACCACGCCGGGCGTCGAGATGTCCACCGGCTCGCTTGGCCAGGGCCTCTCGGTTGCCAATGGCATGGCGCTGGCTGGGCGTCTGGACAACCGCGACTACTACGTCTACTGCATCATGGGCGACGGTGAGATCGAGGAGGGCCAGGTGTGGGAGGCTGCCATGAGCGCCGGCCACTATGGGCTCGACCACGTCATCGCCTTCGTCGACCACAATCACCTGCAGATCGACGGCAACAACGACGAGGTCATGACCATCAGCCCCGTCGAGGACAAGTTCCGCGCCTTCGGCTGGAACGTCATGACCATCGACGGGCACGACTACGACGCCATCTCTGATGCGGTTGACGCCGCCAAGGCGAGCACGGGCAAGCCCACGCTCATCGTGGCGGAGACCGTCAAGGGCAAGGGCGTCTCGTTCATGGAAAACCAGGTGGGCTGGCACGGCGTGGCCCCCACGGCCGAGCAGGCCAAAGAGGCCGTAGCAGAGCTCATGGCCCAGTAGCGGCCAGCCAGACCATCCGATCCCACCTACCGTTAGGAGCCTCCCATGAACTCTGCGACCCGCGAAGCCTTCGGCAAGGCACTTGCCGAGCTGGGCGCCACCAATCCCGACGTCGTCTCCCTCGACGCCGACCTCTCCTGCACCACCAAGTCGGCCACCTTTGCCAAGGCCTTCCCCGACCGCTTCTTTAACATGGGCATCGCCGAGCAGGACCTCATGGCCACCGCTGCTGGTCTGGCCACCTGCAACAAGATTCCGTTTGCGTCCACGTTCTCGGTGTTTGCCACCTGCCGCGCGCTGGACCAGATTCGCAACTCGATCTGCTACCCGCACCTCAACGTCAAGGTCGTCGGTACCCATGCCGGCCCCAGCTGCGGCGAGGACGGCGGCAGCCACCAGGCCGTCGAGGACATCGCCATCATGCGCTCCCTTCCGGGCATGACGGTGGTCGTGCCTGCCGACGACGTCGAGGCCGAGAAGGTCGTGCACGCCGCGGCGGCCTACATTGGCCCCATGTACCTGCGCTTTGCCCGCCTGGCCTCGCCGACCGTGCATGACGAGGACTACGAGTTCGACCTCTTCCACGGCGAGGTCATGCGTGACGGTACCGACGTGGCGATCATCGCCTGCGGCATGATGGTGCCCCGTGCGCTGGACGCCGCCGAGCAGCTTGCCGCGGAGGGCATCTCCGCACGCGTGGTCAACATGCACACCATCAAGCCCATCGACGAGGAGCTCGTCGAGGCCTGCGCACGCGAGTGCGGCAAGATCGTGACGATCGAGGAGGCCACCGTCGTGGGTGGCCTTGGCTCCGCGGTGTGCGAGGTCGTGGCCGAGCGTTGCCCCGTGCCGGTCAAGCGCATTGGCATGCCGGACATCTTTGGCAAGTCCGGCCCCGGCGCCGACCTTCTCGACGAGTTCGGCCTCTCTGCGGAGAACATCGTCGCGACGGTCAAGTCGTTCTAAACGAGCGGCAACAGATACCAGCAAGAATGCCTGACGGGATTGGGGGAGCGCCCCAATCCCGTTTGCTGCAAGAGGGAGGACACCCATGGCACTGAGATACGGCGAGGCACGCTTCGAGGCGTCCTACGGTCGGGCAGCCGACATCCCCGAGGCAAGCATGCCCGAGGTCTCGTTTGCGGGCCGCTCCAACGTGGGCAAGTCCTCCCTGCTCAACCGCCTGGTGGGACGCAAGGCCTTGGCCAAGGTGTCCAGCACGCCGGGGCGCACCGCCAACGTCAACTTCTTTGAGGTCGATGGCATCTATCTCGTTGACCTGCCCGGATATGGCTTTGCCAAGGTCTCCAAGGCCGAGCAGAAGCGCTGGGCCAACCTCATCTCCGACTACTTTGCCCAGGAGCGCAGCTTCAACCTGGTGGTCGCGCTCGTCGACATCCGCCACGACGCCCAGAAGCTCGACGTGCAGATGCTGGACTTCCTGCGCGACAGCGAGCTGCCCTTTGTGGTGGCGCTCACCAAGGCCGACAAGATCAGCCGCAACAAGCAGGCTCAGCAGCAGGCGCGCCTTGCAAAGCAGTTTGGCCTGCCGCGCGAGCAGCTGATCGTCACGTCCGCGCAGACAGGCCAGGGGATCGACGAGCTCAAGCGCCGTATCGAGGACGCCTGCCTCTAGCTTTTGCTGTAGGCCTACCCGCTGTAGCCGCCCCAGCCAAAGCCGCTGTTGTCCCTGCCGGACCAACCCCAGCTGTCGCGGTCGCGCTGCTCCTCGGTGTCGTAGCCGGTGCCGCTGTCGTAGCGCGTGTCGCCCCCGTTGCCGTAGCCGTTGACCTGCTCCTGCGTGTAGCCGGTCTCGGAGCCGGAGCCGTCATTGGTGCCAAGCAGGTCGTCCAGGGTAAACGTGACGGAGTACCCGTCGTAGTTGAGGGTCACCTCGTTGTCGTTGGTGTCGTAGCCCACCGACCCGTTGCTCTCCGGGGCAAAGTTCCACTGCAGGCTGTTGTCCTCGGTGGTGTCGTAACCCGTGTCGTAGTCGGTGCTGTAGCCCGTGTCGGTGCCTTCGTCGGCAGTGGGCTCGTCCTGCTCCACTGGCTCGTAGCTCTCTGCCGGCTGCTCGGGTTGCTCCACGGGAGCTGCCTGCTCATAGGATGCGGTGGCCTCGACGGGCTCGTCCCTCTGCGCAAACAGGACGGGTACCTGCGAGGACATCCGTGCCGTCAGACCGCCGGCCACAAACGAGACGACCGCGACGGCGGCGACCAGCGCCCCCGTCTTGACGCGGGGCCAGCGTGGCTCGGCCGTGGGGGCAGGGCGGCGGATGGACTCGGCGTCCCAGATGGTCTCGGCCTCGGGCATCGGGCGCATGACGGTGTCGTCCAGGCTGCGATACGCCTGCTCCTCGTCGGAGAGGGGGCGCCGCAGGATGACGGTCTTGGGATTCTGATTGTCGTTCTGGGTGGTGTCGTCGGTGGGCGGGACGTTGGTCTTGAGGTCGTCTGCCATGGATGACTCTCCCTAGTAGAAGGAAGCAAACTACCGACCTTGTTCCCCGTCCCTGGCCTTGGGCGCAGCGGTTCCCAGTTTGGTCACAAAAAATACAGGTACCTGTAGGACCCCATCCGACAAAGCCCTTAAGGGTGTCTCTAGCACCGCTTTTGCCGTTTCTGCTCATGCAGCTTGCGGTTGCGCAGGTTGGTCACCGACCCCTGCATGCCGTGAGGCACATAGCTTAGCGACTCGAGGTCGTCGGGCAGGTAATCGACCAGGCTGAGTGATGCGGTCTGTTCGACCAGCCTTGGCCCATCCCAGTCGAGCGGCGTTGCCTCGATGGCGTAGACGGTCGCACCTTGGGCGCACAGGCGCTGCTCGTATTCGGTGAGGGTGGCGTCAGGACGCTCGGCCCGGGCGTCGTCGGTGCACCAGAGCACCTGGTAGTGGGCCAGGTCGAGCTGTGTCTGCGTAAAGCGCCAGAGGGGGTAGCTGTCGGTCTTGAGCAGGACAGTCGAGCCATCGGCAAGGATGGTGCGGTAGTCCATCAGCCTGTCGACGATCGTCAGGCGCTTTGCCGCGTCCTTCTTGCGCGGGAATGGCGTGGGAAAGTTGAGCGTGACGGCGTGCACCTCTCCCGGTCCAAAGATGCTGGCGACTTGCGAGCCCAGCGCCGGGACGACGACCACGTTGGAAAGCCCGGCTTCCATCACGTGCTGGGCGGTGTAGGCGATGCAGATGGGCTCCCCGTCGAGGGCGACGTAGAGGGTGTCCGGGTTGCGCGCGGCCTCCTGCACCACAAAGGCGCCCTTGCCACAGCCAAGGTCGACATGCACGCGCTCGTAGCGCCCGGTGCCGCTCGTCCCCAAGGGATGGCACGCCTCGGCCCAGCTCCCGGCGTAGCGGGTCGGGTCGAGCTCTATGACCTGTGCGTACTGCTCAAGGCGCTCCTCGAGGACGAAGTTCTTGGGAAGGCGGGCGTGCATGCCGTGCATTCGATCTCCTTTGCCGCGTTTCATGGCCTGCCTAGACTCTCACAGGCATCCCCGCATCCCCTGCCAAAAGTTGCGTGTGCACCCGAAATCTGTATTTGCCAGCGGCCAGAGGTGCGTGCAGCGTGGGGGTTCGACGCTTGCCACTGAGCGATGCCCGGGGCATGCCCCGTGCTGCCAAATGCGTCTCGCTCGTACAATGGGGCGAGAGGGTAGGGACAGCGTGTCGAAGGAGGAACCATGCTCGTAGACGTTGACGGCGTCAATCCTGCGTTCAGGGAGAAGGTCATCGCTATGGTCGAGGGCATCACCGAGCCCATGACCTTCAAGCTCAGCTCGGAGAAGGGCGTCTCGCCGCAGTCCGTGGTGTTCGAGTGCTCAGAGGAGGATCCCGACAAGGTGGTTCCCTTCCTCAAGGGCTACATCAAGCGCTCCGAGCTTGGAAACATCATGATGTTCCGCGTGACTCCCCACGGGCAGTTCATGTGGATCCCCAAGCGCTCGTAGCAGCCTGGCCAAAGATGCACGCAAAAGGGCCCGGACGTCACTGTCCGGGCCCTCTGTCATGTGTGGAAGAAGGCGGCTCACGTTAGCCCAGCAGGGGCTGGTCGTAGGCAAACAGCGCCTCGTTGATGTCAAACACGTCGTAGTGGTGCTCGCGAATGAAGAACTCGACGATGACGTCGCGACAGTCCGCGTGCGAGAGCGTAAAGCCCGCGCGCTCGAGCAGCAGGGACGTCTCCTCGATCGAGAGCTCGAGCGCAACCGCCAGGGCCAGTACGGTGGTCTTGGTCGGCTTGTAGCGTGGGTTGCTGCGGATCTTCGAGAAGTGCTGTCGGCTGATGTTCGCGCGCTTGTAGACCTCGGAGTCCTTGAGTCCGCGCGCGTCGATGAGCTCGAGCAGCGTGCCGGAGAAGCCCTCGTCCAAGTGCGCGAGCATGTTGCGCAGGCCGCCAGGCAGCTTGACGCTGGGCTTGCTGGCCGAGGTGCGCGGGAGCGCGCCGGTGATTGGTGCATGGCTGGGCATGGAGTAGCTGGGCGGCGGCGGTGGGGGAGGGGGCGTCTCGCCGAGTACGACGGACGGTGCGGGAGCCGAGGGCGCAGGGGCGGATGGCGCTGGCTCGGACACGGCGGTGTCGTCCGCAAACGCGCTGCCATACGCGAGATCCTCGAGTGCGGCACCCTCGGTAAAGACGTCCTCGTCCTCAAGCACCAAGGAAGACGCCTCGTAGCCCTCGCTTTCGTATAGCTGGTCCATCTCCCAGCTCTGCCTGGCCGAGTAGTGGGCGTGCGCCCCAACATAGACGTCGTCGATAAAGTGCTGTACGCGAAGGCGCAGGTCGCTAGCGAGTTCGACGGTGCCCGCGTCAAAAAGCACGAGCATGACGTCCATCTCGTGGTCGCGCAGGAACGCGCGTATCTCGCCACGGGCCACCTCCAGCGCCTCGCGCTTGGGATACCCGTAGATGCCCGCCGAGATGAGCGGGAACGCGATGGAGCGACAGCCCAGATCATCTGCCAGCTCGAGCGCGCTGCGGTAGCATCTGGCGAGAAGCTCACGCTCCCCGTGGCTACCGTCGCGCCAGATGGGGCCGACGGCGTGGATCACGTACTTGGCGTGCAGCCGGTAGGCCTTGGTGGCCACGGCGCCGCCCGTCTCGCAGTGGCCGATCTTGTCGCAGGCCTTCTGCAGGCGTCTTGCCCCAGCAGCCTCAAAGATGGCGCCGCACACGCCGCCGCCCTGCCTGAGCTGCTCGTTTGCGGCGTTGACGAGGGCGTCTGCCCTCACGTGGGTGATGTCGTCTCTCAGGATGGTAAAGGGCATGGCATGCTCCTTGATCGGTTGTGCCTCTAGTATAGGCGCCAGGGCGGACGTGTTTGCAACGGACGATGCACACCGTGTGCCACCGATGGGTAATGAGACCAGTTTACTATCGTTTACCTGCGGAAATACTGTATTGCTAATTGGAAAACTGGCGTGCGGGCAACCGCCTGCTCGCGTATAGTAGCGTGCAACAGAAGAGCACGACCAAACCGATGACGCGGAAGGTAGACGTCACACGCGCGACGAGCGAGCCTGGGACGGTGTGAGCCAGGACGAGATGCAGGGCGTTGAATGGGCCGCGGAGGGCGCACCAAACGGGCATCTGCCCCAGTAGGCTGCGACGTCAGGCACACGTCACGTGCCAGGGTGTGTTGGCACCTCCGCTCCGTCAGCAAGAGCGCCTGGCTTAGCCAAAGCACCCGCCGAGTGCGTGGGTCTCCCACGAATCAAGGTGGCACCGCGAGCCAGCTGTTTGGGCCCGTCCTTGATGCAACAGACATCGGGGGCGGTTTTTTTGTTGCCGCTCCCACGAGGACCCCGGCCACGGGGAGCAAGACGGCCATCGGCAGCAGCGCGTTGCCTGAGGAGAGAGGAAGAGCCATGATCAAGGAAGCCATAGAGAAGATCGTCATGAAGGAGGACCTCACCTTTGACGAGGCCCATACCGTGATGAACGAGATCATGAGCGGCGAGACGTCGCCCACGCAGAACGCAGCCTTCTTGGCGGCGCTTTCGACCAAGAGCACCAAGGCGGAGACCATCGACGAGATCAGCGGCTGTGCGGCCGCCATGCGCGAGCTGGCCACGCCCGTCGAGCACGACGGCGACGTGCTGGAGATCGTCGGTACCGGTGGCGACCGCGCCAACACCTTTAACATCTCCACCACGGCGGCACTGCTCTGCGCCGCGGCGGGCGTCAAGGTGGCCAAGCATGGCAACCGCGCGGCGAGCTCCCAGTGCGGCACGGCCGACTGCCTCGAGGCGCTCGGCGTCAACCTCGAGCAGGATCCCGACGCCTGTCGCGTGCTGCTCGACGAGGTAGGCATGTGCTTCCTGTTTGCACAGAAGTACCATCCGGCGATGCGCTACGTGGGGCCGATCCGCCGCGAGCTGGGCTTCCGCACGGTGTTCAACATCCTCGGCCCGCTGACCAACCCGTCCAAGCCGGCCTTCTTCCTGCTGGGCGTGTATGACGAGTATCTGGTCGAGCCGATTGCCAAGGTGCTGTCGTCGCTGGGCGTGCGTCGCGCGTTTGTGGTGTACGGCCAGGACCGCATGGACGAGATCAGCCTCTCCGCGCCGACTACCGTGTGCGAGCTCAAGGACGGCTACTATCGCACGCTCACCATCAAGCCCGAGGACTTTGGCTTCGAGCGCTGCGAGAAGAGCGACCTTCTCGGCGGGACTCCCGAGGAGAACGCCGCCATGGTGCGCGCGATTCTCGCGGGCGAGGAGTGCGGACCCAAGCGTTCGGCGGCGCTGCTCAACGCCGGTGCCGCCCTGTATGTGTGCGGCAAGGCGGAGAGCGTCGAGGCGGGCATAGACCTTGCTCGCGAGCAGATAGAGACCGGCGCTGCCACAAGGACGCTCGACGCCTTTGTCGCCGCGTCAAACCGATAGGTTGACAGGAGACGGGGCCGACATGGCGCAACGCGAGAACATACTGCAGGTCATAGCTGCGCGCACGCGCGAGCGCGTGGCCGAGGTGCGCGCCCGTGGCAGCGAGGGGGACATCATTGGCCGGGCCGAGGCGATAGCCTCGGCCGAAGGCATCCCGACCTATCCCTTCGAGCGGGCACTTCGCACGCCGGGCATGTCCTTTGTCTGCGAGTGCAAGAAGGCCTCGCCCTCCAAGGGGCTCATTGCGGCGAGCTTTGACCCCGTGGCGATCGCCCGCGACTACGAAGCGGCGGGAGCGGCGGCCATCAGCTGCCTCACCGAACCGTATTGGTTCCAAGGCAGGGACGCCTACCTGGGCGCCATCTCTGCCAGCGTGGGGATACCCGTCCTGCGCAAGGACTTTGTCGTGGACGAGCTGATGGTCTACCAGGCAAAGTGCATCGGCGCGCATGCGGTGCTGCTCATCTGCTCGATCCTGGGTGACGCGGAGCTGGCGCGCTGCGTGACCCTGGCTCACGATCTGGGGCTTACGGCGCTGGTCGAGGCCTACGAGCCCGAGGAGATCCCCCGTGCCATTGCGGCGGGGGCGCGCGTGATTGGCGTCAACAACCGCGACCTGCGCACCTTTGAGGTGGACTTTGGCCGCAGCATAGACCTGCGGCCCCTGGTTGGCGAGGAGCGCGTGTTTGTGAGCGAGTCAGGCGTGGAGACCCGCGATGACGTGGCGCGTCTGGAGGAGGCGGGCGTCGACGCCGTGCTCATTGGCGAGACGCTCATGCGTGCAGCGGACAAGCGCGCCATGCTGGACGAGCTGAGGGGAAGGTAGGCGACGATGGCCGACGTCGAACGCACACTGGTCAAGATATGCGGGCTCAGGCGGCCCGAGGACATTGAGGCCGCCAACGCCGTGCGGCCCGATGCCGTGGGGTTCATCCTCTCCGCAGGCTATCGTCGCTCGGTGGGCCTGCGCAAGGCGCATGAGCTCATCGACATGCTCGACCCCGCCATCGCGCATGTAGGCGTGTTTGTGGACGAGCCCATCGAGCGGGTGGCTCGCTTCACGCACGCCTACGACTTCGATGGCTACGACGCGCCCCGGACCGTCATGGTGCAGCTTCACGGCCACGAGAACAACGACTACATTGCCCGGCTGCGTCATGCCATGGCCTATCCGGGCTGGTGGGGCATACCCATCATCCAGGCGTTTGTCGTGCGCACGGCGCAGGACGTGGAGCGGGCCTGCCAAAGCGCGGCCGACTACATCCTGCTCGACGGCGGTACCGGCTCGGGCAAGAGCTTCGACTGGGACCTGCTGGAGGGCGTGGCAAGGCCCTACTTTCTGGCGGGAGGCCTCGGGCCTGACAACCTGACGGAGGCGGTCGCGCGCCTGCGCCCCTACGCCGTGGACATGAGCAGCGGCGTCGAGACCAATGGGCTCAAGGATCCGTCCAAGATGGCGGCAGCGGTGGCCGCCGTACGCAACCTGTACTAGAGGAGGTACCTCAAACTCGCATGTCGCGCCGCATCAACAGGGAAGATGCGTTCGGGTTTCGCAGTTTGAGGTACCCGGATTTGTATACCACGTCGGTTTTCTCGCAAAGGAGGACCACATCATGGCAAACTCGCCCACGTCGCGGGGCCGCTTTGGCATTCATGGCGGGCAGTACATTCCCGAGACCCTGATGAACGCGGTCATCGAGCTCGAGGAGGCCTACAACCACTACAAGGACGACCCGGCCTTCAACGCCGAGCTGACCGAGCTCTTCAACAGCTACGCTGGCCGCCCGAGCCTGCTCTACTATGCGGCCAACATGACGGCCGACCTCGGCGGAGCCAAGGTCTACCTTAAGCGCGAGGATCTCAACCACACTGGCGCGCACAAGATCAACAACGTGCTGGGGCAGGCGCTGCTGGCCAAGAAGATGGGCAAGACCCGCCTCATCGCCGAGACGGGCGCCGGCCAGCATGGCGTGGCCACGGCTACCGCGGCGGCGCTCATGGGCATGGAGTGCGTGGTGTACATGGGCGTCGAGGACATGGAGCGCCAGGCCCTCAACGTCTATCGCATGCGTCTGCTCGGCACCGAGGTGCGCGGCGTTTCCGCAGGTACGGGCACGCTCAAGGACGCGGTGTCCGAAACCTTCCGCGAGTGGACCAACCGCATAGACGACACCCACTACTGCCTGGGTTCGGTCATGGGCCCGCACCCGTTTCCCACGATGGTGCGCGACTTCCAGGCCGTCATCAGCCGCGAGGCTCGCGCGCAGATCCTCGAGGCCGAAGGCAAGCTGCCCGATGCGGTGCTCGCCTGCGTGGGTGGCGGCTCCAACGCCATTGGCAGCTTCTATCACTTCATCGGGGACGAGGGCGTGCGTCTCATCGGCTGCGAGGCGGCTGGTCGCGGCATCGACACCTGGGAGACGGCGGCCACGATGAGCACGGGCAAGCTCGGCATCTTCCATGGCATGAAGAGCTACTTCTGCCAGGACGAGTACGGGCAGATTGCGCCGGTCTACAGCATCTCCGCCGGTCTTGACTACCCGGGCGTGGGCCCCGAGCACGCGATGCTGCACGACAGCGGCCGTGCGGAGTACGTGCCGGTGACCGACGAGGAGGCCGTGTGCGCCTTCGAGTACCTGAGTCGTACCGAGGGCGTCATCCCCGCCATCGAGAGCGCGCACGCCGTGGCGCACGCCATCAAGCTCGCCCCGACGATGAGCCCCGACCAGGTTCTCATCGTCACCCTCAGCGGCCGCGGGGACAAGGACGTGGCGGCCATCGCCCGTTACCGCGGCGAGGACCTGCACGAATAGCCATCGGCCCCAGACGGGCATCACTCGGCCCGTCCGACGAGAGGAGTTGCGCTCATGAAAACCATCGCAGACGCCTTTGCGGCCAGCCCCAACGGCAAGGCGTTCATTCCCTTCATAACGGCGGGCGACCCCACCATCGAGGTGACTGAGCGGTTGGTCTGTGCCATGGCCGACGCAGGCGCCGACCTCATCGAGCTGGGGGTTCCCTTCTCCGATCCCACGGCCGAGGGGCCCGTGATCCAGGATGCCAACATCCGCGCGCTCAAGAACGCGGTCACGACCGACGACGTGTTCGACATGGTCGGCCGCCTTCGTGCTGCTGGCTGCACCGTTCCGCTCGTGATCATGACCTACGCCAATGTGGTGTTCTCCTACGGCATCGAGCGCTTTGCCGCGCGGGAGCGTGAGGTGGGGCTGGCGGGTGTCATCCTGCCCGACGTGCCGCACGAGGAGAAGGCCGAGTTCTCCGAGGCCTTTTCCGCGCAGGGTCTCGACGTGGTGAGCCTCATCGCGCCGACCTCCCACGAGCGCATCCGCCAGATTGCGGCTGACGCGCAGGGCTTTGTGTACATCGTGAGCTCGCTTGGCGTGACGGGCGTGCGCGGCGAGATAACCACCGACATCGACTCCATGGTAAGCCTCATCCGCGCAGCAAACCCGCAGGTACCGTGTGCCGTCGGCTTTGGCATCAGCACGCCGGAGCAGGCCGCGCGCATGGCGGCGGCATCTGACGGCGCCATCGTGGGCTCTGCCATCGTCCGCATGATTGGCGAGCATGGCGAGGATGCGGTGGAGCCCGTGGCGGCCTACGTGAGGGAGATGGCTGCGGCCGTGCACGCCCTCTGATGCTGCCCGCGGAGGGTCTCGCAATCCGTATGCGAAAGCTCATCTGAGATTAATCAACCCCTCGGTTTGCGTTCATTTGTTAATCCCATCATGTGAATCGTCAGATGGAGCGACAAACGCAACCAGAAAGGGTGTTGATCATGGAGAACCTGGAGAAGGTCGAGCTCATCCGCGAGAAGTGCAACGTCAGCTACGAGGAGGCGCGCGACGCGCTGGAGGCCTGCGACTACGACGTGCTGGACGCGATCGTGATGCTTGAGCGTGCGGCTGAGGTCACCACGCGCATCGTGGAGGCAGCGCCCGTCGAGGACGAAGCCGAGGCAGAGTACGAGTCGGCCCCCGAGCCCCAGACCGGCCCCACCGAGGCAGGACGCGCCACAGGCAGGTTTGGCGTTGCCTGGAAGCGCTTCTGCACCCGCAGCAAGGAGCTTTGCAACTACGGCATGGAGACGAACTTCATCGCCGAGCGCAACGGCGAGTACGTCTTCGAGCTGCCGCTCATGCTAGTCATCATCGGCCTGCTCCTGTGGGGTGCGTCTCTGTGGCTGCTGGTCATCGGGCTGTTCCTGGGGTTCCGCTACCGCATCGAGGGCCGCGGCAAGGTGGTGGACGGTGTGAACGACGCCATGGGCAAGGTTGCCGATGCCGCCGAGAGCGTCAAGCAGAACATTGCATAGCAATAACGCAACGTGTTGTCGATGCGGGGCTGTCCGAGAGGGCGGCCCCGCATCCGTCATCTTTGGGACTGCCGTCTTCAGTGATGGCATGTGCGCCCAACAGGTACACTTCAGATAGCATTGCCCGCGTGAGCGGACGGTCCGGTGAAGGAGAAGCGATGGCGCAGATAAAGAACGTCGTGTTTGACATGGGTGGCGTGCTCATGGACTGGGATCCGGCAAAGATCAGCCATGCCCTCTGCCCAGACCCCGATGACGCTGCGCTGCTCGTGCGTGCGGTCTTCGACTCCCGCGAGTGGGGCTGGGTGGATGCCGGCGCCATCGCGCCCGAGACGGTGGCATGGACGGCCAAGCTCAAGCTGCCGGAGCGCCTGCACGACCTAGCCGACGTGTTTGCCCTGCGCTGGCACGAGGTGTTTGAGCCCATGCCCGAGACGGGCGAGCTGGTGCGCGAGCTCAAGGCCGAGGGCTACGGCGTGTACCTGCTCTCCAACGCAGGGACGACCTTCGAGGACTACCGCGACCGCATTCCTGCCATCGACGCGATGGACGGCGTCCTCGTCTCCTGCTACGAGCACGTGGTAAAGCCTGACGAGGCAATCTACCGGCTCTTCTGCGAGCGCTATGGGCTCGAGGCGGGCAGCTGCCTGTTTGTGGACGACCTCAAGCGCAACGTGGTCGGTGCCGAGCGCGCGGGCATGCAGGGCTACGTCTTCGATCGCGACGTGGACGACCTGAGACGGTTCATCCACGCGGGAGGAGCGCAGTCATGAAGCGCATCCTGGTGATTGCCACGGGCGGAACCATCGCGTCCCTGCCCGACGAGGACGGCTTCGGCGGCCTTGCACCGGCGCTGACTGGAGGTGAGCTTGTCTCCCGCGTGCCCCAGGTGGAGGAGCTTTGCGATATCGACGTGGTCCAGCCCATGAACATCGACTCCACCAACATGCGACCCAAGGGTTGGCTGGCAATCGCGCGGGAGATCGAGTGCGCCTACGACGACTACGACGGCTTTGTGGTGCTGCACGGTACCGACACCATGGCCTACACCGCGGCGGCGCTCTCGTATCTGGTGCAGGGCAGCCCAAAGCCCATCGTGCTGACCGGGTCGCAGCAGCCCATGAGCGAGCCCTTCACCGACGCCAAGCTCAACCTGTACCAGAGCCTGCTTTGGGCCTGTGACGACCAGGCGCGCGACGTGCACGTGGTCTTTGATGGCAAGGTCATCGTGGGGACGCGCGCCCACAAGCAGCGCACGATGAGCTACAACGCCTTTACCAGCGTGAACTGGCCTCTTGCAGCCATTATCCGCGGCGGGCGCGTGGTGCGCGAGGGGGCTGGCGTGGCTCCGGCATCGGCAGAATCGGTCCGTCCGCTCTTCTCGCACAGGCTTGACGAGCACGTGGTGGTGCTTAAGCTCACGCCGGGTCTCAGGCCCTCCGTCTTTAGGGCTCTGAGCACCAGTTGTACCGCGGTCATCCTCGAGACCTTTGGCATCGGGGGGATTCCCGAGGGGTTCGAGCAGACGCTCTTCAGTTGGGTGGACTCGGGCCACACGCTGGTGATGACCACACAGGTGCCAGAGGAGGGGCTTGATTTGGGCGTCTATGAGGTGGGTCGGACTTACGCCGAGCGGCCGGGTATTCTGCTTGGTGGCGACATGACGGTGGAGGCCCTCGTGGCCAAGACCATGTGGGCCTGTGGCATGGGGCACAGCCGCAAGGTGCGCGAGCGGCTCTTCTACCAGCCCATCAACCACGATCGTCTGACATAGGGGCCTGCTATCCGTTGCGGGGATAACTGCTCACGGGCTCTTGTCCTCTATTTGTTATAGCTGTACTATAACAAATAGAGCACTTTTGAAAGGAGAGCCATGGACAAGCGTCTCGTCGTCTTCCTGTCCGTCACCTTCGGACTGAGCTGGGTCACCTGGGCCATCGCGGGCATTCTTACTGGTGCGGCGACGCAAGGTCTCTATGCCTCCGCAGCCATGGGGGCGGTTGTCGCGGTGAGCATGTTCTTTCCGTTGGCCGGAGCGTTGGCGGCGAATGCCATGACGCCAGAAGGGCAGCGTATCGACCTTTGCGTGAAGCCACGCGTGCGCGGCAACGGTCGTCTCTATGCGTTGGCGTGGTTCTTGCCTGCGGTGTTCACCATGGCGGGCGGCGTTCTGTTCTTCCTTGTGTTTCCGCAGCTCTTCGATAAGAATGCCACTCAGCTGCGCATGGCGCTCGAGGCGGCTGGTGTACCTCACGAGCAGCTTGGGCTCGTCATTGCGGGCCAGCTCGCAGCTTCGCTTACGATTGGCCCGCTCGTGAACTCCATCCCGGCGTTCGGTGAGGAGGCTGGCTGGCGCGGCATGCTGTTTCCGCTGCTCAGTACGCATATGTCCGAACGCCGTGCAGTCATCGCGAGCGGCATCATCTGGGGCATCTGGCACGCGCCGATCACGGCGATGGGTCACAACTACGGCGTGGGCTATGTTGGATACCCCGTGACGGGCATCCTCACCATGGTGGTAGCATGCACCTCCATCGGCTGCCTGCTCGCGTGGTTGCGCCTGAAGTCGGGGAGCGTATGGCCTTGCGCGGTTGCTCATGGCGCGATCAACGCCATCGTCAATGCGGCGACGCCTCTCTGCAAGGCCGGTCTGACGCTAGCGGGACCGTCTCCCATGGGGCTCGTGGCCGGCATTCCCACCATGCTGCTCGCCATCCTCTGCTGGCGGAGGCTCTCAGCGGAGGATCCGACGCTCACGCACTGAGGCACAGCTATTCGAGACGAAGTCTGCTTCTGCGCGACATGGGGCCTCTCTGGGGAGGCCCCTTCTTTTCGCTCAAGAATGATTCCATCATTGCAAAATTGTAACGGTGATATATAATTCGATAAACATCGAAACACTAAGTACGGAAGGACAATCATGGAAGAGCTTATGAGGGAGCTCGAGGCCAAAGTGGCAAAGGCGACGCAGAGCGCCGCCGCGCTCAAGGCCGAGGATCGTATCGATGACGCAAATCTCGAGAAGATCAGGGCCAACGTCTACGGCATCTTCGTCTCGGTGCTCCAGGCGGCGGCGAAGCAGTCCTCCGACGAGGCAGAGCGTCGCGCATTCTTCGAGAGGAACCTCGAGCGCATCCCCTCGGGTTGGCGTATAGCTCGAGACAAGGCTGAGGAGCGTGGTGACACCGTGCGTCTCGTGCAGGAGGATGTGAAGCTTGCGGCCCTCGACGAGGTGGAGCAGGCCTTCCGAGAGCTCTGGGGAGCTGAGGCATGACGGAGCAGGAGGCGGTTGCCCTCTTCAAATGCCTGGCAGACCGTACCAGGCTCCAGATTCTGCGCACCCTCGCGCGCGAGGACGCCTACGTGGAGCTCCTGTCCGAGCGCCTCGGCATGGCACCGTCCACCATCTCGTTCCATCTCAAGAAGCTCAGCGACGTCGGTGCGGTGAGCTCGCAGAAGGCGCAGTACTACACGATGTACACGCTCAACCGCGAGCTGTTTGACCAGACGATGCTCTCCATCCTGCAGGAGGAATCCGACGAGGCGGCGGTGCAGGACGAGCGTGAGCGTCTGTGGCGCGAGAAGGTGCTCCGGTCCTTCTTCGACGAGGACGGACGCTTGCGCACCATCCCCGCGCAGCGCAAGAAGCGTCTCATCGTGCTGGAGCGTCTCGCTGAGGCTTTCGAATGCGGGCGTGCGTACTCGGAGCGCGAGGTGAACCTCATCATCGCGGACTTCCACGACGACTTCTGCACCCTGAGGCGCGAGATGGTGGACGAGCATCTCATGAGCCGCGAGGACGGACTGTATCGGCGGGTCGAATAGCATCTTGCGGTTTGGGATACTGCCCAAACCGCAAGGCGGCTCTAGCTGTGCGTAGCCTATCCCAGACGACTAGGACTCCATGCGGGGCATGCTCATGCTGTACTGGTGCTTGTCACCGCGCATGACCTGCTTGGACACATGAAGGGGTGCACCGTCCTGGTCGAACACGTGGTCCTCGATGAGCATGAGCGGAGCGCCGCGGTCGACGCCGAGCTGGAACGACTCGCGGCTGTTGGCGGAGCAGATACCAATTGACTTGGTTCCCGTGGAGGCCTCCTTGCCATAGCGCGCCTTGAGGGCCCGATAGAGCGAGCCATCCAGCTCGGGACCTGTGAGGTCCGCATAGGCAAGAGGCAGCCAGATGGTTTCGAGCATCACGGGCTCATCGTCCACAGAGCGCAGGCGCGTCACCTCAAAGAGCTCGTCGTCTTCGCCGACGCCAAAGAACTCCGCGAGGCCAGGGGTGGGGGAGACCGTACGAATGTCAATCGTACGCGTAAGGGGCTTGCCACCCAATTGGAGCACGTTTTCGGTAAAGCTGAGGAAGGTGGGGGTCAGCTTGCTCGCGGCTTCCACGCGCTGCGGCAGCTCTGACACGAAGGTCCCCTTGCCCTGGGACTTGGTCACATAGCCCTGATCCACCAAAAGCTGCAGCGCTTTGCGCACGGTGCTGCGCGAATAGCCGGTGGTACGGCAGAGCGTGGGCTCGGAAGGCATCCGATCTCCCGGTGCGTATACGCCCGTCTCGATGTCACGGCGAAGCTTGTCTGCAAGCTCGCTGTAGAGGGGGTTGCTGCTGGGCGTATCGCTGCTCATAACGTGTTCCTTTGTGTCTTATCTTGCTTGTACGCATACAAGTATACACGACTCTGGACAATTGCAGAAACCAACGTCCATTGCTCGGTAAAAGGCGAGATAGCTGCTTGAGGGCAGTTAAATACAAAGGCAACCATTCGGAGATGCAAGGTTATCGGCGCGCTCCTCCACAGCTTCGCCATACAAGTTGCTTCTACTTGTATTTAACTTGTTTGTATGATTAGATACAAGTTAATGACAGGCGAACATCCAACCAGAAGGGACCGCCATGAAGCTCATGCAGGAAGTCAACCAGGTTATCGCGCAGGTGCTTGACGGCAAGAAGGCCGTAGGCGGACTCACTAACGTCGTGTGGGTGGCTGCAGGTGGCTCCAACGGGGGCAACTATCCCGCGCAGTACTTCATGGAACATGAGGCCACCAATCTGGTCAGCCACGCCTACACCTCTAACGAGTTCGTGCGCATCACCCCCAAGTTCGTGGGGGAGAATACCCTTGCCGTGATCGTCTCCATGCGTGGCACTGCCGAGACCATCGAGGCGGCGCGTGTGGCCAAGGAGCGTGGGGCGGCGACCATCGCCGTGTACGTTGACGAGTCGGAACTCACCGAGGTCTGCGATTACAAGATTCGCTACGACAGCCTCGCAGTGGATGAGAGTGACATGTCGCGCACCAACAGCGCGGACGTTCTGGCGCTCGCCTTGGAGCTCGTCCACCAGACCGAGGGATACGAGCACTACCGGGAGGCCATGGGCTGCTTCGACATCATCGATCCCATCTACCGCAAGGCGGTTGCCTACTGCACGCCTCTTGCCCGCGAGTGGGCCGAGCTCAACGCGGACAAGCCGACCATCAACGTTATGGGTTCTGGTCCGGCCTTTGGCGCCGCGTACGTCTTCTCCATCTGCAACGTTCAAGAGATGCTGCAGATCGATTCGGTGACCACCAACTGCTGCGAGTTCTTCCATGGGCCCTTTGAGGTTCTGGACAAGCGTACGAGCGTCTTTCTGCTGGTTAGCGTGGGGCGCAGCCGTGCCAACGACGAGCGCGCCATCAGTTTCCTCAACACCTACGGCGGGAAGCGCGTGTACCAGCTCGACGCGAAGGAGATCGGCCTCAACGACCTTCCCGACACGGTGAGCGAGTACTTCAACCACCTCATCTTCTCGCCCATTCTCAACAACGTGTACATGCGTGCCCTCTCTGCCGTCACGCACAAGGACTATATGACCCGCCGTTACATGTGGAAGGTCGCGTACTAGGCCAGAGCGAGGTGGAGTCAGGTCGAGGCGGTAGCTGAGCGATATGGATCGACGTATGCGAGGCATTCTGCTGCTGCTATGCGCAGGAGCGCTCTGGGGATTCAATGGCTTGTACGTACAAGTCTTGGTGCAAGCGGGGATGGGACCCCTCTCCATCGTGTTTGTCCGCTATCTCTGCGCGCTCGTGGTGCTGGGGCCTGTCGTCTCGGCAGCTTCGGCGCAGGTACAGGGCAACGTTCTCGCCCTGAGGCCCGAGCACATTGCGTGCTGCGTGGGCATGGGGCTCCTCTCGAACGCCCTGGGTGGGGTGCTCTCTGCCTTCGCCATCGCGCGGGTCGGGGTCTCGACCACGACGGTGTTGCTGTACACCGCACCGGTCTTCGGATGTCTCATGTCCTGGCGTCTGTACGGAGAGGCGCTCACTCGGCAGAAGCTGGGGGCCATCGCGTGCAACTTCGTCGGCGTGGTGCTGGTGGTCTCTGCGGGCGGAGGGCTCGCCACAGGTGGCTCCAACCTTGCGGGACTAGCCGCCGGACTGGCCTACGGATTCACGTATTCGCTGCTAGCAGTACTAAGTCGACCCATTGTGGGAAACAGTCACCCCTTGGCCATCGTCTACTACGGATCGCTTACCGCGGTGGTCGCCCTTGCCCTGCCAGCGTTGGGCTCAGGCGAGCTTGCCCTGGTGTTCCAACCAGTCCCCGCCCTAGCGACACTCCTCTACGGTGGTGTGTCGACGGTGCTCGCCAACATCCTGTACCAACGGGGGATGGCGGGTGGTGTTGAGACGGCGCAGGTGGCGGTCATCACCTCTGTCGAGGTGGCGGTATCGGCCTGCATCGGCGTACTGCTGCTGGGAGAGCCCTGTACGGTTGGCAAGCTCGCAGGGTTGGGATGCGTGCTTGGGTCGATCGCGATCATGAATGCCCATGCCAAGCCCGGTGAGGCATATGGTGTGCGCATGGTGCTCACGGCCGAGCAGCTGATCGGCTTCTATGGGACCCAGACCGACCTGGGTGGTGCCGTGAAGAGCGTTCGTCGGCACCGCGAAGATGCCCTGTGATGTACTTGGCCGCAAGCGGTTGTATATGGACGGTAAGTGGTTGTTTCTAACTTGTACTATCTTGTAATCAACTTGTATGGTATAAAGGATACAAGCAAGATACAAGTACGGAAGCGAAAGGAGCAGGCAAGTGAGGCACGTGATCCTAGCATCACATGGAAATCTGGCAAGGGGGATGGCCGACACCATCGGCATGATCGTCGGCGAGGTGGACAACCTCTCCACCTTCGTGCTCGAGCGCGACGACATGGATCCCATCTCCAATCAGGTGCGCCGGGAGCTCGATGGCTTTGACCCCTCTGATGAGGTCTTCATCTGCACCGATATGGTTGGGTCGAGTGTCAACAACGACATGGTGGGGCTCTTGGGGGACTACCCCAACGTCACGCTGATCAGTGGCATGAACCTTCCGCTGGTCATCACGCTCGCGATGGACGAGGGACCCTCTACGGACGAGGAGCTTGCCGACATCATTGCCCTGGCCGCTGAGGGAATCAAGAATTGCAGTCTGGCTCTGCGCGAGCAGGCCGCAGAGGATGAGGAGGACGACCTATGATCAAACTTGTACGCCTTGACTACCGCCTGCTTCACGGACAGGTATGCTTCACCTGGGTTCAGCATGTCAGCGCCAACCGCGTCATCATCGTGGACGATGCCAGTGCAAACGATAACCTCAAGAAGAGCGCCCTCAAGCTCGCCAAGCCCCAGGGCGTGCGCCTGAACGTCTTCACGCTCGAGCAGATCATGGCCAAGATGCCCAAGGTCAAGCAGCTCAAAGAGAACATCATCATGATCTTCGGCAACGTGCACGATCTGGCGACCTTCGCCCAGGCCCACCCGGAGATTTCCGAGGTCAACTACGGTGCCACGGCTAACCGTGCGGGCGCCACGCAGGTCGACCAGTCCGTCTTCCTGCTGCCCTCCGAGATCGAGGACACGCGCGCCATCCTGGCCGCGGGCGTGAAGATCTACAGCCAGCAGACGCCGAGCCACACCCGCACCGACATCACGAGCATCTAGGCTCGCGGGGCGTCTAGCCGCCCCATCCCTCCCATATCACCCATTCAGCTTCGGCCCGGAAAGGACCCGCCGGCCGCAGCTAGGGATAGCTTTGTCAAAAACGCACGTCAAACAAGTATTTCGTCAGTTTTGAAAGGAGCATTGAGGCTATGAACTCCATCGGTATGGCAGTGCTCATCGGTCTGGTCGCGGTCTTCGCGATGCTCGACTCGCGCCTGCTTCCATCGTCGGTCTCCTGCTGGGCAACCCCGCGGCAGGCCTCGCATCCGGCGCCACCATCGAGCTCATGAGCATGGGCCTGGTCCAGGTTGGTGCCGCAACTCCGCCCGACATGGTCATGGGCGGCATCATCGCCACGAGCTTCGCGATCCTCACCGGATCCGACCCCGAGACCGCCGTCGCAATCGCCATCCCCATCGCAGTTCTCGGTCAGCTGCTGGGCGTGACCTTCCGCACCATCATCGCCGCCCTTGGTCACCGCGCCGACGCCGCCATCGAGAAGGGCAACTTCCGCGAGGCTACCAACTATCACATCGTGTGGGGCACCATCCTGTACTCCACCATGTACTTCATCCCCGTGTTCCTGGCCATCTACCTGGGCACCGACTTCGTGCAGGGCATTGTGGACGCCGTCCCCGCATGGTTCACTAACGGCCTCAACTTTGCTGCCAAGCTGCTGACCGCCTACGGACTCTCGCTGCTGCTGTCCATGATGGCCAGCAAGGGCATGATGGTCTTCTTCCTGCTGGGCTTCTTCGGCTGCGCCTACCTGGGGCTCGACGTTACCGGCATCTCGATCTTCGGTGTGCTGCTGGCCCTCATCCTCATGAGCGTCAAGTACCAGGGTGGCTCTGCTGCCACCGCCGCTGCCGGCATTGACGACGACTACGATCCCCTCGAAGACGACGAGCTGTAAGGGAGGCTGCGAAATGTCTGAGAACACCACCGCCATCCAGGTCTCACCCAACAAGCGTTACTCCCAGTACTTCTGGCGGAGCTGGGCCATCCAGGACTCCTGGAACTACGAGCGTCAGATGAACATGGGCTTCCTCTACGGCATCGCCCCCACCATCGACCGCCTCTACCCCGACGAGAACGACCCCGAGCAGGTTGCCAAGCGCAAGGAAGCCTACGAGCGCCATATGGCCTTCTATAACTGCACCCCGCAGACCAGCGCCTTCGTCCTCGGCCTTGCCTCCTCGATGGAGGAGGAGTACGCCCGCGATCCCGAGAACTTCGACCCCGAGACCATCAACGCAGTCAAGACCTCGCTCATGGGCCCGCTCTCCGGTATCGGTGACTCGTTCTTCCAGGGCACCATCCGCACCATCGCCTTCGGCTTGGGCACCGCGCTCGCCGCGCAGGGATCCATGCTCGGTCCCGTGCTCGCCATGGTCATCTCCGCTGTCTTCTCCATCCCCATCACCTGGTACGCCGGCAAGTTCGGCTATGAGATGGGCAACAGCTTCCTCGACCGCCTGCAGTCCGGCACCATGGAGAAGATCATGTACGCCTGCGGCATCGTCGGTCTGATGGCCATCGGTGGCATGGTCGCCACGCTGATTGGCATCACCACCCCGCTCACCTTCTCCGAGGGCACCGTCGTGCTCCAGGACATCCTCAACGGCATTGTCCCGATGGTCCTCGACCTCGGTGCCGTCATGGGCATGTACTGGCTGGTCAAGCATAACGTCAAGACTAGCTGGCTGCTCCTGCTCTGCATCGTGGGCGGCATCGCCCTCAGCGCCCTGGGCATCCTCGCCTAGCGCGTGAGCCTTTACCCGGGGCTCCCGTTACTCTTCCGGCGGGAGTCCCACCCCTCGCACCCACCATCTCTCCACCTGCGTCTGCGGCATAGGGGCCCAGGCACAAACAAGAAAGGACTCGTGAACCATGTCCCATCACACCATCGATCTTGCCAACGTCAAGCAGATCATCTCCGAGATCGTTGCCAGCCATGACATCAAGAGCGTCGCCTTCGTCGGCTGCGGCGCCTCCAGCTCCGAGCTCTATCCTGGATACTACTTCCTTCGTGACACCGCCAAGGAGCTCCGTCCGTTCCACTACACCGCCAGCGAGTTCAACCAGGACACGCCCTCTTGGGTTGACGAGACCGCGCTCGTCATCACCTGCTCGCTCGGTGGCAGCACGCCCGAGACCGTCGAGGCCAACCACACCGCCAAGACTCGCGGTGCTACCGTCGTGGCTGTGACCCACGCCGCCGGCTCTGCCCTCACCGAGGAGGCCGACTACTCCATCGTGCACGGCTTCGAGCTCAACTACGCTGCCAAGATCGAGAAGATGGGCTATGTGATCGCCCTGGCCGTCGAGGTTCTCAACCAGACCGAGGGCTATGAGCACTACGACGCCATGATCGATGGCTTCGACAAGATCTTCGACCTTGCCGAGACCGCCGCGCAGAGCGCCAAGGGTGGCATGGCAGAGCAGTTTGCCGAGCAGTTCATGGATGACGAGGTCGTCTACTACATGAGCTCTGGCGCATCTCTCGACGTGGCCTACTCCAGCTCGATCTGCCTCATGATGGAGATGCAGTGGATCAACTCCGGCAGCTTCCACTCCGGCGAGTACTTCCACGGGCCCTTCGAGATCACCGACAAGGACGTTCCGTTCGTCCTGCTCATGAACGACGGCAAGACCCGCAAGGCCGACGCCCGTGCCCTCACCTTCCTGCAGCGCTTTGATGCCAAGGTGGCCGTAGTCGACGCGAAGGACTACGCTCTCTCTGGTGCCATCGACAGCAGCGTGGTGACCTTCTTCAACCCGATGCTGCACACCGCCGTGTTCCGCACCTACGCCGAGGCTCTCGCCGACGCGCGCTGCCACCCGCTGACGGTTCGCCGCTACATGTGGAAGCTCGAGTACTAATCCTGTTCGCATAGTGCATGTGGGGGCGGACCGCTTTGGTGGCGGCCCGCCCCTTCTGTCTCGGAGGTTGAGAGATGAAGGCAGTCCTGTTTGACATGGATGGAGTGCTGGCGGACACCGAAGGCTTCTACAACCGTCGCAGGGCGGCCTACCTAGCTGAGGTGCTGCCCGAATACGACGGCCC
This sequence comes from uncultured Coriobacteriaceae bacterium, assembly GCA_902777325.1. Classification (GTDB taxonomy): domain Bacteria; phylum Actinomycetota; class Coriobacteriia; order Coriobacteriales; family Atopobiaceae; genus UBA1367. The sequence goes on from CACYTH010000018.1 coordinate 39,352, forward strand.
GTGGGACTTCGCGGGCTCCAACGACAAGGCCATATGGGAGACCATCGTCCCGGATGACTCGGTCCTGCGCGAGCGCCTGCATGCTGGCTACGACGTATATCGTGCGGAGCATCCGGAAGACTATCGCACGTTGGGCAACCCCGATGCGCTTGCGGTGTTTGCACAGATCAAAAGGGCTGGTCTCCTCGTGGGCATAGCGTCCTCGTCCGAGGTTCCCATGATCGAGCGCATGATGCGCGAGACTGGCCTGATTGACCTCGTGGACGCGTACACGAGTGGTCATGACGTGGCCCATCACAAGCCGGCACCCGACGTGTACCTGGCCTGCATGGAGCGGTTGGGCGTTCGCCCGCGGGAGTGCGTGGTGGTGGAGGACTCACCGACGGGTATCGAAGCGGGATTGGCGGCAGGGGCGTATGTGGTGGCCCTTGCCCAGTACGTGGCGCCAGGGACCGATCAGAGCGCTGCCGACCTATGCATTTCGCGTCTGGCGGAACTTCCCAGGGAGTTGGGGCTTCCGTCGTGAGCGGAGAACTATTTGCTTAAAAGATAGAACAAATGTTCGTATATTGTGCTATACTGGCATCGTGACGAGCCAGTGCGGGTGGGTGCCGCAGCGCCCTTGGTCGAGTGTTCTCCCACGTCCCGCAAGATCCTCAACACATAGGAAAGGCGTGCGCATGTCTTGCGTTTGGCCCTCAGAGTGCAACTAATATTAGTTGCATCCTGAGGGAAACCTGCTACAGTGAGGAGGAGCCATGGGACAAAAGGAGAAGCTGATTGCTCGGCTGAGGTCACATCCGCACGACTTCACATTTGCTGAGGCGGAGAGGCTCTTGGGCCTTTTGGGGTTCGAACGGAGCAACAAGGGAGCGACGAGAGGATCGAGGGTGAGGTTTTGCTCGAGCGCATATGGCGTGCTCGACATGCATAGGCCCCACCCGGGAAACGTGCTTAAGCCCTACCAGGTGCGTCAACTCATCGAGACCTTGGAAAGGAAGGGGCTCATATGATCTGCAACACCATCAAGTACCGTGGTTATGTCGGTACCATTGAGATCTCCGAGGAAGATGATGTCATCTTCGGTAAGGTGGTGGGAATCTCCGACCTCATTTCCTACGAGGGAAAGACGTGTTCTGATGTTGTCGGGGACTTCCACGAGGCGGTGGATGACTACCTGCTCACGTGTGAGCGGGAAGGCATTGCGCCAGAGGTGCCGTACAAGGGCTCCTTTAATGTGCGCGTGTCTCCCGGATTGCACGAGCGTTTGGCGCGCTACGCCATAAGCGCTGGTAAAAGCCTTAATTCTTGCGTGCAGGAGGCTCTTGAGCGATACGTGTCCTCAGTGGTAGAGACGCAGGCCTAGCGCTTGCCGATGGGACGGCAGCCCTATGGGGTTGCTGCGCAATACTTGGTTCGTTGACAGGCAGAGGATGGGGGTATCCATGGAACGCATCGGCATCGACATCGGTGGCACGCAGCTGCGCATCGCGCTTCTCGACGAGCAGTATCAGATTATCGAGGTCTACAAGACTGCCAATGACCGCAGCCGAGGCGCGCAGGAGAACTGCGCCCCGCTGGTCGAGTGGATCCGCGCAAAGCTCCAGGAGGGCCATCAGCTTGCGGGCATTGGCATCGGCAGCCCTGGTCCGCTCGACCTGCGTGCCGGCAAGGTGCTCAATCCGCCCAACCTGGTGGGCTGGGACAACTTCGAGATCGTGCGTTACTTCTCCGAGGCAACGGGTTTGCCCACGTACCTTAACAACGACGCCAATGTTGCTGGTCTCTCTGAGGCGCTGCTTGGTGGCGGCAAGGGCGCAGAGTCGGTCATCTTCGTCGGGCTTTCCACGGGCTTTGGCGGCGCCTTTGTCTATCGCGGCGAGCTGATCAATGGCGCCCACTGCAACACGGCCGAGTACTGGAACTCCATCGTCTGCGACGATCCCAACGGCCGCGGAAGCGCCAACCCGGGTTGCCTCAACGAGAATGCAGGCGGAACAGGCATCGAGCGCGTCGCGACGGAGTACTACGGGCGTCCCATGGAGCCCAAGGAGCTCTTCGACCGCTACTATGCCGGCGAGCAGACCGCCATCGAGGTCTTCGAGTATTGCACCGAGATCTTGGCTCGCGGCCTGGCCAACATATATTGGAACTTCGACCCCGACGTGGTCGTGGTGGGCGGTTCCATCGACCTCTATCACCCTATCTACCTGCAGACGGCCCTCAAGAAGGCGGCTCGCTACCTGCCGGCCCCGGACTCCCTGCATATCGAGAAGGCACGCTTTGGCGATGACGCCGGGCTGATCGGTGCGGCGCTGCTGGTCAAGGAGTAGCCCGCGCTGCCGGACCGTCGAGTGCCGACGAGGAGCATGGGCAAGAGGTGAGGTGACACGGGTTGAGTCACGCAAATGGGAGTGAGGCTGATGCCTCCAAAGCCAGCCGCCTGTTGGTGCTGCTCGTTGGCGTCATGGTGCTCGTGATCGGGCTCTTTGCCATCAGGTCTCTCATCGATGCCATGAGCGACAGGGTTGCCCGTAGGAACGACTTCGGCAAAACCGTCGTCAACACGACAACCGTGGATTCCAAGGAGGTTCAGAGCCTTCGCATCGATTGGGGCTCGGGGTCGGTCTACATCGGTGTGGCAGACGATGCCGAGGCGGACGGCGAGATACTGATACGCGAGACCTATCCCGATACGGGAGAGGGCGACCACCCTCTGCAGCTCGAGGTGGAGCAAGGCGAGCTCGCGATCGGCCTTGGGACGACTGACACCAAAAGGTTTCCCGAGACGAGCAGGTATCTGGAGGTGTTGCTGCCACCAGACTACGAGGGCGAGCTCGACGAAGTTCGCGTGACAATGGCAGCGGGAGAATTCGAGGCCTCTCAGATCGGCTGCGCGCAGCTATGGGCCGAGGCGTCGAGTGGTCGCATCCTCATTGATGGAGCGGCGGCTGATGACCTGCGTCTCGTGATTACGAGCGGCGACGCAAAGGTCGAAGGTGCGTTTTCGAATGACGTGCAGCTGGATGTGAGCAGCGGTTCGATTGACGTTACCAACACGGTCACGCCACGCACCTGCAAAGTGACGGTCGGGGCTGGTGAGGCCGTGTTGGCGCTGCCGCGCGACGCGAATGTCGCGATTCGCTCTCGTGTTGGTTCTGGCTCGTTCGACCTGGGGTTTGCCCACAGGAACGAGGGTGACTCACTATTGGTGGGCAAGGGTGACTACCAGATCAATACGCTGGTGGCCGATGTGGGAAGCGGATCGCTACGCATCGAGCCAATCTGAGGCCCCACAAAGTAGGCTGCTTAGCTCGGCCGTCAGCCCACTTCCTCGTTCCCTGCATCCTTCCGCCGCTCTCTTTGGCGGGTAGCTTAGGTGCGTGAGTAAACGTTTTGTACACTAAATGTGTCTGTCAAAAAGGCAGCGGGAAGGGCTGCAAAGAGAGGGAAAGGGGAACCACTATGGCATTTCCGAAGACATTCTTGTGGGGCGGCGCTACGGCAGCCAACCAGTACGAGGGTGGCTGGAACGTAGACGGCAAGGGCGACAGCCTCTGCGACCACATGCGCGGTGCTACTGCGACCACGCCGCGTCAGATTGACGAAAACTTCGACCCCGAGGCGCTCTACCCCAGCTGGGAGGCCACGGACTTCTACGGCCACTACGAGGAGGACATCAAGCTCTTCGCCGAGATGGGCTGGAACGTGTTCCGCATGTCCATCAACTGGACGCGCCTGTTCCCGACGGGCGAGGAGGCCGAGCCCCTGGCCGCCGGCGTCGAGTTCTACGACAAGGTCTTCACCTGCCTCAAGGAGAACGGCATCGAGCCGCTTGTCACGCTTTCGCACTATGAGACCCCGTACAACCTGGTGGCAAAGTACAACGCGTGGGCCGACCGCCGCTGCATCGACTTCTTCTGCACCTACAGCCAGTTCTGCCTCGACCGCTGGCACGACAAGGTCAAGTACTGGCTGACCTTCAACGAGGTCAATACCGGTATGCCGTTCATGAACAACGCTTTGTCCACCAGCCTCGTGCAGGGCTACACCGGCACCACCGCCAATGCGCCACGCGACGCGAAGGCTTGCTTCGACGCGCTGCATCATCAGTTCCTGGCTGGTGCCAAGACGGTCAAGTACGCCCACGACCACTACCCCGAGGTCATGATGGGCAACATGACGGCGTTCCTGTGCACCTATCCGCTGACTTGCGACCCGGAGGACCTGCTGCTCACCCAGCAGACGATGGACGATGGCAACTGGTACGCCTCCGACGTGCAGGTGCGCGGCGCCTATCCGTACTATGCGCAGCGCCTGTGGAAGCAGTATGGCGCCAAGCCCGACATCCTGCCCGGCGACGAGGAGATCTTGGCCGAGGGCAAGGTGGACATGTTCACCTACAGCTACTACATGTCAATGACCGCCACCACACACGACGACGGCGAGGAGATGGCCGGCAACATGAGCCTGGGCGGCAAGAACCCGTATCTCAAGGCGAGCGATTGGGGCTGGCAGATCGACCCGACGGGCCTGCGCTGGACCATCAACACCGTTGCCGAGCGCTACGACAACATGCCGCAGATGGTCGTGGAGAATGGCTTTGGCGCCTACGACGAGGTCGTCGTAGAGGACGGCGTGGAGCGCATCCACGACTCGTACCGCTCCGACTACCTCAAGGCCCACTACGACGCGCTGAGGGCCGCCGTGGAGGAGGACGGCGCTAACGTCATCGGCTACACCTGGTGGGGCCCCATCGACGTGGTCTCCGCCGGCACCGGTGAGTTGCGCAAGCGCTATGGCTTCATCTACGTCGACAAGCACGATGACGGCACCGGCGACCTGCATCGCGCACGCAAGGACAGCTTCTTCGAGTACCAGAAGCTCATCAAGGAGGCTCGTGGCGAGTAAGGCTGACGGGGCACAATAAAGCGGGACAATAAGGCTTCGAACGTTTTCGGGACTGGGTTGGGTCGGCATAACGTTTCTGTTGGTTTGACCTAAAGGGAGGGTCTCCCTAACCTTCGGATTGTCTAGGTTCGAAGCGAAAGGAAGACCCATGGAGAATCTT
>CACYTH010000019.1:0-41617 GCA_902777325.1 uncultured Coriobacteriaceae bacterium
ACCCTCAAAGTTGTCGGCGACCAACTTTGAGAGGCGTGTTTGCGCAGGTGGATGGGTCTAAACGGGGGTCAAACGGACACACATTTTGTCCTATAACCCGGGATATGTCCCTGACAGTCATCTAAAGGCAAAAGAAAAGGCCAAGACACGCGTCTTGGCCTCGAAGATTCTGGTGGGCCCAGAGGGATTCGAACCCCCAACCCAGGGATTATGAGTCCCCTGCGCTAACCGTTGCGCCATAGGCCCTTAGCAAAAGGGCGGCGACCGAAGCCGCCGCCCGTTACTATCTGGTGGAGAATAGGGGGATCGAACCCCTGACCTCATGACTGCCAGTCATGCGCTCTCCCAGCTGAGCTAATTCCCCGTTGAGTTGGTGCAAGAGGTATATTACCAAAGCCACAAATCGTGTCAAGTGACTTTTATAAAAACTTTTGAGGAGACCTTCGGCACCCTTCGGAGCAAGCTTTTCGAAGCTGTAGAACGAGTGGTACCAGCCTTGGGCGCATAGGTAGCGCACAACTCTCACGTATACTTTCTGGGATGCATTTTCACGAGAAGGAGCACCTTTGATAGCCCTTGCGGACAAGATCGAGAAGTCCTACGGCGGCCGTGTCCTGTACACGGCCGCTACATTGCAACTCAACGCGGGAGAGCGCTGGGGTCTTGTCGGCCCCAATGGCGCCGGTAAGACGACCCTGCTCAAGATCATCATGGGCCAGGAGAGCCCTGATGCGGGTACCGTGAGCTTTGCTCGCGACACCACGATCGGCTACCTCGAGCAGGAGACGCACCTTGCCGGCGAGAAGTCAGCGCTTGCCGAGGTCATAGACTCCGCGACCGAGATACGCAACCTCGAGGAGCGCATCGAGCAGATGGAGCACCAGATTGCCGAGGCAACTCCCGGTGACGACTTCGACCGGCTCCTCGAGCGCTATGGCGCCGCGCAGGACCGCTATGAGCGCCTCGGTGGCTATGAGCTCGATGCGCGAGCTAGACAGATCCTCGGCGGCCTCGGATTCCCCGTCGAGGACTTCGACAAGCCCGCCAAGGAGTTCTCGGGCGGTTGGCAGATGCGCATCGCCCTCTCTAAGCTGCTGCTACGCCACCCCGACCTTCTCCTGCTCGACGAGCCCACCAACCACCTCGACCTCGAGAGCGTCAAGTGGCTGGAGCAATTCCTGGCTTCATACGACGGCGCCGTCCTGCTCGTAAGCCATGACCGCGCCTTCATGGACGCCTGCGTGAGCCACGTGGCGGCGCTGGAGAACAAGCGCCTCATGACCTACACCGGCAACTACTCCGGCTACCTCCACCAGCGCGAGGACAACCTCGAGCAGCTGCGCGCCAAGCGTGCCGCGCAGGAGCGCGACATGGCACATCTCCAGACCTTCATCGAGCGCTTCCGCTACAAGCCGACCAAGGCCCGCCAGGTGCAGGAGCGCGTCAAGCGCCTGGAGAAGATCCAGGAGGAGCTTGTCGTCCTGCCCGAAAGCTCCAAGAAGGTCCACTTCAGCTTCCCCGAGCCGCCACGGACGGGCGACATGGTGGTCCATCTTGACCGCGTGGCCAAGGCGTATGGCGACAATCTGGTGTACGAGGGCGTAGACCTCTCGCTCTACCGCGGCGATCACGTGGCACTCGTCGGTCCCAACGGTGCCGGCAAGTCGACGCTGATGAAGCTCATCAACGGCCATGAGATGCCGACTGCCGGCTCGATCGAGCTCGGCCAGAACGTGACGCAGGCCTACTACGCCCAGCATCAGCTTGAGACGCTCAACGCGGCCAATACGGTCCTGGGCGAGATGGACGAGGTCGCTCCCGGCTGGACCACCTCTGAGGAGCGCCGTCTGTTGGGTGCCTTTCTCTTCCACGGCGACGACGTCGACAAGCGCGTCTCCGTGCTCTCCGGAGGCGAACGCGCGCGCCTTGCCCTCGCAAAGATGCTCGTGGCGCCCGATCCGCTTCTCTGCCTGGACGAGCCCACCAACCACCTCGACATCGACTCTGTCGACGTGCTCGAGCGAGCCTTGGTGGACTTCCCTGGCACCATTGTGCTCATCAGCCACGACGAGCACCTCGTCCGCGCCTTGGCGAACAAGGTCATCGACGTGCGAGACCACACGGTGACCGTCTATGACGGGGACTACGACTACTACCTCTTCAAGCGTGCCGAGCTCGAGGCGCGTGCCGCCGAGGTCGAGGCCCCGGCCAAGGCAAACGCCGCAAAGCCGCAGGTCAAGGCCGCCGCGACGGAGGAAGCGGACAAGCCCCAGGGACGCAACGTCAAGACACGCGAGCAGCGCCGTGCCGAGGCCGAGGCCAGAAACGCCGCCAACCGTGCCCTGCGCACCGAGCGCAAACGCCTCAAGGAGGTCGAGGCCGCCCTTGGCCCCATGCGCGCTCGATATGACGAGCTCATGGAGCTCATGGCTTCCGAGGAGCTCTACGCTGACGCAAGCCGCTTTGACCAGTGCATGAGAGAGTACAATGCGCTCTCTAAGAAGATTCCGGCGCTAGAGGAGGAATGGCTCGAGCTGACCGAGAAGATCGAGGAGGCGCTATGACGTACGACCCGAGGTCTGGTGCCAGCCCTTATCTGGGGATGGACGATTACGACGAGCTCGAGCAGGACGACTTCCCAGCTGATGACGAGATTGACGCTGCGCCAGAGGTCAGACGTGCCTTCGACGGCACCACGGCCATGGATGTCCAGCAGGTGCCCAAGACCGTGAGGCGCAGCTCGGAACCCCCGCGCCGCGGCGTGGCACCGCAACGTCAGGACACGACGTCAATCGGCACGGGACCCATCATCAGGCGTACCGCCACGCAGACCACGGGTCCAACTCCCATGGTCAGCCAGAACACCACCGTCAACAGCGCCCCCATCGCCGATGTCCGCCAGGGGGAGGGACGCCGCATGCACTTCGAGGACGCGCTGTTCTCCTTCGCCCTGCTCGTCGCGCACTTCTTCTTCTGCATTGCGGCCATCGCGCTTGCCGTCATCTTCGTGGTATCGGCAATACCCACCGACGGCACGAGGCTCCTGCTCCTGCGCCTGACAAACCTGCTTCCCATGATCATGCCTTCGGCACTCCTTGGGCAGTATGTGGTAGAAACGCCCTTTGGCGGTATTTTGCGAGGAGACCTCGCCATTGCATCTATCATTCTGTTTGTCGCAGACTGGCTCTGCGCAAAGAAGAGGTCCTCGCTGCGCATGCGCCGCGAGAGGGGAGAGTGAGGCAACGTGTCCGCCATTGGACAGCGCTTTGTTCGGATAGCCATAACGGTTGTCCTGGTCATACTCTCGGCATCGGTTCACGAGTTCGGGCACGCCATCGCAGCTTATAGGCTCGGCGACGACACGGCCAAGCGCCAGGGGCGTCTGACGCTCAACCCCTTTGCGCACATCGATACCTTTGGCTCCCTCGTTCTGCCCATGATCATGGGGCTTGCCGGCGGGCCGGTGTTCGCCTTCGCCAAGCCCGTCCCCTACAATCCCAACAGGCTGCGCAACCCCCGACGCGACGAGGTCATCGTCGCCTTCGCCGGACCGGCGACCAACATCTTGCAGGCTGCCGTGGGCGCCATCGTCGCAAACATCATCTTCCACAACTCCCTTCCCTCGATCATGGCTGGGGGCTTCGCCTACTGGGCCTACGTGGTCGCCTCCACGTACGTCTACGTCAACTGCACCCTTGCCTTCTTCAACCTGATACCGCTGCCGCCCCTCGACGGGTCGTCAATCATATCTCCGCTGCTCAAGGGCGAGGCGAGGCGCAAGTACTACGTGGTTCAGCGCTACTCGCTGCCCATTCTCATGATCTTGCTCTACGTGCTGCCCGGCTATATCGGCTTCGACCCGCTGGGCGTCTACCTTGACGCGACGGCCGGAAGCCTCGCCGACGTCCTTCTGGGTTGGTCGTGATCTCATGTCGTTTGCCGTAAAGACCCAGGCCTACAGCGGTCCCTTCGACCTGCTGCTCCAGCTGGTGAGCCGCCAGAAGGTGGCCATCGGATCGATCTCGGTGGCAGAGGTTGCCGACCAGTACCTTGCGGAGGTCGAGCGCATGGGCGCCCTCGACCTCGACGTGGCGAGCGACTTTCTGCTGGTCGCCTCGACGCTGCTTGACATGAAGGCGGCGTCCCTCGTGCCGGACGACATCCCGCGTCGCACGGACGACCTCGATGACGAGGACCTCGCCGACCTCTCGCCGGACGAGGCGCGTGAGGTGCTCATCGCACGGCTCATCGCGTACAAGCAGTTCCGCAACGCCGCCAGTGCCCTTGCGGGACGCATGGAGGCCGAAGCCCTCATGGAGCCGCGCACGGCAGGTGCCGATCCCGAGTTTCTCAACCTCATGCCCGACTACCTCGAGGGGATCAGCCTTCGCTCGCTGGCCGTCATATGCGCCGACCTGGACGGCAGGCGCGACAGGGTCCTTCTTGAGGCGGAGCACGTGGCCCCGCGTCGCCTGCCCATCGCACTGACCGTCGCGACCATCGATCGTCTCACGCGCACGCACACCAGCATGACCTTCTCCGAGCTTCTTGACGGCCAGGAGACCCCCGAGGCGGTCGTCGCGACCTTCCTTGCCATCTTGGAACTCTACAAGCGTGGGTCCGTCACGCTCACCCAGTCAGAGGTCTTCGGCGAGATCGACGTCACGCACATCGAGGGGGCACCCGCCTTCGAGCTCGACGAGTCCGAACTAACCAGCATTGAGGAGGACCTCTCATGAGTGATCTCGATCGCATAGGCAACAACTCGCTCAAGGGTGCCCTGGAGGCGCTCCTGCTTGTCTCGAGCGAGCCCGTAAGCGCCGTCGAGCTGGCCAAGGCGCTCGAGACGAGCGCGGTCGAGGTGTCGGACGCCCTTGCAGACCTCTCGGCGGAGTACTCCGACGCAAACCGTGGCTTTCAGCTGCGCGAGGTCGCCGGCGGATGGCGGCTGTTCACTCATCCCGCCTATCACGAGCAGGTCGAGTCATACGTCCTCTCCTGGGACACGCATCGCCTTTCTCAGGCCGCCTTGGAGACCCTGGCCGTCATCGCCTACCACCAGCCCTGCACCCGCGAGGGGGTCAAGGCCGTGCGTGGCGTGAACTCCGACGGCGTGATCGCGTCGCTTCGGGACAAGGGCCTCGTACGCGAGGTCGGCCGTGCCGGCGGCAAAGCCGGCGCCATCATGTACGGCACCACCAAGGTGTTCCTCGAGCGCTTTGGCCTGCGCTCGCTTGCCGACCTGCCGCCTCTGGAGGACTTTGCCCCCGACGAGCAGGCCCGCCAGTTCATCCGCGAGCGCCTGTCCGGACGTGCCATATCGTCGACGCTGGAGGAGGCGGCTGCCGACATCGACGACGAGCGCGAGCTGCTGGGCAACTATGGCGAGGAGCTGCCTGGGGACTTCGAGGTTGCCGAGGACGACGCGACCGAGTCCCTGGAGGAGTCCCCCGCGACCTCCGCATGGGCCGACGACTGGGAGGACGACTCGGATGACTGACGAGCGCATCGTCCCCATGAGGCTGCAGCGGTTTCTGGCGCGTGCCGGCGTGGCCAGCAGACGCGGATCCGAGAACCTGATGACCGCCGGGCGCGTCTGTGTCAACGGACAGGTCGTCACCGAGCTCGGAAGCAAGGTCGACCCGTCAACGGACGTGGTAACGGTCGACGGGCGAGAGGTCCATCTGAGCGACGGGTATGCCTACCTTGTGCTCAACAAGCCGACGGGCTATCTCTCCACCATGCATGACCCGCAGGGACGTCCCTGCGTCGAGCGGCTCGTGCCCACCAAGCGCTATCCTGGGCTCTTTCCGGTGGGGCGCCTCGACGGAGACACGACCGGGCTTCTGCTCTTCACCACCAACGGCGACGCAGGCCAGCGCATGCTGCACCCCTCCATGCACGTTTGGAAGCATTACGTGGCCCTCGTGCGTGGCATGCCCAACGAGGCCGATCTCGACCGCCTGCGCAAGGGCGTGATGCTCGACGACGGACCGGCACAACATGCCGAGGTGGAGCTTCTCACGGAAAGTGACGGCCGTATCGCACCGGTTGCGCCTGAGGGCATACCCCATGCGCACGCAGTCGTGGGGCTGCGCATCCACGAGGGCAAGAAGCATCAGGTTAAGCGTATGCTTAAGGCGGTGGGACACGAGGTCGTGCGCCTTCATCGCGACGAGTTTGGCCCGATCGCCCTGGGAGATGTCGCATCAGGATGCTGGCGCGAGCTGACGGCGGACGAACGCAGTGCGATCGAGCGACTGGTGGAGGAGCAGAGGCCAAAGCCTCGAAGCAAGACGCGCAAGAACGACTAGACGCAAGTGGAAGGAAGACCCCATGATCGTAGCCATAGACGGACCAGCCGGATCGGGCAAGTCGACGGTGGCACATGCCATTGCCGACCGTTGCGGGCTGACGTATCTGGACACCGGTGCGATGTATCGCTGTGTGACCCTTGCCTGCCTCGAGCGCGGCATCTCGCCCGATGACGCCGATGGCGCAGCCGAGGTTGCAAAGGCCATTAGCATCAAGTTCGTTCCTGCCGAGGGCGGCCAGACCGTGCTCTTGGACGGCCGCGACGTGACGGCCGACATCCGCACGCCCGAGGTCGACCGCAGCGTCTCCGCGGTCTCTGCCGTGCCGGCCGTGCGCAAGGCCATGGTGGCCCTGCAGCGCGCCGTCGGCGAGCAGGGAGACGTCGTGGCCGAGGGACGTGACATCGGCACCGTCGTGTACCCCAACGCCGAGGTGAAGGTCTTCCTGACGGCTGATGCCGAGGCCCGCGCCCACAGGCGCGCCGTGCAGCGCGAGGGCGGTGACGCCGCCACTGACAAGACCGCGACTGCCGACGCCGCAGCCGAGCAGGCAATTCTAGCTGACATCAGGCGCAGGGACGAGCTCGACTCGACCCGCAAGGAGGCTCCGCTGCGTCCTGCCGAGGATGCCCACCACATCGACTCGTCGCGCCTTGGCGTCGACGAGGTGGTGGACAAGATCATCGAGCTGATGGAGGAGGCGCGCTAGCATGGCCGAGCGCAAGAAGTTCACGCGCGACGACTACTTTGACAGTGCGATGGATGACTACCCGCTGTCTGCAAAGGTCATCCTCGCCGTGGTCATCTGGGTCGTCGCACTGCTCTCAAAGATTCTCTGGCCTTGGCGAATCGAGGACGGCGAGAAGCTCTGGGACGACCACTCTGGTCGCATGATCATCATGAACCACGTCTCCTTCCTCGAGACGGTGCTGCCCTCGACCACCATGTGGTTCAGGGGCGTGCACGTGCGTCCCATCTACAAGAGCGAGTGGGACGACAACAAGTTCCTCAACTGGCTGCTGCCGCGCGTGGGTGGCATCCCCATCGACCGCGGCACGGCCGACGTCAAGTCGGTCAAGCGTGCGGTCGGCTGCCTCAAGCGCGGCGAGTCCGTGCTTGTCTTCCCCGAGGGGACGCGCATCCGCTCCGAGGAGCAGGAGGTGCAGATCCACGGTGGGTTTGCCCTGATGGCGCGCATGGCAAAGGTGCCCGTGCAGCCCATGGCCATCGTCGGCGCCCGCGCGATCACCGAGTCCGGCAAGGGGATCAAGTTCTTCACGCGCGTGTACCTCAAGGCGGGGGACAGCATCCAGTGGGACGAGATGACCTCCGAGAAGCGCCGCGAGCGCACCGAGGAGATGGAGCGCATCGGCATGGAGCGCGTCTACGCACTCCGCAGCGAGCTGCGCGCCGAGCATCCCGGCAAGGAGTAAGCCAGCCACGAAGGGGGGCCTCATGGCCCAGATCATCATCGCCGAGGAAGCGGGTGCCTGCTATGGCGTGGAGCGCGCGCTCGAACTCGTGCTTTCCGCGTCAGAGAGCGTCGAGGGACCCCTCCACACGCTGGGTCCGCTGATCCACAATCCCCTCGTTGTCAAGGACCTCGAGAAGCGCGGCGTCACGGTCGTGGAGGACGCATCTGAGGTGGAACCCGGCTCGACGCTGGTCCTCAGGACCCACGGCGTGACGCCCAAAGTGAAGGATGCCGCCCTGTCGGCCGGTGCCAAGGTCATCGACGCGACCTGCCCCTTTGTCATGCGCGCCCATCGCGCCGCCGAGCGACTCGAGCGCGACGGATATCAGGTGCTGATAGTGGGCGAGGCGGGACACCCCGAGGTGGAGGGCACGCTCGGTCATGCCGAGTCTGCCGTCGTGGTTGGCTCGCCCGAGGAGGCCTCGCAACTGGAGCTTTCAAAGAAGGTTGGCATCGTGGTGCAGACCACGCAGTCGAAGGAGAACCTCCTCGGCGTGATCTCCGCGCTGGTGGGAAGGACGGAGGAGCTTCGACTTATCGACACCATCTGCGAGGCCACTTCCGGCCACCAGGGCGCCTGCGAGCGCCTCTCCAAAAGGGTTGACGTGATGATCGTCATCGGAGGACGCAACTCCGCGAACACGACCCACCTTGCCGACATCGCCCGCAAGAACTGCCCTCGCACGCACCATATCGAACGCGACGACGAGCTTGAGCCCTCCTGGTTTGACGGTGCGGAGCTCATTGGCGTCACGGCAGGAGCCTCCACGCCCGCAAGGCAGATCGAGAGCGTTCGCTCGCGCATTCAGGCGATCCTGGAGTCCTAGCGCATGGCCGTGCAAGGTGACAACAAGACGAGTCGCTCTGACTACGCATCCACAAAGCCGCAGGCAGACGGTGCGTGGGTGGCCTCCGTCGAGCCCGGAAGCCCGGCCGACGACGCAGGCATAGAGCCTGGCATGCGCATCTTGGCGGTCAATGGCGTCGAGCTTCGCGACATCATCGACTGGCGCTGGGAGGCCGATGGGGACGAGGCGGAGCTTGCCGTCTACGTTCCCGATGACGACGAGGTGTATGCGGCCACGCTCTACCGCGAGCCAGGCCAGGACTGGGGCATCGACTTCACCGACGTGCTGTTTGACGGCATTCGTACCTGCGTGAACGCCTGCCAGTTCTGCTTCATGGCCATGCTGCCCGAGGACGCGCGCGCATCACTCATGCTCAGGGACGACGACTATCGCCTCTCCTTCCTGCAGGGAAACTTCGTCACGCTGACCAACGTCACGGACGAGGAGGTCGAGCGCATCATCGAGTGTCGGCTGGAGCCGATGAACGTCTCCCTGCATGCGATATCGCCCGACGTCAGGCGCTCGCTCATAGGGCGTCGCGCCCAGCGCGGCGTCGACGTGCTCGAGCGTCTGCTGGACGCCGGGATCGAGGTCCACGGGCAGATCGTGCTCTGCGCGGGCATCAACGACGGCGAGGAGCTGCGCCGCACGCTCGACTGGGTGGAGTCAAAGCCGAGCTTCACCTCGATGGCTCTCGTGCCCATGGGATACACCAAGTACTCCAAGAGGTTCTCGTCGTCGTTCTCCGAGGACAAGGAGGCCTCCCGAGCAGTCGTCGAGCTGATCGAGCCCTACCAGCGACGCGCGCGCGAGACGCTGGGCATCACGCGGTTCCAGCTTTCGGACGAGTTCTACATCGATGCCGAGCTTCCCGTGCCTCCCGCCGCAACCTACGACGGCTATCCTCAGTTCTACGACGGCATCGGGATGCTGCGGAGCTTTCTCGACGAGACGAGCGAGCTTTCCGTCACGCGCCTGGGCGAGCTCGAGGCCATCTCGGGAGCAGTCGCGTGTCGCAGGCTCATGGTCCGCATCCTGGGCGGCGAGGCAGCCCTTGGCGTGCTGAGGGACTTCTGCGATACGTGGACGCGCGTCTGCGGGCTTGAGGAGCCGCTGCTTGCACCCTTTGCCATCCGTAACGACTACTACGGCGGAGACGTCAACGTGACGGGTCTCATCGTCTCCTGCGACCTCCTGGGACAGCTGCCCCAAGACCTGGGCGGAGAGGTCGTGGTGGTCCCCGACCTCATGTTCAACTTCGACAAGGTGACCTTGGACGGCGACACGCAGGAGCACGTTGTCGGCGAGCTCGAGCGACGTGGGGCCGAGGTCATCGTCTGCCAGACCACGCCCAATTGCATGGTGGATGCGCTGAGGGAGCGCTTTTGCCGCTAGCGGCTCGCGATTCCGTGCGGGCAATGTGGCTGCCGTGACGAGACTGCCATCATGTCACAAGCTTCAAAGCTGCAATGGTATGCTTCTATGGTTACGTTTATGCAGGAGGAGTACTATGCCCAAACCCATCGTAGCGGTCGTCGGACGCCCCAATGTGGGCAAGTCCACGCTCGTCAATCGACTTGCCGAGAAGCGCGACGCCATCGTGCACGAGTCGCGCGGCGTCACCCGTGACCGCTCCTACCATACGACTGACTGGAACGGCCGCGAGTTCGTTCTCATCGACACCGGCGGAATCGAGTCGCTCAAGAGCAAGGACACCTTTGCCCCGCGCATCCGCGAGCAGGCGCTCGCCGCCTGTGACGAGGCAGATGTCATCATCTTTGTCGTCGACGGCACCGTCGGGGTGACCGACGAGGACGAGGAGGTTGCCCGCGTCGTGCGCAAGGCCGACAAGCCCGTCTTTCTGTGCGTGAACAAGCTCGACAACCCCGAGAAGGACCTCGAGACCTGGAGTTACTACTCGCTCGGCGTGGGCGAGCCGCGCGCCATCTCTGCGGGGCATGGCCATGGGACGGGCGACCTTCTCGACGACGTCGTGGCCGCGCTGCCCGATCCCGTCGACGAGGAGGACGAGCCCGATGACGGCGCCCTTCCGGTGGCCATCATCGGCAGGCCCAACGTGGGCAAGTCGTCACTGGTCAACCGCCTTTCAGGCAAGAAGCGCGCCATCGTGAGCGACGTTGCAGGCACCACCCGAGACGCCATCGACACGCTCGTGGAGTGGAACGGCCACACCATCCGCCTTGTCGACACAGCGGGCATGCGCAAGAAGACGCAGGTGCACGAGGACGTCGAGTACTACAGCCTCGTCCGCGGCCTCGAGGCCATGGATCGTGCCGAGGTGGCGCTGCTCGTGGTGGACTGCTCCGTGGGCCTCACCGAGCAGGACCAGAAGCTCGCCGGCATGGCCATCGACCGCGGCTGCGCACTCGTGGTCGTGCTCAACAAGTGGGACCTCGTGACCGACGAGCAGCAGCGCACCGACATCCAGCAGTCCCTCGACAAGCGCATGACCTTTGCCACGTGGGCCCCGGCCATCACGACCTCTGCCCTGACCGGCCGCGCCATCGACCGCGTGCTTGCCACCACCATCCGCGCCGCAGAGTCCCATGAGCGCCAGATCAAGACCTCGCAGCTCAACGACTTCCTCTCCAACCTGCGCGAAAGCGGTCACACCGTGAGCTCTGGCAAGCGCCGTCTGCGCCTGCAGTACGCGACGCAGACGGGCACCCGTCCGCCGGTGTTCACCTTCTGGTGCAACGCACCCGACCTTGTCGACGACAACTATGAGCGCTACCTGGAGAACCGCCTGCGCGAGACCTTCGATCTGGTGGGCACCCCCATTCGCCTCAAGTTCAGGAGGAAGGACGACTAGTCATGAGCATGGTGATGTTCACCATCCTTGCTATGATCGCATCATTTGCCATCTGCGGCATCCCCTTTGGGCTGCTGGTGGCAAAGGCCCATGGCGTCGACGTGCGCAAGGAGGGTTCGGGCAACATCGGTATGACCAACGTGGCGCGAACCGTCGGAGGAGGGGCGGCTGCCCTGACCTTCGTCCTTGACGTCTTCAAGGGCACCTTCTGCGTGCTCGTCGCACGCCTGCTGGTGGCACACCTCTTCTGCGGAGGGGACTGGGCCCTGAGCGCACCTCAGCAACAGTTGGGCTGGATCGCGTCGTCGGTCTGGGCCGCCTGCGTGTTTGGCCACGTCTTCTCCCCGTATCTCGGCTTCCATGGCGGCAAGGGGATCTCCGTTGGCCTCGGTGCCGGACTTGGCTTGTGCTGGCCCGTTGCCGCGCTTGCGCTTACGGTGTTCCTCATCGTTGCCGTGCCCTCGCGCTACGTGTCGCTTGGGTCCATCTGCGCCGCCATCGCACTTCCGACCTGGGCCTACGTGTTTGACTTCACGCCTGCGGCCATGGTCCCAACCATCATCGTGGCGGCGTTGGTCATCTGGTGCCACAGGGCAAACATCGAGCGTCTGCGCACGGGCACGGAGAACAAGTTCACCCTTCACAAGCGCGGGTAGGGGGCGTTGCCACGTCCTTGCCAGCTTGGAAAGACTTGATGTAGGCTGATGCCTGCGCCCTTCAAACGGGGGCGCAGGCGTTATCCTTTAAGGCGTTTTGCTCCACAAACGAATAGGGGACCCATATGCTCCAAGACGTGCTCATCGCACCCTCGATACTCGCTGCAGACCAGCTTGACCTGCGCCGGGAGATCGAATCGATAGCTACGGCAGACTACGTACACTTCGATGTCATGGATGGCGCGTTTGTCCCCAACCTGACGTTTGGCCCGGGCCTGCTTGCCCAGATAAAGGAGGCCACGGAGCTTCCCGTAGACGCTCATCTTATGATCAACGACCCCGATCGTCGCGTGCAGACCTACCTTGACGCCGGTGCCGACATCGTGTGCTTCCACTACGAGGCACAGATCCATGCCTTGCGTACCATCTCTCTCATCAAGGAGCATGGCGCGATGGCAGGCGTCGCCATCAACCCCGGCACGCCCGTATCCGTGCTCGACTGCCTGATCGACGACCTCGACCTCGTGCTCATCATGTCGGTCAACCCGGGCTTCGGCGGCCAGGCCTTCATCCAGAGCACCTATCGCAAGCTGCGCCAGCTGCGCCGCATGTGCGCAGAGCATGGCGTGGGCCCGCTTGTGGAGGTCGACGGCGGCATCTCTGCCACCAATGCCGAGGCCGTGGTGAGCGCGGGCGCCAACATGCTTGTCGCCGGCAGCTCCGTCTTCAAGGCGGCTGACCGCGCAGCGGCAATCGCCGACATCCGCAGAGCTGGCAACCGGGGCTTCGGGGGGCGTTGCTAGATGCCTGATCGCTTCGTGTACCTGGACTACGCCGCCTCCGCGCCGCTATCCGACGCCGCGCGCCAGGCGCAACTGGCCTATGAGAAGGCCCCCTTCACCGGGGCAAACCCCAACTCGCTCCACACGACGGGCAGGCAGGCGGCAAGGGCCCTCGACGCAGCCCGTGCCGACATTGCCCGTTGCCTTGGGGGACGCTTCCGCCCGCAGGAGGTCGTCTTCACCTCTGGTGGAACCGAGTCAAACAATCTGGCGCTTCTCGGCCTTGCAGAGGGCATGCGCGACCGCGACCGCAAGCGCACCAAGGTGGTGCTCTCCGCCATCGAGCATGACTCCGTGCTCGACGTGGCCCCCGTGCTGCGCGCCAGGGGGTTTGACGTCGAGCTTGCGCTGCCCAACCGCCAGGGCATAGTGCAACCGCAGACGATCGCCGAGCTCGTGGACAGGCAGACGGCGCTCGTATCCCTCATGAGCGCAAACAACGAGACAGGCGTCATCCAGCCCATCGGCGAGGTGGCACGCGTGGCACATGATGCAGGCGCCCTTATGCATACCGATGCCGTGCAGGCCTTCGGACGCATTCCGCTCGAGCTTTACGACGTGGATGCCGTGAGCATCGCCGCTCATAAGATCGGTGGGCCCGTAGGCGTGGGCGTCCTCGCGTGTCGCCAGCGCGTGCGCATCCGCCCACAGAGCTTTGGCGGAGGCCAGGAGAGCGGACGACGCGCCGGCACGCAGGACGTCTGCGGGGCCCTGGCCTTTGCGGCGGCGGCACGCGACTGCTGCGACCACCTTGACGAACGCCGCAGGCTGACCGCGGAGCTCGCCTTAGGCCTGCGCGATGCGCTGCTGCATGATGGCGTGGCGCTGGCCTCCGTCAGCTACGACGAGCTGCCCGCAGAAGCACGCCTTGCCGGCATCGTCTCAATCCTTGTGCCCGGAGTCGACTCCGAGACGCTCGTGCTCGAGTGCGACCAGGCGGGCTTCGAGGTGTCGGCGGCAAGCGCCTGCTCCAGCGGCTCTCTCGAGGCAAGCCACGTGCTGCTTGCCATGGGCGTTCCCCGCGACCAAGCCCTTTGCAGCCTACGCATCTCCTTTGACCATACCGTCTCCGCAGATGACCTGCAGAGACTTGCCCACACCCTAACCGACATCGCCGCGCGCCGGCGCCGCTAGCCCAGAGAGGACTCAACCATGCAAGAATCACAGGCCCTGCTTAGGCTGCAAGACATCGACATCGAGCTCATGCGTCTCAACGGCCAGCTCAAGGCCATGCCGCAACAGAAGAAACTCGCCGCCATCATCGCGGCAAAGAAGAACCTCGCTGGCAAGCTCAAGGCAATCGTCGGCCAGCGCAAGGACGCCGAGATCGACCTCGAGGACAACGAGGCCGCACACGAGAAGACGGTCAACCGCATCAACGAGGTGCAGGCCGAGGCGGTCGAGCGTGGGCAGGACTTCCGCGGCATACGTGACCTCGAAGCCCATCTCACGGCGCTTGCCAAGCAGCTCGAAAAGATCGAGTTCAAGCACATCGAACTCGAGTCCAACCTCGAGAAGCTCATGAAGGCGGAGCAGAACGCCCGCGGCCTGGACGCCAAGCTCGATGCCGAGCAGGCGGCGCAGAAGGAGTCCTTCGACCAGGCGTCCTCCAACATCATGGCCAGCGTCAGGCAGCTTGCCGTGGAGCGAAAGGCCGTCCTCGCCGACATCTCGGACGAGGTCGCCGAGGCATACGCCAAGGCCGCAAAGCGCTTTGGCGGTCTCGCCGTCGAGCGCCTTCGCGGAAACATGCCCACCACCTGCCGCGTTAAGCTGCAGCAGGGCATCTTTGGCGAGCTCATGCGTGGACCCATCATCACCGAGTGCCCGTACTGCCACCGCATGCTCGTGACGGAGGGAGCGCTGGCCGATGAGTAACGTCGCCCTGATGGTCACGGGCGGCATTGCCGCCTACAAGGCGTGTGAGGTGCTGCGGGGCTTGCAGAAGGCGGGGCACGAGGTCCACGTCTCCATGACCGCGGATGCCGAGCGCTTTGTGGGCACAGCCACCTTTGAGGCACTCACCAAGCATCCCGTTCTGACCGACCTCTATGGCCAACCTGGCGACCCCATCCCTCACATCACGCTCTCCGAATGGGCGGATGTTGCGCTCGTATGCCCGGCCACGGCCAACGTTATGGCCAAGATGGCGGCTGGCATCGCCGACGACGCGCTCACCACCACGCTGCTTGCCTGCTCGTGCCCGGTTTTGGTGGCGCCCGCCATGAACGTGCGCATGTGGCGCAACCCGGCCACGCAAAAGAACGTCGAGACACTCCGCTCGCGCGGGATCAATCTGATCATGCCCACCACTGGCGAACTCGCCTGCGGCGACGTGGGAGAGGGCAAGCTCGAGAGCGTGGAGGGCATCGTTGCCGCCACGCTCGACGTCCTCTCCGCAGGTAGCGCCCCACAGGACCTTGCCGGCAAGACGGTGCTCATCAACGCCGGGCCCACGCGCGAGGCCATCGACCCCGTGCGCTTCATCGCCAACGCCTCCACGGGCAAGATGGGCTACAGCATCGCGGCTGAGGCCCTGCGCCGCGGAGCCACGGTGCGCCTTGTGAGCGGTCCCGTATCGCTCGAGGAGCCTGCAGGTGCCGAGGTCACACACGTCACCTCGGCTGCCGAGATGCTCGAGGCCTGCCTTGCCGCCTTTGACGGTGCGGATGCCGCCATCTGCACGGCCGCCGTCGCCGACTACACGCCCAAGAAGTCTGCCGACCACAAGCTCAAGAAGACGGTAGAGCGCGTTGACGTGATCGAGCTCGTCGAGACCGCCGACATCCTTGCGGCACTCTCCTCCAAGAAGGGCGAGCGCGTGGTGGTGGGCTTTGCCGCCGAGACCAACGACGTGATCCCGTATGCCCAGGCCAAGCTGGCTCGCAAGGGCTGCGACCTCATCGTGGCAAACGACGTCTCGCGCAGCGACTCCACCTTTGGCTCTGACACCAGCAGGATCGCCTTCGTGTCCGCCGGTGGGGTCGAGGAGCTTGACACGCTTCCCAAGTCGCAGGTGGCAGAGAAGGTCATCGACCGTCTGGTTGCCCTGCTGGAGGCGCACGCGTGAGCGGCCGGTTGGCCCTCGGTTGCCACCTGTCGACGACGGGCGGCTATGCTGAGATGGGACGCCGCGCGCTTGGGATAGGTGCGAGCACCTTCGCCTTCTTCACCCGCAACCCGCGCGGGGGCAACGCAAAGCCACTCGACGAGCGGGACGTTGCCGAACTGCGTCAGCTGATGGCCGACAACGACTTTGGCAAGCTGGTCGCCCACGCGCCATACACCATGAACCTCTGCTCGGCGAAGCTGGAGACCATCGACTTTGCCCGCCGCGCGATGGCAGGCGACCTCGAGCGCATGGAGAGCCTGCCCGGCAACTACTACAACTTCCATCCAGGGAGCCACGTCAAGCAGGGGACGGACCGCGGCATCGAGCTCATCTGCGAAGGCCTGAACGAGGTTCTCGTGCCCGGGCAGGGCACCATCGTCCTGCTCGAGACCATGGCCGGCAAGGGCAGCGAGGTTGGCCAGACCTTCGAGGAGCTCGCACGCATCATCGACGGCACCACGCACGACGAGCTTCTGGGCGTCTGTCTCGACACCTGCCACGTGAGCGACGCCGGCTATGACATCGTCTCCGACCTCGAGGGCGTCCTCGACGAGTTCGACCGCGTCATCGGTCTCGACCGACTGCGGGCGTTGCACCTCAATGACTCCAAGAACCCCCGTGGCTCTCACAAGGACCGCCACGAGAAGATCGGGCAAGGCACGCTGGGCGTCGACTGCTTTGCCTCCATCGTGAGGCACCCACTTCTGCGCACGCTGCCTATGGTGCTCGAGACGCCCAACGAGCTTGATGGCTATGCACAAGAGATTGCCCTGCTCAGAGGCCTGGCAGGGGAGGACAGGGACTAATGGGGATACTGATCGGACTCGAGCGAGTCTCGCACGAATGGCCCGGCAAGCAGGTGCTTGTGGACCAGACCATCGGCATCAACGAGGGTGAACGCATCGGAATCGTCGGCCGCAACGGCGATGGCAAGTCCACGCTGCTCGACCTCGTGGCACACCGCATCACGCCCGACAGCGGAAGCATCACCTATCGCAACAACATAACCGTAGGCATGCTCGGCCAGGCGGACGCGCTCGCCGACGATGACACGGTCTGCCATGCCGTGGTTGGGGACACGCCCGAGTACGTCTGGGCGTCCGACCCCACAATCCGCTCCATCATCGAAGAGCTGCTGGTAGACATCGACTGGCAAGGCAGGGTGGGGGATCTCTCCGGTGGCCAGAGGCGACGCTGCGACCTCGCACGCGTTCTCGTGGGCAACTGGGACGTCCTCCTGATGGACGAGCCCACCAACCACCTCGATCTGCATGCCATCCGCTGGCTCGCGGAGCACCTCAAGCGCCGCTGGCAGATGGGCCAGGGCGCCCTCTTGCTGGTGACGCACGACCGCTGGTTTCTTGACGAGGTCTGCGAGCACATGTGGGAGGTCCACGATGGCGTGATCGACCCCTTCGAGGGCGGCTACTCAGCCTACATCCAGCAGCGCGTTGAGCGCCAGCGCCAGGCGGCGGTGATGGAAGAGCGTCGCCAGAACATGCTGCGCAAGGAGCTCAACTGGCTGGCACACGGCGCAAAGGCTCGCACCAGCAAACCCAAGTTCCGCATCGACGCCGCCATGGAACTCATCGCCAACGACCCACCGCTGCGCAACACCATCGAGCTCAAGCGCATGGCCGTCGGTCGCCTCGGCAAGCAGGTGATCGAGATGCACGGCGTGTGCGCGTCCTACGGGGCCGACGAGGTCCTGCACGACATAGACTGGCTGATCGGCCCCGGAGACCGCTACGGCATCCTGGGAGAGAACGGTGCCGGAAAGACGACGCTGCTCAAGGTGATGACCGGTGCCATGGAGCCGAGCCGCGGCGTGCGCAAGATCGGCGCATCCGTGCGCTTTGGGATGCTTTCCCAGCAGCTCGAGGGCCTCAGCCAGTTCAACGACTGGCGCGTCTCCGAGGTGCTTGGCCGCTACAAGCGCTACCTTACGGTTGACGGCAAGCCCACTACGCCCGAGCAGCTGCTCGAGCGCCTCGGCTTCGAACGGCGCGAGTTCCCAACCTTCGTAAAGGACCTCTCCGGTGGCCAGAAGCGTCGCCTCGCGATTCTCTGCGTGCTCATGGAGGAGCCAAACGTGCTCGTGCTCGACGAGCCTGGCAACGACCTTGACACCGACATGCTCGCCGTGCTGGAGGACCTGCTTGACACCTGGCCGGGCACGCTGCTTTTGGTGAGCCATGACCGCTACCTCATGGAGCGCGTGACCGACGACCAGTTTGCGCTGCTCGACGGCGTCGTCAGGCATGTCCCCGGGGGCGTCGACGAGTACCTCCGGCTACTGGACGAGCGTGCCGCATCTGGCGACGATGCCAAGGCGGTCCAACCCTCAACCTCGCCCACACGTTCAGCCAAGCCAGACGACAACCCTCAACCTGTCTCAAGCTCGCTCAGCAACGCGGACCGAAGGGCCGCCAAGAAGCGCTTTGACTCCATCACGAGGCGTCTCGAGAAGCTCGAAGGGCGCCCGGACGAGCTGCGTGCTGAGCTCGAGGCGCTTGACGCCACCGACTACCAGGCACTTCTCGCCAAACAGGCCGAGATTGCCGACGCCGAGGCCCAGATCGAGGAGCTAGAGACCGAATGGCTCGAGCTCTCGGAGACGCTGGGGGAGTAGAGAGAGCCACGACCACCAGACGGGAGAATGCCATGGGAGACCTCCTGCGCAGGTTTTTGCCACCATACCGCAAGAAGGCCGTGCTCGGCACGGCCTGCAAGGCAGTGGAAGTCATATTTGACCTGCTCACGCCGATGATCGTGGCGCACATGATCGATGACGGCGTTGGCGGCCGCAACATGTCCCTGGTGATGGGACTGGGCCTCCTCCTTGTCGTACTTGCCTTTGTCGGATACGGCTTCACCTTTGTCACACAGAAGCTTGCCGCCGAAGTGTCTCAGGGGATGGGAACCGACATCCGCAACGCCCTCTACCGGCAGGTCAATGCGCTTGGCGCGGCCGACGTCGACGAGTTCGGCACACCGTCGCTCGTGACACGGGTCACCAACGACGTGAACCAGGTTCAGGTTTCGGTTGCCTACGGTATACGCATGCTCATCCGCTGGCCCTTCATCGCGCTTGGCTCAATTGTTGCGGCACTGCTCATCGACATCCGCCTTGGCCTGGTGTTTCTGGTGTGCACGCCCGCCATCGGAGCGGTGTTCTTCGTGGTCATGGGACGCTCCATACCGCTCTTTCGCGCCATCCAGGGAAAGCTTGACGTCGTCTCGCGCATAACCCGCGAGGGCCTGGAGGGCATTCGCGTGATACGAGCCTTCGGACGCGAGGACCACGAGGACGCGCGCTTTGCCCACGCCTCGCGGGAGCAGGCGGACACCTCCGTCGCAGTAGGCAGGCTCTCGGCGCTGCTCAACCCCTCGACCTTCCTGATCATGAACTTTGGCGTGGTTGCCATCCTCTGGGCCGGCGCCTATCGCGTCAATGCGGGCAGCCTCACCCAAGGCGAGGTCATGGCCTTCGTCAACTACATGACGCAGGTGCTGGTGTCTATCGGCTACGTGGCAAATCTCGTAGTCATCTTTACCAGGGGATCTGCCTCAGCCTCACGCATCATGGAGGTGCTCGACACGGAGCCGAGGGTGGCTGACGGAGCGCTTCCCGACGGCACCCTCGCAGGAACGCCGCAAGGCGTGGCAGCCGTTGCCTTCGATGGCGCGGGCTTCACCTACGGCGGAACGATGCCCGCGCTCTCTGGCGTGAGCTTCTCCCTGCCTCAGGGCGAGGTCCTCGGCATTATCGGTGGCACGGGCTCGGGCAAGTCCACACTCGTATCACTGGTGTCGCGGCTCTACGATGCCTCGGAGGGAACGGTGAGCGTGCTGGGGCAGCGGGTGTCGGACCTCTCCCTCAAGGAGTTGCGCCGTGTCGTGGCCGTTGTGCCGCAGCGCGCGTCTCTGCTTTCCGGCACCATTCGCTCCAACCTCTCGTGGCGCAACCCCAACGCCACCGACGAGGAGCTTTGGCGCGCGCTTGAGTGCGCGCAGGCGGATGACTTCGTCCGCGAGAAGGAGGGCGGGCTCGACGCCGCGGTCGACATTGGTGGAGCCAACTTCTCCGGTGGCCAGCGACAGCGCCTCACCATCGCCCGTGCGCTCGTAGGCGACCCTCGGGTGGTCGTGCTGGACGACTCCGCATCCGCGCTCGACTACGCCACTGACGCGCGCCTACGCAAGGCCCTCGCCAGCCTGCCCGGAAGGCCGGCCATCATCGTGGTGAGCCAGCGCGTCGCGGCGGTCATGGGCGCCCAGCAGATACTCGTCCTCGACCATGGCCGTATGGCGGGGCTTGGCACGCATGACGAGCTGCTTGAGTCCTGCGACCTCTACCGCGAGATCTGCCTCTCGCAGCTTCGTCCCGAGGAGGTGGCAGCCTGATGGCCGATCTCTACTCGGGAGCCAACCTCAGCGGCGGAAGCATGGCGGTCATCAGCTCTGATGGCAGTGACGACCAGAGCACCAGCTTCTACCAGACGCTCGAGGACGGCAACTACACGACCAAGGAGGTCATGGGGCGCATCCTCACCCTGACCGGACCCTACCTCCCGCTGCTCTTCGTCTCCTTTGCGGCAACCGCAATATCGGTGATCCTGCAGCTTGTGGTGCCCATCCTCATCGGACGTTGCATAGACAACGTCATCGCAGCAGGAGCTGTTGACTTCGGCGGCCTCATGCCTGAGCTCACGCTGCTCGCTGCCGTCATCCCCGGTGCCGCCCTCACCCAATGGCTCTCTAGCTACTGCACCAACCGTCTCTCCTACGAGACGGTCTGCGACCTGCGTACGAGCGTCTTTGAGACCTTCAAGCGGCTACCGCTCTCCTTTGTGGACACCCATGCGCATGGGGATCTCCTCTCGCGCGTGGTAAACGATGTCGACCAGGTCGGCGACGGCCTCCTGCAAGGCTTCACGCAGCTGCTTAACGGCATCGTCACGCTGGTTGGCACGCTCCTGTTCATGTTCTCGCTCTCGGTGCCCGTGGCGCTCGTGGTCATCGTCTTCACACCGCTCTCCATCTTCGTCGCAAGCCAGATTGCCAAGCGCTCGTCGGCAAGCTTCGCGGCGCAGCAGGCGCTGCAGGGCCGCCTTTCAGGATATGCCGAGCAGACGATCTCAAACCAGCGGCTCATCGCGGCCTTTGCACAAGGTGACATCTGTCAGCAGAGGTTCGAGGAGATCAACGAGCGGCTGCGTGTGGAAGGCCAGCATGCGCAGTTTGTGAGCTCGCTCACCAATCCCTCGACCCGCTTGGTCAACAACATCATCTATGCGGTCGTGGCAGTGGTCGGATGCTCATGCGTCATCACCGGATGGCCTTCGCCACTTACCGTGGGCCAGGTCCAGAGCTTCCTCAGCTATTCCAACCAGTACATGAAGCCCTTCAACGAGATCAGCGGCGTGGTCACGCAGCTGCAGGCCGCCCTCGCCGGTGCAAGGCGCGTCTTCGCCCTGCTCGATGCCGAGAAGGAGCTGCCCGACGCCGCAGACGCGGAGGTGCTCGAGAACCCCACGGGTGACCTGCGGTTCTGCCATGTGGACTTCTCCTATGTGCCCGACAGGCCGCTTCTCACCGACATCGACTTCCATGCGAGGCCGGGAGAGCGCATCGCCTTGGTCGGCCCCACGGGCTGCGGAAAGACGACACTCATCAACCTGCTCCTTCGCTTCTACGACCTTGACGGAGGAAGGATCCTCGTTGACGGACACGACACCGCCAGGCTCACGAGGGCATCCCTGCGCTCGGCCTTCGGCATGGTGCTGCAGGACACGTGGCTCTTTGCCGGTACCATCCGGGACAACATCCGCTACAGCAAGCCCGATGCCACGGACGACGAGATCGAGCGGGCCGCGCGCCGTGCCCACGCGCACAAGTTCATCGTGCAGCTGCCCGATGGCTACGACACCGTCGTGGGGGAGGGCGGGGGCGCACTCAGCCAGGGCCAGCGTCAGCTGCTGTGCATCGCGCGCGTCATGCTCGCCGACCCCGCCATCCTGCTGCTCGACGAAGCCACGAGCTCCATCGACACGCGCACGGAGCTGCAGGTGCAGGATGCCTTCGACCGCATGATGGAAGGCCGCACGTCCCTTGTGGTGGCCCATCGTCTCTCCACCATCAGAAACGCCGACAAGATCCTTGTCATGCAGGGTGGACGCATTGCGGAATGCGGCACCCATGACGATCTCATTGAGCAGGGTGGCTTCTATGCCCATCTCTACGAGTCCCAGTGGGGCTGACGACAGGCAAACGCGTGTCATTTCTTCGGACTCCACCACCGCCCACTGGGCACCAGTCCGCGAGAGAAGGGGAATGCCGCACGGGGCAAGTGCGATACTGAACACGTTGCAATACGATCTACGCAAGGAGAGGTACAGCACATGTATGACGTGATCATCATTGGTGCGGGAGTCTCGGGGTGTGCCATAGCCCGTGAGCTCACGCGCTACGACTGCTCTGTCTGCGTGGTCGAGCGCGAGGAGGATGTGTGCTGCGGCACGTCCAAGGCCAACTCGGCTATCGTGCATGCAGGCTTTGACGCGCAGCCTGGCACGCTCATGGGCAGGCTCAATGTGGAGGGCAACCGCCTCATGTACGAGTGGGCAAAGGACCTCAACTTTGCCGTGCTGCCCGTGGGCTCCCTCGTGGTCTGCGTGAACGATGCGGATCGACCCGGCCTGCAGGCACTGCTCGAGCGCGGCGTGGCAAACGGCGTGCCCGACCTGCGCATAATCGAGCGCGACGAGCTCCTCGAGATGGAGCCGAACATCTCCGACGAGGCCGTGGCCGCCCTCTGGGCCCCCACGGGCGGCATCGTCGACCCCTTCGGCCTAACCGTGGCCCTCGCCGAGAACGCCGCCGCCAACGGGGCGGAGTTCCGCTTCAACGCACCGGTGAGCGCAATCGAGCGTGCAGGTAAGGCATGGCAGGTCACGGCTGGCGGAGAGACGCTTCTCACCCGCACGGTCATCAATGCCGCCGGCGTGTACGCCGACGAGCTGCACAACCGCTTTGTGGAGCTTTCCACGGGCAGTGACACGCTTCAGGCGTCGATGACGGTTGCCGCCGAGCCGCTCAGCATCGTGGCGCGCAAGGGAGAGTACTACCTGCTGGACACCACCGCAGGCCGGCACGTGAGGCACACCGTCTTTATGCTGCCCACCGCCATGGGCAAGGGCGTGCTGGTAAGCCCTACCGTGCACGGTAACCTGATCGTGGGGCCGACAGCCACCGACGTGGACGACAAGGAGGGGACCAACACCACGCCCGCCGGACTTGCGGAGGTCGCCTCAAAGAGCTCCCTCACCGTCAAGAACGTACCGCTCCGCGAGGTCATCACCACCTTTGCCGGCCTGCGCGCGCATCAGGCCGCGCACGACTTCGTCATCGGCGAGATGGAAGGCGCGCCTGGCCTGTTTGACTGTGCCGCCATCGAGAGCCCCGGCCTCACCAGCGCCCCGGCTATCGGCGTTATGGTCTCGGGCCTCGTGGCGGACGCACTCGGGCTGTCCGCCAAACCCGATGGGGCCTTTGACCCCACGCGTCCTGGCGTGGTCAACCTGGTTATGACGAGCTTCGACGAGTGGGACGAGCTCTGCCAGCAGGACCCGGCATTCGGAAACATCATCTGCCGCTGCTGCCGCGTGAGCGAGGCGCAGATCGTCGACGTTATCCACCGCATGCCGCAGCCGCGCTCCCTCGACGCCATCAAGCGCCGCACGGGTGCCACCATGGGTCGTTGCCAGGGCGGTTTCTGCACGCCCAAGATCATGGAGATCCTCGAGCGCGAGCTTGGCATGGCCCCCGAGGAGGTCACCAAGCGCGGCCCCGGCTCCGAGCTCGTCGTTGGCCACAACAAGGACCGCATCGCCACACCTGGCGTGCGTCAGGAAGGGGGCGAGGCACGATGAGCAAGACCATCGAGCAGCGCGCCATCGTCGTGGTCGGTGGCGGTCCCGCTGGCCTTGCCGCCGCCATCGCGGCACATGAGGCGGGCCAGACCGACGTCCTCATCCTCGAGCGCGACACCCAGCTGGGCGGCATCCTCAACCAGTGCATCCACAACGGCTTTGGCCTGCACACCTTCAAGGAGGAGCTGACAGGTCCCGAGTACGCGGCACGATACGAGCAGCGTGCCGACGAGCTCGGCATCGAGAGACGCTTGGGCACCATGGTTCTCGACATCTCGGAAGACCGCGTCGTCACCGCCGTCTCGGCCACCGAGGGCATCACTCAGATCAAGGCCGGTGCCGTGATCTTGGCCATGGGCTGCCGCGAGCGTCCCCGTGGCGCCCTTGCCACGCCGGGATACCGCCCTGCAGGCGTCTACTCGGCAGGCACGGCACAGCGCCTGGTCAACATCGAGGGCCAGCTGCCAGGACGCGAGGTCGTCATCCTCGGCTCAGGCGACATCGGACTCATCATGGCCCGTCGCATGACCCTTGAGGGCGCACACGTAGCCTGCGTGTCCGAGATCATGCCGTATTCCGGCGGCCTCAAGCGCAACATCGTGCAGTGCCTCGACGACTTTGGCATTCCGCTGCTGCTCTCGCACACCGTCGTCGACATCGAGGGTCGCGACCGCGTGGAGGCCGTGACCATCGCAGAGGTTGACGACAAGCTCCGCCCCATCCCGGGGACCGAGGTCCGTTATCCCTGTGACACGCTGATGCTCTCGGTCGGACTCCTGCCCGAGAACGAGCTCTCGCGCGAGGCTGGCGTCGAGCTGTCGCCCGTCACGCGCGGCCCCGTGGTCGACCAGAGCCTCCAGACGAGCATTCCCGGCATCTTTGCCTGCGGAAACGTCCTGCACGTTCACGACCTCGTCGACTTCGTGAGCCAGGAGGCGGCGGCAGCCGGTGCCAACGCTGCCCGCTACGTCTCCAGCGGCTGCAAAGAAGGAAGTGACTCCCGTGGCGTCCCCGTGAGCGCCGAGAGCGGCGTCCGCTACACCGTCCCGTCCTTTGTCGACGTCGACGCCATGGACGACACGCTGACCGTACGCTTCCGCGTGGCAAACGAGTACCGCAATCGTTACGTGAGCGTCTATCTGGACGGCGAGCGCATCCAGCACCGCAAGAAGCGCGTCATGGCACCCGGCGAGATGGAGCAGGTTACCCTCAAGAAGGCCGACCTCGCTGCACGCAAGGGACTTGCAAAGATCACCGTCAAGCTTGAGGAGGAGTAGCCATGGCACAGGAGACCCGAGAGCTCATCTGCATCAACTGCCCCATGGGCTGCCCACTCACGGTGACGCTCGAGGACGGAGAGGTCATCTCGGTTGCAGGCAACACCTGCCCGCGCGGTGACAGCTACGGTCGCAAAGAGGTCACCAACCCGACGCGAATCGTGACCACCTCGGTGCCCGTCGACGGGAGCAAGACCGAGCGCATGGTGAGCGTCAAGACGGAGCGCGACATCCCCAAGGGCAAGATCTTCGACGTCGTCCGGCAGCTCGCCGGCGTGCGCGCGCAGGCACCCGTTGCCATCGGCGACGTGGTTCTCGCCAACGTGGCTGACACGGGCGTCAATGTGATTGCCACCAAGAACGCCTAAGGCATCGGCGTATCGGCTGTTGACGGGGGTCCAGAAACAGATTCTGGACCCCCGATCTCATGCCTCCCAGGAGAATGACCTCATGTCCACGCGGCCGTCCGGCGTAAACCCTACGCCCTCGGACTCGAGCATCTGCCGCTGCACCCCGGGGCCACCAAAGGCGAATCCCGGTGCCAGGCGTCCGTCTTTGAAGACGACTCGATGGCAGGGCACCCCACCGGCCATTCCTGGGCTGGCGTGCATGGCAAAGCCCACAAAGCGGGCCTTGCGCGGCTCACCCATCATGCGCGCCAGCTGCCCATAGCTCGCAACGCGTCCCTCGGGGATCTGTCGTACCAATTCGTAGGTTCTTTCGAAGAATGAGTCCATGGCCTCGATCCTTGGGTACCATCTCTATACTGCATTCGAAATCATGATAGAGGAGTTTCAGCTTGAGCAGGCACGTGCACGCAGGGTCAGGCTTCGTGTCACAGCTGGTCTCATGGGGTCTCTTGGCCGCATGGATCTGCGTGATCTGGGGACACTCGCTCATGCCCGGCACGCAGTCGAGCCTGGAGAGCGGCTACGTTCTCGGCCTGGTCCAGAAGGCAGGCGCCTGGCTCGTCATGCAGGACTACCCGCCGATAACGCGGCTGCTCGCTGAGCATCCTGGCATCTTGACCGTGCTTGGCGACTCGTCGCTCCTGCACTATTACGTGCGCAAGGCGGGTCACTTTAGCGAGTACTTCATGCTTGCCATCCTCGCCTTCAACGCGGTCCGCACGACCTTCGCCCATCCGCTTGCCTCCGCAGCCATCTTTGGCGGCATCTGGTACTTCGTGCCCAACATAGACGAGACGATCCAGCGCTACGTGCCCGGACGAGCGAGCATGACGTCCGACGTCCTGCTTGACATGTGCGGCTTTGCCTGCGGATTTGCCCTGTGCCTGGTGTGTGCCGGCATAACTAGCCTATTCAGGCATGACTCATGACCATGATCATGTCGCCCGAAGACAGTAGGCGCTGGCAGGCGCGCATCGCATGCGGTGTACTGATACTGCTGCTTGCGTGCGCAGCCTTTGCCCTGCGGCTCTACCTCTCCGCACCGACTGACAGGTCTCCGCGCAACGCGCGTACGGACAGCGACTTTGGCATAGAGCGCGTTGTGAGCTCGACGGATGCCGACTCCGACGGCCTGGACGACCAGTCCGACATACTGCAGTCAACCCGTGCGTACCTGGCGACCAGGCCAACCTACGAGAGCGCCTACTATGACGGCGGATATCCCACCGATGGCAAGGGCGTCTGCACCGACGTCGTCGCCGCCGGGCTTCTTGGCGCCGGCTATGACCTGCGCACGCTGGTTGACGAGGACATACGCAGGGCACCGGAGGTATATGACGTGGACGTCCCTGATCCCAACATCGACTATCGCCGGGTGAGAAACCTACGCGTCTGGTTCGAGCGCCACGCCATCTCGCTCACCTGCGATACCACGCAGATTGACCAGTGGGCGGGCGGGGACATCGTCTGCTACGAGAACCACATTGGCATCGTGAGCGACCTGCGCGACAGCGATGGCATCCCGTATATCCTGCACCATCGTGGCAGGCTCCAGCTCCGTTTTGAGGAGGACTGCCTCGCAGACTACGGCGAGATCGTGGGCCACTGGCGCATCGGCTGACCCATGGTGACACAAACGGCACGTTCGCTCCGTTTCCCGCGCATTGGACGCAACTAGGCGGTGCCCCTCTCTTGCATGCGCAAGCCCCACGGTATCATTGGGCCTGTATGGAGGCGCGTCGTTAGAACGCATGTACATGAGGGAGGAGACATCGATGGGCTTTAGCAAGGACTTCTTCTGGGGTGGTGCCACCGCATCCAACCAGTACGAGGGCGGAGTCTTCGAGGGCGGGGCCGGCCTCTCCACCGCTGACGTGATGACAAACGGTGCCCACAAGGTTCCGCGCCAGGTCACCTATCGCATGCCGGACGGCTCGTGGGACAAGGCCCCGCTTTGCTTCCACAGCGACCTTCGCGACCTTCCCGAAGGTGCGCAGTGCTGCCTGGTCGACGACCCCGACATCTACTATCCCAGCCACATCGCTTCCGACTTCTACCATCACTACAAGGAGGACATCCGCCTGTGCGCCGAGGAGGGCTTCAACTGCCTTCGCTTCTCGCTCAAGTGGAGCCGCATCTTCCCCAACGGAGACGACCCCGAGCCCAACCAGGAGGGTATCGACTACTACAAGGACGTCTTCGAGACCTGCCGCGAGTATGGCATCGAGCCGCTGGTCACCCTCGAGCACTACGAGAACCCCCTCAGCCTTGCCAACCGCTTCAACGGATGGGACAGCCGCTATCTGGTCGACCAGTTCGTGCGCTACGCCACCACGTGCTTCGAGGCCTTTGATGGCCTGGTCAAGTACTACCTCACCTTCAACGAGATCAACTGCATCGAGTGGGCGCCCTTCGTGACGGCAGCCCTCATCCACGGTCAGCCGCAGAACATCGCCAACGCGACCTTCCACCAGTTCCTGGCCTCGGCCAAGACGGTCATCGCGGCGCACAACTACTGGCCCGACCTGCGCATCGGCATGATGCTGGCCTATGGCCCCGTCTACGGCTACACCTCCGACCCCGCCGACCAGCTCGCCGCCCTCAAGGCACAGGACTCCAAGCTGTTCTACTCCGACGTCCAGATGCTGGGCTACTATCCCGAGTACAAGCTGGCCGAGTACGAGCGCGAGGGTATCAAGATTCCCGCCCTGCCCGGCGACTGGGACATCCTGGCCGAGGGCGTCTGCGACTTCCTGAGCTTCTCTCTGTACGGCAGCAGCACGGTCACCACGCACAGCGACGACCTCGAAGCCGGGGAGGGCAATGGCGGAGCCGGCGGCATGGTGGCCAACCCCTACCTCAAGACCAACGCCTGGGGCTGGGCGACCGACCCCGACTGCCAGCGCATCACGCTGAACACCCTCTACAACCGCTACCGCTGCGACCTCTGGTGCGTGGAGAGCGGCATCGGCTGGAACGATGTCTTTGAGGACGGCACCGTCCACGATGACTACCGCATCGACTACATGCGTGCCAACATCAAGAGCATGAGGGAGGCCGTGGAGCTGGATGGCATACCTCTGATGGGCTACCTGTACTGGGGCTGCGTGGACATGGTCTCCAACGGCGAGGGCGAGATGGCCAAGCGTTACGGCCAGATCTACGTCGATGCCGACAATTATGGCCAGGGCACGATGGCCCGCTCCCTCAAGGACTCCTACCATTGGTACAAGAAGGTCATCGAGAGCAATGGCGAGGATCTTGACTAACCGGATCGCACGCTGATGGGGGAGCGACAAGAGTCCCCACACACGCGAGAGGCCCGCATGCAAAGTGCGGGCCTCTCTTTATTTCTTGGTATGGCTGTCGCGCTACTAGGCGAGGCGAGACTCGACGTAGTTGAAGCCGGCGTCGCTCAGACGGAAGGTCTTGCGGCTCTGCATGGAGTCACCGGACTTTTCGAGCACGACGATGAGCGGGAGCTCCTTCTTGCTCTCGATGGCGAGGGTGCCGGATACGGAGCTGATCTTGACGTCGAGGGACTTGAGGAGCTTGTTTGCCTGGAATGAGGTCCAGGAGTCCTTGCCCTCGTTGTTCTCGAGCCAATAGGCAGAGGTCACGATCTTCTGGATGGCGGTCTTGGGGCTCACGCGCTCGAAGAGTGCCTCAAAGGTCTCGGGAGCGGCCTCCTCGACCTCGTACTGCCCCTCGGAAGAATCTTCCTCGAACATGTCCTCGTCGCTCTGATCGTCGGTAACCTCGACAAAGGTGGCATTTGAAAAGTCGAAGTCGTCCTCATACACGTCAAGGTAGTCCGCAAGCCAATCGATGACGCGACGACGCTCGTCCCTTGTCAGCGGTTGCAGGATCTTGACGACATCGTTCATTACCACAAGCTCATTCAGCATAGCTGGCATCGTCCCTCCAGACACATTGATAGATAGCAAATCGCCTTTCAAAATAGACAATAGCAACAAGGAATAATGGGGTTCTAAGTGACTGTCATTCTCTACACAGTTTTAATATAGATAGTTGCGCAAACTTAGGGGTTCATGCGGTGTTCGCGATTCGTTTGTGCTCTTTTTGCCCTCTACACGACTTGTATCCCACCTAAGAATCCCTTCAGGATGGCTAACACCATCTGCTACCCATCGCCATCATTAGATAATTCTCAGCATCATGGCAATTGCAGATGATACGCATGATGCCAAAACGTGAGAATGACAGACCTGCATTGCAAGGCAATTCCCTAACGCCACTTACGGCCACCAAGGGTTCCATGGCTGGTCTTCTGATAATCTCGGAGACGTACGAGTGCGCGAAGCATTGCGCGTTGTGTTGACGAGAGGAGTGGACAATGGATTACAAGAAGCTCAAGGCCTTCCCGGATGGGTTCCTGTGGGGTGCTTCGTCAAGTGCCTATCAGTGTGAGGGCGCCTATCTCGACGAGGGGCGTACGCTCAGCGTGTCAGACACCGCCCCCGTCCCCGAAGGCACCACCAACTTCAACGATGGCGTGGGCCACTACTATCACTTCCGCGAGGACATCGCGCTGATGGCTGAGATGGGCTTCTCCGAGTTCCGCTTCTCCATCGGCTGGCCGCGCATCCTTCCCCAGGGAAGGGGAGAGGTCAACCAGTTGGGCGTGCAGCACTACCATGACGTCATCGACGAGTGCCACGCGCACGGCATCGAGCCCGTGGTGACCCTCTACCACTTCGACCTGCCGCAGTGCCTGCAGGACGAGTATGGTGGCTGGGCCAGCCGTCAGTGCATCGACGACTTCGTCGAGTACTGCCGCGTCTGCTTCGCTGAGTACGGCGACAAGGTCAAGTACTTCCTCACCATCAACGAGCAGAACATGATGGCCCTTTTCCAGGGTGCCCAGTATGGCGGCCCCAAGGGCCAATGGCAGGCCAACCACCACATGCTGGTTGCCCAGGCAAAGGCCATGATCCTCTGCCATGAGATGTGCCCTGACGCCTGGATCGCGCCGGCTCCCAACATCACTGCCATCTATCCCGCCAGCTCCAGCCCCGAGGACAATCTCGCGGCCATGGACTGGGATCAGATGCGCAATCGCCTCTTCCTCGACACGGCCGTGTTTGGCGAGTATCCCGAGGCCCTGTGGAACCGCTGGGTTGACCAAGGCATCGAACCCGAGGTCGAGGATGAGGACTGGGTCGCACTCAAGGACGCCAAGCCTGACTTCATCGCCTTCAACTATTACGGCGCTGGCTGCGCAAGGTACGTCAATGAGGAGGATGGCGAGAGGCTTATCGCCGAGGCCAAGGCTGCCGGTGGACGCATAGCCTTTATGACCGGCCTCATGACCTTCCCCGGCATTGCCGCCAACGTGAGCAACCCCCTCCAGAAGACCACGAGCTATGGCATGGGCGTGGATCCGGTTGGCCTGCGCATCACGCTGCGCCAGCTCTGGGAGCGCTACCAGCTGCCGCTCCTCATCACCGAGAACGGCTGCGGCGTGCGTGACGAGCTCGTCTTTGAGGACGGCGAGCCGCGCATCCACGACGACTACCGCATCGACTACCTGCGCCAGCACATCGTGGCCTGCCAAGAGGCGATAACCGACGGCGTTGACCTCATGGGCTACAGCCCTTGGAGCGCATTCGATCTGATCTCCACGCACGAGGGCATCACCAAGCGCTACGGCCTCATCTACGTGGACCGCGACGAGTTTGACCTCAAGGAGATGAAACGCTACCGCAAGGATTCGTTCTTCTGGTACAAGAAGGTCTGCGAGTCCAACGGAGCCGACCTGGGCTAGGAATTACCATCATTTAGGGCCGAGGCGCCAGGGCTTGCAAGGACAGCGGCCCTGAGCGCCTCGGCCCTCCTTTATGGAGGAGTCGACGTGATCCGCAGGATGATGAGAGATGACGCGCCTGCCGTCTGGCAGATTATCACAAGGTCTCTTGGGTATGACTGCAGCCTCGAGACGGTGGAGACGCGCATTGACGCTCTCGCGCACGATGACCATTACCTGAGCCTCGTCTGGATTAGCGAGGACCACCAGCACGTCGAGGGCTTCCTCCATGCCTGCCGCTACGAGACGCTGCACCGGCCTGGTGGATGGGATGTGATCTCCCTTGCCGTGATGCCCGAGGCACAAGGCACTGGTATCGGTTCCGAACTCCTCGCGCACTTCGAAGAGGAGGCAAAGCGCCTGGGAGGTGCCTACGTACGTCTGAACTCGCGTGTCGAGCGTAAGACCGCTCACGCGTTCTACGAGCGTAGGAGATACGTCTGCGACAAGACGCAGAAGCGCTTTATCAAGCAGTTTGACCTATGATGCAGTGCCTCGCTGTCAATTATTGAGCTTACAGCTGAGGAACGGCCCTATTCTCACTCCTACAATCGTCTGCAATGGCGAGGGGAGTGAGAACAATGGCTTCAGCACCAGAGAGCTATGCAAGGAAGTACGTGCGCGCATTCATCGAGAAGGCGCTAAGGGATGCGCATGACTGGGAGGAAGGCATCAGGATCGTACCTGGTGCGGGCCGTTGGCACATCGAGACGGACATCCCCACCTCCGCGCAGAGTTGTTGGCTGGACTTCGATGTCGTAGATGGGCCGGAGGGCCTTGTTGCGGAACGCCTTCACGCCATGCGCAGCGGCACGGGACTGGACGCAAGCAACGTCTACGTGTGGGACGAGCGAAAGCAGGCGTGGCAGCTTGTGGCTGATGAAAGCTCAATGTAGCGCATGGCGAGGTCACAAGGCTTGTTCTATAACTGTTCAGGTCTACGTGTATACCACTCGACCTGACAAGGATGCCTCATGTACGACATGCTGTGGCCCGTGCTTTTGATCGTTGCCTCGAACACCCTCTACCAGATATGCGCAAAGGGCGTACCAGCGGAGATACACCCACTTGCATCCGTCTCGGTCACCTATCTCGTGGGCGCGGCCATATCGGTCGCCCTGTATTCTGTGCTCGGCAAGACGCCAAACCTGGCGCGCGAGTACTCTCACGTCAATTGGGCGCCCATCGTGCTCGGCGCCGCCATCGTGGGCTTGGAGCTTGGAAACATCTACAGCTACAAGGCCGGGTGGACCATCAGCACGCTGAGCATCGTGCAAGGCGGCATCCTCGCGGTGGTGCTGGTCTTCGTCGGTGCGCTAGTCTACCACGAGCAGATCACCGCAACCAAACTACTTGGCATAGCGGCGAGCCTCGTGGGACTGTACTTGATAAACCACTGAGCCAACTACGGCGGCCGCTCTAACATTCCAGCGCGCCAACTCCCAGGCGAACTTTCAAGCTCAAAACAGCATGGCCTAGCAGGGCAAACGACGGGAATCGGACACACTTTTTGTCCTATACCCCTAACACAAATACGCCCTTAGCCGCCCTTAGCTAAATGCCCGGTGCCGCGAAAGAAAAAAGGCCAGAGGACATAGCCTCTGACCTGCGGAAGCTCTGGTCGGGTGGACTGGATTCGAACCAGCGACCCCTTGACCCCCAGCGGGACACGCTGGGCAAACTTCCTCGCCAGGCGTGAACACGCTCGCGGATATCGCCACGTAGAAGGCGCAATGCCGTGTAACCTTCGCCATGACCGGAAGGGCTCGACGCCCGAGTTTGGTGCACGTGCACCAAGCGATTTGGTGCACGTTTGGTGCAAGGCGAGGGGACGGATTCTATGCACTTCACCAACGCGTTTATACGCGGCAAGAAGCCGCCGTTCCGCGGCGTCTTCAAGTACAAGGACAAGGACGGCGAGTGGCGTCAGACAGTTCGCACGCTAAAGGCCCAAGGCATCTCCGAGGCAAAGCGAGAGCTCGCGGAGATGAGAATCGCGCTCGAGGAGGAGCACGAGCGCAAGGCGGAGGTCGCCAAGGCAACCATGACAGTGGACGAGTACCTCGAGAGTTACATATCCGACCTCGACAGGTCCCGCTCGCTCGAGCGCTCCACCATCAACGGCTACCGCTGCTACGCCAAGAACGTCTCCAACGGCCTCGGCAGGATCCGCCTCTCGGAGCTAAACGCTGCCCAGGTGAGGGCGTGGGAGGCAAAGCTCCTCAAGGACGGCCTCTCGGGCACCACGGTACGCAAGGCCCACGTCCTGCTCAAGAGCGCCTGCGAGCAGGCCGTCCAGGCCGACCTCATCCCCAGGAACCCGCTCTCCGCCGTGAGGCCTCCCAAGGCGGAGGACCCCATGCCCAACGCCCTCAGCGAGCGCACGAGGCGCGCGCTCCTCACGTACCTCGACGCTGCCGCGGACACCCCCTTCAACCTCGCCGTACTCATGGCGCTCTCCACCGGAATGCGAGAGGGCGAGCTTTGCGGCCTCAGGTGGGCCGACGTGGACCTCAAGAACCGCACCCTCTGGGTGAGGAGGTCCGTGGCACGCGACAACGGAAAGTACTACGTCAACCTCCCAAGACGCGCACGAGCGTGCGAGACATCCCCCTCACGATCGCCCTTGCGGAGAAGCTGAAGGCTAGGAAGGACGCTCAGGAGACCGAGCTCATCATCGCGGGCCTCGAGCCCTCGGAGGAGCGCATGTCCCAGATCTACGTCCTCGGTGAGGTGGACGGCTCGTTCATGAAGCCGCATGGCCTCTGGAGGCCTTGGAAGGCCCTCGCCGACTCCATGGGCCTCGTGGGAACACAAGGCAGGAGGCCGACCTTCCACGACCTTAGGCACACCTTTGCGACCTTCGCCATAGCGGAGGGAATCGACGTCAAGACCGTGAGCGCTCGCCCCACAGGAGCTGAGGAGCTTCGCATGACCGTACAACCATGCTACGGCTTCTCTATGTTGTAGCAGCGTCGAAACCCTGTGAAGCGTGGACACGCTCACCCGCAAGGCTCCTCATGTGTCCGGAGGGTCTGCGATAATGTCACCCGTGACTGGCTCGCACGCGGGAGGCATACATGGCATCGAGTAAGAAGGCCGCCGAGGAATTCGTCTTACCTCTCATGTGCTTCCTCCATCATCGCCAATAGCTCATCCTTTGATGTGCCTGCATAGTGGCAATGATAGTCTATTGTGTGCAGGCCGCACAGTTGAGCTTCGGCGAGGGCCACTCATGGTCTCGAGTATCGTGCCCTAACACGAGTAGTAGCCCGCAAGCCTGTCTTCACCCTCTTCTCTTCCCTAGCAGCTAGCACACGCGGAAGACCAGGATAGTAATGTCATCCGACTGCTCTGCTCCGGCCGCCCACGTTGCCAGGTCGGCACGGATCGCTGCGTCGAGGTCGCGTGGGGCAAGCTCGACGTTCTGTTCCACCAGCTCCTTGAGGCGCGCCTCGCGGTACTGCTTGGAATCGGCGTTCATGGCCTCCGTCACGCCATCGGTAAAGAGAAGCAGCTCGTCGTTGGCGGCAAGCGTAAGCGTGCGCTTCTCGAACACGGCAAACTCCGAGAACCCCATGATGGGACCATCGCTACCGCGCAACCACTCCCAGCGTCCGTCCCGCAACAGGAGCGGCTCATTGTGCCCGGCATTCACGAACGTCAGCGTGTTCGTGCTCCAGTCGAACGTTGCCGCCCACACCGTGACAAAGGTAAGCGCATCGTTGCCCTCGCACAGATGCTCGTTTGTCAGCATCATGGCTTCGAGCAGGTCGATGCCCGATTGCATGCGACTGGCAAGCTCGTTCTTTGCTCGCATCATGAAGAGCGCCGCAGGAACGCCCTTGCCGCTCACGTCAGCAACAAGAAACCCGACCGTGTGGTCGTCCAGCATGAAGAAGTCGTAGAAGTCGCCACCGACCTCGCGTGCGGGCTCCATGGAGGCGTACAGCTCGAAGGCATCGGGAATCGAAGGAAAGACCGTGGGCAACGCACTCTCTTGGATGGCACGCGCAGCGGCAAGCTCGCTCTCCATGCGCCGCTCTGCCTCACCGATCCATCCCTTGAGTCGGTCCACCGTCTCGTTGATCTCGGCCGAAAGTGAGGCAAACTCGACGCTTCCCGTCTCGCTCAAGATGACCTCAAGGTCTCCATGCACGATCTGCTCGAGCGAGGCGTTTGTGCGGTCGATCGGCCCGATGAGCACCTTCTGCAACAGACGAGAGCCCAGATAGTACGTGACCGCAATCATGGCGATTGCCACCAACGTGGCTCCCGCCATGGTTTCGCGTCGATGGTCAAAGACGCTGGAAAAGCCTCTCTCCATAAGCACGTAGCAGTCGTCGTCTACGGCAACGCCACAAGCGTAGGCTAGCTCCGTCCTGTCAACGGCGTTGACCATGAGGGTCTGTTCCATGGAGGCCGTGCGGGCGAGTGACGCCACGAACTCTGTGCCGTCCTGCCCAAAGGCGTCCCGAAAGACTTCGCCCGCAGGATATGCATTATTGTTCGAGCAGAACACCACACCGTCTCTGACAATGACAAGCGTACCCAGGTCCTGCGAGTACTCTTCCACGGCGCTTCGTACGGAAACGTCATCCGCAATCGCACGTTGCGCGTCGCTGGAGAGCTTGCCGAGCTCGCCCGTCGCCTCCAGCTTCTCGACACGTGCCCATCGGCCAAGGCACTGGTCGCGCACGTATGCGAGCGTCGATTGCATGCTGCGATACGCGTCCTTGCGATCGGCGCGCGTGATGGCCACAAAGCATGCGGCCAGGGTGGCAACGAAGACGACAGCGAGCACGACGATCATCTGCGTTCGCACGATGGTGCGTACGCCCATGTACTGACGGCGCTCGTACCAACGCATGGCCACATAATCGCAAACCAGCGTGGCGCATGCCATCAGGACAAGGTCGCATACTACCTGGGCGGGCGGAGATCCCAGCTCGGTAAGCGTGAAGAACGTGGCATAGATGCCAGCACGCACGCTTACGTCAAAGACGATGGTTGCCGCGATCGCCGGGACAATGCAGGCACCCACAAGCAAGAGGTGACGATTGATCCCGCTAGGCTCGTTGCGAAGCGCCACGGAAAAAAGGAGGCCGGCAACCAACCCCACCAGCGTGAACAGCGCAACAAAGACCGGCGGCACGATGAGCACGAGGCACTTCTCCACGATGTTGAGCGGCTCGAGCCAGGCATGGACGCACATCGCCACGGCAGAGAGGAGGCCACCGAGCGCGCCGAGCCAGGCCCCAAGCAGAAGCGATCCCACTACGATCGGAATCAGCAGGCCCATGGCGTAGCACAACCGGGCGCCGAAGGGCGCAATGGACACGAAACCCAACTGCAAGAAGCTCATGGACACGCTGATCGCCAGCACCGCCGCAAAGCACAGGGCACGCATGCGAGGACCTTCGGGAGCCAGCAAACCCCTCCAAAACAGGACATCGCGCATCCTCGCACCTTTCGCCGCTGCCGTCTCCTTGCATGTGATTGTAGACAACATTGGTATGCCATAATTTGCCTAGAAACTGTCATAAACAGCTTGTGTTATTCGGCGAGACACGTGTGGCGCAGGCACTGCGCAGGCCCGCCGAATCGCACAAGCTGTCCCATGAGGGTTCCTTGGCATCAGACGTCAACGCAGGGGGGAATGAACATGACCACATTCCGGAAAACCGTCGAGGGGACGACGCTCACCATTGCGCCTGAGGGTAGCGTCAATGCTATCAACGCATCTGAGTTCCACGACGTGGTGAACGAGTCTCTTGCGGAGGTGACAACGGTCGTGTTCGACTTCGCCTCCATGGAATTCATCTCCAGCGCCGGCCTGCGCGTCCTGCTCGCCACCCAAAAGGCACTCGGAAAGCCAGGCGCCGTGCATGTGCGCAATGCGCTTCCCGATGTCATGGAAGTCCTTACCGTAACAAAGCTCGCACAGTTCATCACCATAGAGTAGGTGCCAGCCATGTCAATCAAAGATACCCTGAGCCAGGCAGCGGCCATTAGGGACGCCGTTGGCCAAACCGTAGGTAAGACCGTCGGGACGGTCGCCAAGGACCAGATGAACCATGTGGTGTCGACAGTGCTCAAGCAGCGGTCGTACAAGGTGCTGCACGCGGCAGACGCAAGCAGCCGCGTGGCGGAACAGGCCAACCGCGACCTGCTCTTCCGCCTGCTCGAAGACAACAAGGACACCGAGTACGGCAAGCAGTACGACTTCGCCAGCATCCATGACATCGACACGTATCGGGAGCGGCTGCCCCTGACGACGTACGAGGACTACGAGGATGCCATCACGCGCATGGCGGAACATGACGAGAAGAACATCCTCACGGCGTATCCGGTGGTGTACTACGCCAGCACCTCGGGCACCTCTGGCGCTCCCAAGAAGATTCCCGTCTCCGACAAGGGCCTGCAGGTGTTCCGCGAGCACTCTTCGAGCATGTTCGTCTCGGTGGTGTCTGAGTTCTACAAGAACACCATGCTCAAGGGCGTTCCCGATGGGTATTGGCTCGCCATGATGAACTTCGCCCAGACGCCGCTGCCCAATGGCACGATGTTCGGCTCGATCAGCGCGGCATGCCTCAACGACGAGGCGCTTAAGGCGATGCCCTACTTCGCATGCACCCCGCTCGATGTGTTCAAGTGCACCGGTAGCGCCAACTTCAAGTACCTGCACGCCCGCTACGGCCTGGCCCAACGCAATGTGACACAGATCGTGGGCCCCTACATCCCGGCACTGCTCGACCTCATGAACTACATCAAGGAAGAGTGGAAGATGGTCGTGGAGGACATCCGACAAGGCACGATCAACTCCGAGGTCCTCATGCCGGACGACCTGCGCGCGACACTGGAGGCCCAGCTCGTACCCGACCCCCTGCGCGCCGACGAGCTTGAGCGCGAGTTCGAGAAGGGCTTCGACCAGACCATCATGCTGCGCATCTGGCCCAAGCTCTCGGGCATCTCGTCAATCTGGGCCGGCAACTTCAGCTCCTACGCGCGCAAGCTGCAGGAATACAGCGGGCGCTCCATCCCCTACTACACCATGAGCTACGTGTCCTCCGAGGGCATCTTTGGCGTCGCGCGCCATCCGCACGACCAGTGCTACGTCATGCTGCCAGACAGCTGCTTCTTCGAGTTCATTCCTGTCGTCAACGGCAAGGATGATGACGAGGCTCCCGACGCGAAGACGGTCCTCCTAGACGAGGTGCAGGAGGGCAAGGACTACGAGCTTGTCATCACCAACCAGTCCGGGTTCTATCGGTACCGCATGGGCGACGTCATCCGC
Source organism: uncultured Coriobacteriaceae bacterium (assembly GCA_902777325.1). Classification (GTDB taxonomy): domain Bacteria; phylum Actinomycetota; class Coriobacteriia; order Coriobacteriales; family Atopobiaceae; genus UBA1367. The sequence continues at coordinate 38,825 of CACYTH010000019.1, forward strand.
GTCATCGGCTTCTACAACGAATCGCCCATGATCACCTTCAAGTACCGCAAGAAGAACATCGTCTCCATCGCAGGCGAGAAGTTCACCGAGGACCACCTCCTCTCCGCCGTTCGTTCCTTCGAGCGAAAGACCGGCATCAACGTGATCGACTTCTGCATGTATCCTGATCGCGACGCAGAGCCGGGCCGTTACGTGGTGCTCCTGGAACCTGAGGAGATCGTGCCGAAGGAGCGCTACGACGAGTGCCAGGCCATCTTGGCCCAGGAACTCGTGCGCGCGTCCACGTCGTATGCACACTACGTGACAGGCGGCAACATGGGCGAGCCCAAGCTCATCTTCCTCCAGGCGCAAACGTTCCAGTTCCATCGCGAGATGAAGATGTACGAGATGGGCATCAACGAGAACCAGCTCAAGCCTGTGCGCGTGCTCGACAAACCCGACCTGATCAAGCTCTTCACGCTGTTGGAAGAGCGATAGTGAAGGTAGGCAAGATAGTCCTTGCAGCCCTCGCGGGTGCGACGGGGGCTCTGGTAGCGCTGTATCGAACCCGCCTGCAGACGGCGGCCTCGATTCGCGAGGTCGCACGTAGCGAGGACGGTTACGGCATCTACGCCATGGATGTGACGTACGACTACGACATCGACCGCATCGAACGCAGTGGCTACGAGGACTCTGCGGGCTACGTGCAGGCGGTGCTTGCAGAGTCGCTGCCGTTCGTGCCGGTACACATCGACGTGCCGTCGTTCGGGTGCAGCGCGCTGCAGGTACAGACGGTAGATGGCATGTGGCTCACGGGTCGCAACTACGACTTCAAGCGCGACACCTCGATGATGCTCGTGCATTGCACGCCCAAGGACGGATACGAGTCGATCGCGTTTGCGGCCCTCGACAACATCGGCGTGGTCGATCCCACGACAAGCCTCGTCAAGCGCCTGGCATGCCTCACGACACCGTTCATCTGCCTGGACGGCATCAACAGCCAGGGCGTCACGGTATCGGTGCTCACGCTCGACAGCAAACCGACGGCACAGCACACAGGCAAGCCAAAGCTTTCCACATCACTCGTCATGCGCCTCGTTCTCGACCGCGCCGCAACGACCGACGAGGCGGTGGACCTGCTCTCCCGCTACGACATGATTGCCCTCATGGGGCGTGACTATCACTTCTTCATCAGCGATGTCACGGGCAAGGCCGTTGTGGTGGAATACGACTGCAAGACGCCCGAACGCACGATGACCGTGACGCCGAGCAACGTCGTAACGAACTTCTACATCATGTACGGGCAGGACGTGAGCTTGACCGACAACGCCTCCGAGTTCGGACACGGATATGACCGCTACGAGACCATTCTCGACATCCTGTGCCGCGAGGATGGCGAGTACCGCCTCGAGACGGTGTGGGATTGCTTGCGTGAGGCCTCACAGCTTCCCAATCCCGACGACATTACGAGCAACACGCAATGGTCGGTGGTGTATGACCACGTCAACCGTACTGCTGACGTGGTCCAGCGCCGACAATGGGAAGAGACCCATCACTTTGCGATCGGATCTCAGTAGGGAGAGTTGGACGCGTTCTCCAAGGAGACGAAGGTCTTATGAGCGAAGCAACCGAGCGCGACAAGGCGCTCTACCAGCAAATCAAGGACGCCAGGGGTCTGTACCGGGGACTGGCGATAGTGTACCTGCTCATACTGGTCGCATGTGTCATCATGTCAATCGCCTGTGTGATCACCAGGAAGCTCCATGGCATCCTCCCGCTCGTCGGCTTCGCCTCTGGCGCATGGTTCTCCGCCAGCCTTGCGCATATCCGCTACAAAGACTATGCGTCTGCGCTCGAGGAGATCGGCCCTGACCCAGCGGGGCTCGACACGTGCGAGACATACTCTGAGACAACCGCCTACGCCATCGAAACCGCGCGAATGACCAAGAAGGAGCTGTTGCAGCAATGGATTGCCTACAGCATCCTCACGCTGACGCTGCTTGGCATGGGCGCACTCCTTCTCACGTTCTACGCCATCTGGGACCTCGAGAAAGAGTATCTGCTCCTCGGTGTCGGAGTCGGCATGGTCGCCGGCGGCTTGGTCTTGGCGTCCCTCACGGCGAAGGCCTTCCACGGCTGGCTCGTCCTTCGTCGCATCGAGAAGTATGAGGCTTCCATGTGAGTTCTGGCTGGCTGACTGCCGTCTTTGTCTCATAGGTCATGAATCAATACGTTGTGCGCGTTTTGCCTCATGAGTACTAGTTCTCTGTATCAGATCAAAGCTTAACGAGGTTTTGAAGAGTGACCTTCGTTCAACACTTGGACCAATCCAAATGCACGGCTTACTACAGCGAGTCGTCGTCCATCTTCGATATGACGTAGGCGCACTGCATGGCCATGAGCCCCGCCTCCTCCGCCCCAGCGCCCGCCTCGATCGCCTTCAGGATGATCATCTGCGTGGTGATGCCAAACAGCATCGGCCACTCGGACGGATCCTTGCAGTAGTTCGCGGTCATGTTGTTGTAGATGCCGTCCCAGCATTCCTTGATCTTGGGATAGACGCTCTCAGGCGTCATGCCCCAGATGTTGAACCTGTCGGAGCCCAAGCTGTTGGTCATCTCCACAGCAATACCTGCTACCTGCTCCTCTTTGAGGTTGCTTACGGCGTTCACAAACGAGAGCACGCTCAGGAAGGCCCTCGCGGACTCCATGGGGCTCGTGGGAACACAAGGCAGGAGGCCGACCTTCCACGACCTTAGGCACACCTTTGCGACCTTCGCCATAGCGGAGGGAATCGACGTCAAGACCGTGAGC
>CACYTH010000019.1:41639-43871 GCA_902777325.1 uncultured Coriobacteriaceae bacterium
GCGAGCGCAGACGCAGACGCCAAGCGGGCGGCCGCCATGACGATAGACGAGGTCATGGGCAGGAGGCTCGCCCCACAGGAGCTGAGGAGCTTCGCATGAAACCCGGTGTAAACGGAGGATTCCTGTGGTATAAAGGTAGTGGTGGTGCCGACATAGGCGCTACCTCCAAGCGCCGGGGGCTGTCCCCCGGCATCTTGTTTATTTGGGGTGGTTTTCGTGCGTGAGATCTCGATTTTTGCAGATGAGAGCGGTGACAAGACCAACCACAACCGTTACTTCATCCTTACGCTCGTCATGCACGACCAAGACGACCCGATTGCGGAGAGGGTCTCCGTCTACGAGGCTTCCCTGAGGAGGATGGACCTTCCCAACATACCCTTTCACTCCGAACCGCTTCTGAACGGGCATGGCGAATACGAGTACCTGAGCATGGAGCAGAGAAAAAGGCTACTGTCCTCCTTCGGAGCGCTGGTCAGATACCTTCCCATCCGCTACAAGACGTTTGTCTACAAGAGGAGCGAGTTCGAGGACGCCTCCAAGCTCGCTGCAAGGATGAAGCGCGACCTATCGGGCATGCTGTTCGATCACCTCGAGTTCTTCCAGGGATTCGACCACGTCAAGGTCTACTACGACAACGGGCAGGCCATCGTGAAGAGGGCCCTCGACGAGTCGGTGAGCTTCGCCCTGTCGAAGCAGGCCATCGAGAAGAGGCGTACCACCATGACCGAGTACCGCCTCGCACAGGTCGCAGACTACCTCTGCACGATCGAGCTCGCCGCCGTCAAGTATGCCGCCAAGGAAGCGGGTGGCACATACAACAAGTTCTTCGGCGGTATCGGCTCCTTCAAGAAGAACTGGCTCAAGCAGGCTAGGCGCAAGCGGCTCGACTAGCGGCTCAAAGGGATTCCCGCAACAACTCTCGGAGGTGTCACATGACCACCGTCATGCCAGTCTCAAGCCTGCGCAATTACTCCGACGTCCTTGTGCAGGTTGGCCCTGGCTCTCCCGTCCTCCTTACCGATAATGAGCGTGAGCGTTACGCGATCCTTGACATGGCGGACTACGATCGACTGGTTGCGGAGCAAGCCCTGCTCTCCGAACTGCAGCGTGGTCGAGTGTCCGGTGAGCCCGAAGGGTGGGTACCTACCCCCGACGTGAGGGAGAGGTTCGCTTAGCAACTAACGGTTCCCATCCCGACCCCATAACAGCAATAGTCCGCGCAATTGCCGTATTGGTTAACGGATGCACGATGGTACTCGTCATGAACATGTGACTCACGTAAAAATGCGCTCGCCCATAAGGCCCCTAATATGTCCGAAGGGTCTGCGATAATGTCACCCGTGACTGATTCGTACGCGGGAGGGCACGCATGGCATCGAGCAAGAGGGCCGCCGAGGAGTTCGTAAGGCGTTGGGCGGGCAAGGGCAACGAGGAGCAGGACAAGCATCTCTACTGGATCGGGCTCTTCCAGGACGTCCTCGGGCTCACGGACGCCCTTGACCGCCTCAAGTTCGAGCAGCCCGTCCACACCAAGGCGTCGGAGCACCAGGGCTTCATCGACGTGCTCATCCCCACCGCATCCGCGATCGTGGAGCAGAAGGGCATAGGTCACGACCTCTCCAAGGCCGAGGTGCGCCAGGGGCGCCCCGTGACGCCCGCACAGCAGGCGCTCGCCTACACGGAGGGCCTGCCGCTGTCGCAGAAGCCCCGCTACGTCATCGCCTCCAACTTCGCCGAGATGTGGGTCTACGACACCGAGCGCGACCCGCTCTGCAAGGGCGAGCCCCTGGTCATCACGCTCGCCGACCTCCCCAAGAACCTCCCCGCCATTCAGTTCCTTGCCGGCAAGGGCCAGGCGCCCGAGACCATCCAGCGCGCCGTCTCGGTCGAGGCGGGCCGCATCATGGGACGCATTCACGAGGCTGTGGCCAAGAGCTTCGAGTCAGCGGGCTTCGATCGCAACGACGAGACTACGCACCACGCCATCAGCGCCTTCTGCTGCCGCGTGATGTTCCTCATGTTCTGCGAGGACGAGGCGGGCCTCATCCCGCAGAACGCCTTCAGGAACTACGTCCAGCACTTCCCTGCAGACTACCTCAGAAACGCCTTGCGCGACCTCTTCGAGTGGCTCGAGTCGGCATTGCATTGATGTTGGTGACCCCTCCTAGATGAGGTCCAAGGCTGCCCCGAATCGTATGTCGGCGCGCATTCCCTCGACGGAGGCGGTGAGGG
>CACYTH010000020.1 GCA_902777325.1 uncultured Coriobacteriaceae bacterium
ATCTGGGGCAACCCGGCTGCCACCAGCCCCTACACCACCAACGCCGAGGGCCATGGTCCCGCGTGGAACAACTCCCTGTTCGAGGACAACGCCGAGCACGGCCTGGGTATGTACCTTGGCTACAAGGCCGTCCAGGACAAGGTTGCCGCTCAGGTCGAGGCATGGGCTGCCGAGGCTGGCGACGAGGCCAAGGCTGTTGCCGACGCCTGGATCGCTGCCAAGGATCAGACCGAGGAGAGCAAGACCGCGGCTGCTGCCCTGATCGCCGCCCTCGAGGCCGACGGCTCCGACGCCGCCAAGGCGATCCTCGCCGACAAGTCCTACCTCACCAAGAAGTCCTTCTGGATCTTCGGCGGCGACGGCTGGGCCTACGACATCGGCTTCGGTGGCCTGGACCACGTCCTCGCCTCTGGCAACAACGTCAACGTCTTCGTCTTCGACACCGAGGTGTACTCCAACACCGGTGGCCAGGCTTCCAAGGCTTCCAACATCGGCCAGGTTGCCCAGTTTGCCGCCGCAGGCAAGGAGGTCAAGAAGAAGAGCCTCGCCGAGATCGCTATGAGCTACGGCTACGTCTACGTGGCACAGGTCGCCATGGGCGCCAACCCCGCTCAGACCCTCAAGGCCATCCAGGAGGCCGAGGCCTACGACGGCCCGTCCCTGATCATCGGCTACAGCCCCTGCGAGATGCACGCCATCAAGGGCGGCATGACCCACTGCCAGGAGGAGATGAAGAAGGCCGTCGAGTGCGGTTACTGGAACCTCTTCTCCTTCAACCCGGCTGCCCCCAAGGGCAAGAAGTTCACGCTCACCAGCAAGGCTCCGGCTGGCGGTTACCAGGAGTTCCTCAAGAACGAGGCTCGCTACAACCGTCTGACCCGCGAGTTCCCCGAGCGCGCCGAGGAGCTGTTCGCTCGCAACGAGGCTGCGGCCATGAATCGCTACGAGCACCTCGTCAAGCTGCAGGACCTCTACGCCGAGGCGTAAGTCACCAAGCAGCATAGGCACTACCAAGGGACCCGCAACAATGCGGGTCCCTTTCTCATGCGGCTGGAAATCAGGGGATTGGTACCTGTTTCCCGCTCGATACGCCTCCCGTGCTGGAAATATGCCATATCACGAGGAGTACAAAGGTTTATCTCCGCAGATAAAAACGCCAGTGTCAGGTGCGTGTGCGGCTAGGTCGCGAAGCGCCCACTGCTCATCAAAGTATGCATACTAGTTGTAAATCTATTGTGGAAAACTGCATATATTGCGACACTGTTGCAATCTTGCGTGTTTACCCAACTCTTCTGTCAGTATAGACAAGGGTTTTTCAACGGCCCCTTATGCGCCAAGCGTCTGTTGGTACGAGAGATAAGGAGCCTACTCATGCCCAAGCGCACCGACATACACAAGGTACTGATCATCGGCTCTGGCCCCATCATCATTGGCCAGGCATGCGAGTTTGACTACTCCGGAACGCAGGCGTGCAAGGCGCTGCGAAACCTTGGATACGAGATCGTCCTCGTCAACTCCAACCCCGCAACCATCATGACCGATCCGGGTACGGCCGATCGCACCTACATCGAGCCGCTCAACATCGAGCGCCTGGAGGCCATCATCGAGAAGGAGCGCCCCGACGCCATCCTGCCCAACCTCGGCGGACAGTCGGCCCTCAACCTCTCGAGCGAGCTTTCCAAGACCGGCGTGCTCGACAAATACGGCGTGAAGGTCATCGGCGTGCAGGTTGACGCCATCGAGCGCGGCGAGGACCGCGAGGCCTTCAAGGAGCTCATGAACGACCTGGGTATCGAGATGGCCCGCAGCAAGGTTGCCTACAGCGTGGACGAGGCCGTGGAGATCGCCAAGGATCTCGGCTACCCCTGCGTCCTGCGCCCGGCCTACACCATGGGCGGCACCGGCGGCGGCTTGGTCTACAACATCGAGGAGCTGCGTACGGTCGTGCGTCGCGGCCTTGCTGCCAGCCCCGTGCACGAGGTGCTGGTGGAGGAGTCGGTCCTGGGTTGGGAGGAGCTCGAGTTCGAGGTCGTCCGCGACGCCAACGGCAAGATGATCACCGTCTGCACCATCGAGAACATCGACCCGATGGGCATCCACACCGGCGACTCGTTCTGCGTGGCCCCCATGCAGACCATCGCGCAGGAGACCATCGACCGCCTGCAGGAGAAGAGCTACCGCATCGTCGACGCGGTCAAGGTCATCGGCGGCACCAACGTCCAGTGGGCGCACGACCCCGTGTCCGACCGCGACATCATCATCGAGATCAACCCGCGTACCAGCCGCTCCTCCGCGCTGGCATCCAAGGCTACGGGCTTTCCCATCGCACTCATCAGTGCCATGCTCGCCAGCGGCCTGACGCTGGACGAGATCCCCTGCGGCAAGTGGGGTACGCTCGACCAGTACCATCCGGACGGCGACTACGTGGTGATCAAGTTCGCACGCTGGGCCTTCGAGAAGTTCAAGAGCATCGAGGACAAGCTCGGCACCCAGATGCGCGCGGTGGGCGAGGTCATGTCCATCGGCAAGACCTACAAGGAGGCCTTCCAGAAGGCCATCCGTTCGCTCGAGCAGGGGCGCTTTGGCCTCGGCTTTGCCAAGGACTTCAACGACCGCACGCTCGGCGAGCTCATCGACATGCTGATGACTCCCACCAGCGAGCGCCAGTTCCAGCTCTATGAGGCGCTGCGCAAGGGCGCCACAGTGGACCAGCTCTTTGCGATCACCCACATCAAGCAGGAGTTCTTGCAGGAGATGGCCGAGCTGGTGGCCGAGGAGCAGCAGATTCTCGCCTTTGCCGAGGCAAACCCCGGTGAGCAGCTTCCCGATGACATGCTTGCGCAGGCCAAGCGTGACGGCTTTGCCGACCGCTACCTGGCGCAGCTGACCGGCCTTGCCGAGGCCGACATCCGCGCGCAGCGCACGGGACTCGGCGTGGTCGAGGGCTGGGACAAGGTGCACGTCTCGTCCACGCCCGACAGTGCGTATTACTACTCCACCTACAACGCGCCCGACGCGAGCGCGCCACTTGAGGGCGACAAGATCATGATCCTGGGCGGCGGCCCCAACCGCATCGGCCAGGGCATCGAGTTCGACTACTGCAGCGTGCATGCGGCCAAGGCGCTGCGCAACCTGGGTTTCAAGACGATCATCGTCAACTGCAACCCCGAGACCGTCTCCACCGACTACGACACCTCCGACAAGCTCTACTTTGAGCCGCTGACCACTGAGGACGTGCTGGCCATCTACCAGAAGGAGCAGCCGCTCGGCATGATCGTGCAGTTTGGCGGACAGACGCCGCTCAACATCGCGAGCGAGCTCAAGGCAGCCGGCTGTCGCATCCTGGGCACGACGCCCGAGGTCATCGACCTGGCCGAGGACCGCGACGAGTTCCGCGCCATGATGGACAAGCTGGGCGTGCCCATGCCCGAGTCCGCCATGGCCGTGACGGTGGACGAGGCCCTCGACGCCGCGCACGAGATCGGCTACCCGGTCATGGTGCGCCCGAGCTACGTGCTCGGCGGCCGTGGCATGGAGGTCGTCTTCGACGACGAGCACATGCGCGCCTACATGGCAGCCGCCATCGGCGTCACGCCCGACCGCCCCATTCTCATCGACCGCTACCTGCAGCATGCCCTCGAGTGCGAGGCTGACGCGATCTGCGATGGCTTGCATGCCTATTTACCTGCGGTTATGGAGCACGTCGAGCTTGCGGGCGTGCACTCCGGCGACTCCGCCTGCGTGCTGCCGTCGGTAACCATCTCCGACGAGAACCTGGCGACCATCAAGGAGTACACGCGCCGCATCGCGCAGGAGATGCACGTGGTGGGCCTGATGAACATCCAATACGCCATCGAGAACGGCGTGGTGTACTGCATCGAGGCCAACCCGCGCGCCAGCCGCACGGTGCCGCTGGTGTCCAAGGTCTGCGGCATCCAGATGGTGCAGGTCGCGACCGATGCCATCACCGGCGAGCTCACGGGCCGTCCGTCTCCCGTGGTCGAGCTCAAGGAGGCCAAGTACGCCTTCTACGGCGTGAAGGAGGCCGTACTGCCGTTCTCGATGTTCCCCGAGGTCGACCCGATCCTCGGACCCGAGATGCGTTCCACGGGTGAGGTCCTGGGCCTGGCTCCGACCTTTGGCGAGGCCTTCGTCAAGTCGCAGGAGGCCACGGGCATGCCGCTGGCCAACGCGGGCAACGTGCTCATGTCCGTTGCCGACAAGAACAAGGATGAGCTGGCCGAGGTCGCACAGCGTTACGTGGACGCCGGCTTCCAGATCATCGCCACGCGCGGCACGGCGGCATTCCTCGCCGAGCATGACATCCCCGCAACGGTGATCTTCAAGCAGCGTGAGGGTCGCCCCAACATCACGGACGCGATCAAGAACGGCCAGATCGACCTTATCGTCAACACGCCGCAGGGCGACGGTGCGTCCAACACCGATGGGTCCTACATCCGCAAGGAGTCGATCCGTGCGCACATCCCGTTTATGACGACGATGGCGGCGGCGCGTGCGGCGGCGATTGGCGTCTCAACCATGCGCAAGCACGAGAGTGCAGGCGTGAATGCGCTGCAGGACATCCACGCGATGATCAAGTAGGCGCGAATCACATATTGCGAGGCTAAGGGCTGGTTGCGAGTACGTCGCGACCAGCCCCTTTGTCCTGAATTCGCGGTCATCGAGGAATGGTGGACGGTTGGGAGCTAACCTTGTGAGCGGAACCCTACCAAAGCGGCAAGAACCGGGCGTTTCGCTGATATTCTTCAGGTTGCACGGGGTTTAATTTCACGGAACGAGAAGCGTCCGCCTTGGACGGTCAAATACGCCCGAGCGTCCTCGACCGCGGACTCATCTAGAGGGAATCGTCTCCAACGCCCGGGCGATCGCGGTTATCCGCAGCTGTATGAGCCCGTCGCGCCTCCCATTCGCTGCGCAGGATGGCGTACACGCACATGTCGCCGATTCCTGCATTGCTGCGACACGCTTGGCGCAGGGTCCCTTCATAGGTCATCCCGCAATGGCGCATGACCCGCCCAGAGTTGGGGTTGCGGCTGTCGTGGTCGGCGCAGACGCGCAAGGCTCCCACCTCGGCAAACAGATAGTCAGTGACAGCCTGTAGGGCTTCGCTCATGATGCCCCGCCGCCACCAGTCCCTGCCGATGCAGTAGCCGATCTCAAAGGAGCCGATGTCCTTCTGGCAGTTCACCACGCTGATGGAGCCAATGGGCTCGTCGGTTTTGCGCAGGCAGATGGCCCACTGATAGAAGCTGGACCGCTCATAGGCGCGAATCCAATCGCTCAGGACGCTTCGTGTGACGTCAATGCCCCGGTGCGGCTGCCACGTAAGAAAGCGCGTGACCTCTGGGTCGTTTGCCCAGTTGTCAAACATGGCCTGCGCATCGGTGTCACGGAAGCACCGCAACACGAGCCGCTCGGTCTCAAGGATTCTGGTTCCCTGGTGCTTCATGGCTCCTCCCGGCCGGATTGTGGCCACGGATTTCGATAACGCCTATGGTACATCCCGCAGTACCAATCAAGTGCTGTGACGTGGAGGGCCGAGGCTCAGGAAGGGGCCGTTACCGTAGCCGTGCGACCCGCCTTAACCGCGACCGGTGAGACGGCGCCCCAGGCCACGTACGCCGGCCTTGATAACGTCGGCAAACGAGGCCGAGCGCACGAGGTTGTCCTCGCCCACGTACTCGCGCACTGCGCGCAGTGTTGCCTTGTTGTCGCGCGTGGAGAAGGCAAAGTGGCCGCCCTGCTTGAGCAACACCGCGAAGCGCGTGATCTTATTGCCAATGACCTCGGCGGCGATGTGGTCGATTTCGCCCCAGGGAATCTGGATGAAGTCCTCGGGGTTCTTCTCGTTGTAGAACTCGAGAGCCGCATTACCCACCATGAGGTCTCCGTAGGTTCCCATGCCGGCAAACGAGGTCGCCTTGATCGTGAAATCGACGGAGCTGTTCTGTGACTGTGCCATGCGCGGTCCTCTCTGGAAGGCTGCGGTGGTTAAGGGCCAGCCGCCCGGCCAAGTTACGGTAGCACAACTTGGCCGGGCGGCTGTCAAGGGAAGGGACGCGAGACAGGGGATGGTTTTGTCTCGCGGGAGGACTGCTTACATGAAGCCCAGGAGACGTCCGACGATACCCACGGCGAAGAGCGCCAGGATGATGGTGATCGGGGAGACGTTCTTCTTCAGGAGCTTGCAGCACAGCAGCGTGAGGCATACGGCAGCCAGGCCCGGGATGAGCTGGTCGAGGTTGTCCTGAAGCGTGGTGACCTTGATTGAATCAAGGGCGGTGCCACCAATTGCGTTGTACTGAGTCAGTGCTTCCTTGATGCCATCGGAACCCGCAGGAAGGTTGGCCCAGTCAATGTAGGCGCCTGCAGCCTGCTCAATCTTGGAGACGACCGGGGTGAAGGAAATCGACACCCAGCGCTGGACCAGAGCACCGATGATGAACATACCGAGGATGGAGGCACCCTCAGTCACCTTGCCAAGCAGGCCGCCGGAGAGGTCCTTGGCGATGGTGGTGCCCACGCTGTAACCAAACTCCTGCGTGTACCACAGGAAGGCCATACGAATGATGTTCCAAGCAATGAAGAACAGCAGCGGACCGACGATGGAACCGCCCATGGCCATGGAGGCACCAAGTGCGCCGAGAATCGGGCGGATGGTGAACCAGAACACGGGGTCGCCGACGCCAGCCAGCGGGCCCATCATACCGACCTTGACGCCCTGAATAGTCTGGTCCTCGACCGGCATGCCATTGGCGCGCTCCTCCTCGAGTGCGAGGGTAACGCCGATGATCGGGGCGGACACGAAGGGCTGGGTGTTATAGAACTCGAGGTGACGCTTGAGTGCTGCGGCCTGCTCTTCCTTGTCCTTGTAGAGAGCCTTGATGGCCGGAATCATGGCGTAGCACCAGCCGCCGTTCTGCATACGCTCGTAGTTCCAAGAGCCCTGCAGGAACTGATGGCGCCACCACACTGAACGACGATCAGCAACAGAAAGCTTGACTTCATTCTCTGCCATTGTTTATCACACTCCTTAGAGGCGTAGCGGTTTAGTAGTCGTTGAGGATGTCGCCGAGCGGATCGCCCGAGCCACCGCTAGCGCCACCGCCCTGCTTGGCAAGGTCCTTGAGGCCCAGGTAGATGAGTGCGAGCGCAACACCGATGACGCCAAGGCCGATGAGGGTGATGCTGGGGATGCACGCGACAACGAAGCCGAGTGCGAAGAAGGGCCAGACCTCGGGGGTCGCCATCATGTTGATAACCATGGCGTAACCAACGGCAGCAACCATGCCGCCGCCGACGGCCATGCCACCGGCCAGCCAGTCAGGCATTGCCTGCAGCATGGCGGTAACGGCCTCGGCCGGAATCATGCACAGCATGGCGGCCGGAATGGCGATACGGATGCCCTGCAGGCCAATAGCCAGGAGCTGCCACATCTCGACGCCCCTGAAGTTGGCCTTCTCGGCCTCGGCATCCATGAAGTGAACCATCGGGATGGCGATGGTACGGCAGAGCATGGTGAGGAACAGACCAGCAACCGACAGAGGCACGGCCAGTGCGATTGCGGTGTTGATGGCGGTCTCCATGTCTGCGCCACCCAGGCCTTTGACCATGATGATTGCGGAGGCGACGGAGGCGAGAGCCGCGTCGGGAGCGACGGCCGCGCCGATGTTGGCCCAACCAAGAGCCATCATCTGCAGGGTGCCACCGAGGATGATGCCCTCAGTGGGATGGCCGGTCACGATGCCGATGAGCGTACAAGCGATCAGCGGCTGATGGAACTGGAACTCGTCGAGAATGCCCTCCATGCCGGCGAAGAACGCGACGACGATGACGAGCAGCATCGAAATAGGATTCATGCGCTATCCTCCTTCTTCTACTTCTTGGCCGCGAGCTCGGCCTTGGCCTTCTTGAGCACGGCATCGAGCGGCTCATGCGAGTCGGCAGGAACCTTATAGACCTCGACCTTGACGCCCTTAGCCGCAATGCGCTCCAGGCAGTCGACGTCGGCCTGATCCATAGCTACAGCGTTGGTAACGACGACCTTGCCGAGCGAGTGGGCCATGGAACCAAGGTTGACTTCCTTGATCTCCACGCCGCCCTCGAGGGCACGCTCCAGGTCCTGCGGGGTCTCGAACAGCAGCATGGCGCGCGTGTCGCCAAAACGCGGGTCTTTCGAGACCTCGACGATCTTCCAGATGGGCACGACGTGGGCCTTGACTCCGGGAGGAGCCGCCTGCTCGATCATGGACTTGCGCAGGTCGTCATGGGCAACGGCGTCGGAGCACACGATAATGCGGTCGGGATTGACCATCTTGGTGATGGTGGTTGCCACCTGGCCGTGCAGCAGACGGGTGTCGATGCGCGCGAAGGCGATGTCGATCTTGCCGTCGCCGAGGACGGTGCCCTCGGGGATGGCGCCGGTGGGCGCCTTGGACGGAGCTGCTGCTGCGGGCGCTGCGGCATCTTCGGTGTCGCAGGACTCCGGCTTGATGCGGATGCCGCCCTTGGACTCGGGCTTGATGGCCTGAGCGATCTCCTTGGCGGTGTCCATGCCCATGCGGTCGCCGTAAGCCTCGATGACCATCGGCAGGTTCATGCCGGTGACGGCAACCCAGTCCTCGCCGCCACGCTCGTCGATGAGCTTGCTGATCTGGTTGAACGGCGTGCCGCCCCACAGGTCCACCAGGAAGAGCACCTGCTCCTTCTGGTTGAACGTGTCGATGGCGGCCAGAACCTTGGCGCGGAAGTCGTCGGGACCCATCTCGGGCGTCAGGACAACGGCTTCGACGTCCTCCTGCGGACCGAAGATCATCTGTCCAGACTCCTTGATGCCCTCGGAGAACCTGCCATGGCTGGCTAGGACAATGCTTACCATTCAACTACCTCCTTTTCCTGCAATCGTTCTCTCCCAATGGACGCAAAGGACAAGGGCGACTCTAGCTGAGGCGTCCATGATTCCTCCACATTCGTCTATTGTAGGTGCATGCTGCGTGCAAAGAAAATGCCCAGTTTAGATAAAGAGAAATGCCCTTAAGGTATTACGCCAGTGTCTAGTAGCTCTTTGAGAAGCGAGAGGTAGCGCGTAGCTGCTGGCGAGAGGGGCCGGTCCTTGTGCCACACAAGTGCTCCCCGGGCCGCCAGCTCGGGACACAGTGGGATTATCGCCATGTCGTGAGTGCTGATGGTTGCGATACTCTCCCAGGTGAGCAGAGTGCCTATTCCTTCCTGGGCAAGGGCAATAAGCGCGGCTGTGAGGTTGGAGGTGGCGACTATGTTGAGCCGAGGGAAGCTGTCTCCAAACCACTGGGCAAGGCTGTTGTACTCGTATGGCGTTTTGAGGGCTTGGTCGTACATAACGAGCGGTTCCTGCGCGAGGTCCTCGACAACGAGACGCTCTTTTGTCGCGAGGGGGTTGTCAGCCCTCATGAGGGCAATCCACTGGCCCTTTTTCGCAAAACGAATCGCCTCGTAGTGATCGATCCTGACAATCTGCGAGACGATGGCGAAGTCGATAAGTCCGCGGTCGAGCATCGTCAGTGCATCGCTGGAGCAGCATGAGGTGTAGTGCACGGTGGCCCCAAGATTCCGTTCCAGGCCGATACGCATGAGCTTGGCACCCTCCCCGAGATATCCGTCGAAGCCGCCGATGTAAATGTCGCCGAGCGGATTGGTGGCCATGAGGGCGAAGTCCTGCTCGATTTTGTCGGAGATGGCAACCATCTCCTTGGCTGAAAGGCGCAAGTTCTGGCCCGCTTCAGTGAGCCTGATGCCGTGTGCCTGGCGTACGAAGAGCTTCTGGCCAAGTTCCTGTTCCAGCTCCTTGAGCTGGCGCGACAGCGTGGGCTGGCCGATGTGCAGGCGTGTGGCGGCATTGGTGATGTTGCCCTCTTGGGCTACCACGAGATAGTATTTGAGGACACGCAGCTCCATGGGCACCTCCACGCCGACAACAATAGCTGGATTGTACTTTAAGGTTTAGCGCCGCGCGTACACGTGTCAGGAGAGTCCCATGCTGCCGAGCCACCCCCAGCGCGGAGGGGCCATGAGTCCATACGCGCTGAGCCACAGGGTGAGGGGGACCTTGCGCGTACGGCCTTCGATGCTGTCCATAACGAGGTCGTTGCCTATATAGAGGCCCACATGGCCATGGATGGTGCCTTGCACCGAGTAGGGGTGCTGCGGAACGGCCACGATCATCCCTACCAAGAGGTCTGCGGGATCATCGTAGTGGCAGTAGCTCTGGTAGAGCTGGGCAGCGTCTCCCAGCACGACACCAAGGCCCAGCCGCGAGAAGGCCTGCTCGACCCAGCTGGCGCACAGCTCGTCGCCGGGGGAGGGCGTGCCGTGGGCGCAGGCCACAAACCTGCGCTGTAAGGCGCTGGCATCCTTGGTGCGCTGTGGCTCGTGCCCCGCTGGGATGGTGCGTAAGACGGGTTCGCCCCACTTTGAACGGCCCTGCGCCACGAAGCCGCGCTTCTCCAAAGAGCTGACAAGACGCTGCTCAGCGGAGGGGGATGTGTTGCGTGCGTCGTGCATGGACGGTTCCTTGTAAGCGTGGCGAGGGCGGCGATGGCTCCATGATAGGGTAGCGCTGCGGCTGAGGTCTCCGGCAGCACACCCGTTTGCAGCCGCGCTTCGTCCCTGTCAGGCTCCTCAGCTGCTCGAACAGCCATCTGGCAACGCGAAGCGACCATCCGTTTATCAGACGTTGATTCAACCCTTGAAAAACAAGCAGAATAGGCGTTACATCGATGGGTGCCAGGCATTAAACACAGGAGAAACGAGGCTGATTGACGTGCTAGATTGCTTGCTTTCACACATCAAATCCAACCGTAGCCGTTTGGTGATCGCGGCACTGGTGCTCGCCGCCCTTGTGGTGGCATTTGGCACCACGCCCCTTGCGTACGCCGACGAGGAAACGACCGAAACCGTCGCAGCCACAGAGACCAAGGCTGACGACAAGGACGCAACTGACGACAAGAACAAGGATGCCAAGGCCGACGAGAAAAGCACGGACGCCAAGGCCGACGAGAAGAGCACGGTGGCCGAAGCCGAGGAGGCAGTTGCCGCGGCTGCCGAGGACCAGCAGGCGCCTGCGGCAAAGGCCAAGGAGGGTCCCAAGGGCTCCTCGCTCATGGGCAACGACCTCCTGTGGGCCGACAGGAAGATTGAGCTCACCGAATACAAGGCCGCCAATGACGTCATTGGCGCTGGCGAGACCATCATCGTGAAGGACTCCAACGCGGCGGGCAGCTATCGCCTCTCGGGCCGCGTCATCAAGCTGACCAACAGCAAGGCGGGCGAGGCCATCACGCTGGCTGGCCAGGAGCTCACCGTTGCCGACAGCACGGCCAATGCCATCGCCCTGGCCGGGCAGACGGCAAGCTTCTCGGGCGTCACCGGCGACCTGTGGATCTATGCGGACAAGGCGGTCATCGATGGTCTCGTGACTGGCGACGTCCACATCGCGGCGAACTCGATCGAGATTGGTGAGAACGCTCAGATCGACGGTACGCTGAGTGGCAAGACTGATTCGCAGCCCAAGATCGCTGACGGTGCCGTAATCGCAGAGAACAAGCTGGAGATTGTCGAGACCCCAGACGAGCCGGCAGACTTCATGTCGGCCATCGACCCCATCTTCTTGGCAGTTAACGTCGCAAGCTGCCTGTTTATCGCCCTTCTGGCCGAGTGGGTTGCCAGCGATCACACCGCAGGGGCCGGCACCCTTCTCAAGAAGAGCGTAGGCGGCTACCTCGGCGCGGCCGTGCTTGGAACGATTGTCGTTCTGCTTCTCATCGTCCTTCTGTGCGTGCCGATCGTGACCATCCCGGCCTCGCTTGCCGCACTTCTTGCGGTTTGCGCCATCGCGCTGGTGTCCAATGGCTTCACCGCGGCTGCCCTCGGGCGACTGATCTTCCCCAACATGGGGCGCTTCAAGTCCGCCATCCTGATGGGCATTCTGGTGGGGCTGCTCTGCGGCCTGCCGTACGTTGGCGCTCCGGTTCGTGGGCTGGCCTTCCTGTTCATGATGGGCTACGCGATTCGCTCCCTGCGCGTGGGAATGCTGCAGCGTCGCGAGGAGCGCAATCAGGAGGTCGTGCAGTTTTAAGAAGCTCTCAGAGTAAGACTTGGGCTTGAGACACAGGGTCGGCCGCGGGTTTTCTCGCGGTCGACCTTTTCACGTTCTACCTGCGGAAACGTTGGCGTTCTTACACGGGTCCGCACTCCTTTTGGAAACTCTTATGGCGCGAGGAGAAAAAACCTCAACTTTTTTGAGACGGTTTGTGGCTGGCTCGGTACCAATAGGTGACAAGAGAGAGCGCACAACCCAAGAGGAGAAAACAATGAGCGCCAACAAGAACCTGCACACCAACCCCGAGACCAACCTCTACCAGCCCACCAACAACATCTACCGCGCCACCGGCAACGCCCGCGCCGCCAAGCGCTCGCCCCTCGTGCTGAGCGGGGCCGCGGCTGCCGTCGCCTCCATCGTGCTCGCCGGTTCCCTGATCCTCGGTGCCCCGGCCAAGACCCCGACCCCCCAGCCCGGCCAGGCTCCCGCCGCGGCCGTGACCGTTCTGGACAAGAAGGCTGACGAGGCCGCTCAGAAGACCGAGAAGGCTGCTGCCGACAAGAAGGCCGCCGAGGAGAAGAAGGCTGCCGAGAAGAAGGCGGAGGAGGCCAAGAAGGCCGAGGAGAAGAAGGCAGCTGAGAAGAAGGCGGAGGAGGCCAAGAAGGCCGAGGAGAAGAAGGCAGCCGAGAAGAAGGCCGCTGAAGAGAAGGCCGCCGCCGAGAAGAAGGCAGCCGAGAAGAAGGCCGCTGAAGAGAAGGCCGCTGCCGAGAAGAAGGCCGCCGAGAAGAAGGCCGCAGAGGCCAAGAAGGCCGAGGAGAAGAAGGCCGCTGAGAAGAAGGCAGCCGAGGCCAAGAAGGCCGCAGAGGCCAAGGCCCAGGCTGAGGCCGAGGCCCAGGCAAAGGCAGAGGCTGAGGCCAAGGCAGCCGCAGAGGCTGAGGCCAAGGCCCAGGCCGAGGCAGAGGCTCAAGCCGCCGCTGAGGCTGAGGCGCAGGCAAAGGCAGAGGCTGAGGCGCAGGCAAAGGCAGAGGCTGAGGCCAAGGCCGCCGCAGAGGCCGAGGCTGCCGCCAAGGCAGAGGCTGATGCCAAGGCAACCGACCTCCTCGCCAAGGCCACCAAGGACACCAAGCTCGAGGGCGTCAAGTATGACTCCATCGTCTCCAACGAGGGCAGCAAGTGGGTCATCTCCGCAACCACCCAGTCCGGCGAGAAGATCACGGTCACCATCGAGAACGACGAGATCGTCTCCGCCAAGGATTCCAACGGCAACGACATCGAGCTCACCGAGACCGAGACCACCGAGACCGAGACCACCGAGGCTGAGGTCACCGAGACCACCGAGGCTGACGCCGAGTAGCACAACCCAACATAACCTCCTCTTTACGAGGGCCCTGTTGGCGCGGGGCCCTCGTTCTTTTCGGCGGCATTTGGGGCAATCCCTCGATGTCGCTAAAACTCGTTGTAACTTGCCTCGTGAATCTTTCCCACGATCACCGTGGCGCGCGGATCGACTTCGGCCACGATGTGGCGCAGGTAGGCCATCTCCGGACGGGTGAGTACCACCATGAGCACAGGCCGTTCGATGCCAGTGTAGCCTCCACGCGCAAGCAGCTCGGTGCAGCCCCGTCCCAGGCCGAGACCGCAGACGGCTCAGCCCCAGAGTGCGCACAGAAGCAGGTCGCCGTTGCCCAGTACAGGAAGCGATCCCGCCAACAGGTCGGTTGCCAGGGCGGATGCCACCATGCCGATGATTGACCGTGCGGCGTAACGGAGTCCGCCCTCACGTATGACCGCCACCATGAGCAAGGCGTTCAGAGCCAGCACTTACATGCCTATCGGCAACACGGGAAGTCAGCTGCGCCGACAGAGCTCCGCTGCGATAGTGGCCAGTCCCGTCGCACCTCCTGCAGCGAGGCCGTTGGGAATCTCAAAACAGTTGAGGCCAACGGCAAAGATGATCGATCCAACGATGATGGTTATCGCATCGCGCGAGAAGCCCCTATCGATAAAGCTGCCCATGCTCTCACCTCCGGCGGTGCGCGTGCCCGTGTTTCAGATACAAGAGTGATGCATGGTGGCAGTACGTGCCAGTTGAATGGGGTTTTATAGCCTCATGTTGTGCAGGCGTCATGACGGAAGCCAGGGGACAGCCTGTTGACCAGCGCTTTAGCTGTATCGCGGAGAGCGACAGAAGAAGAATCCGTTTTTGTCAGAAAAAAGTCCCAACTATTTTGAGACGAACGGCGGGGTGCCTTCGTACTAATAGACGACAAGCGAGAGCGCAACCAAGAGGAGAAAACGATGAGCGCCAAGCACCTGAACACGAACCCCGTCACCAACCTCTACGAGACCACCCCCAACACCAACACCGTCGACAGCATGTACCCCCGCAGCGGCAGCGCCCGCGCCGCCAAGCGCACGCCCCTCGTGCTGAGCGGCGCCGCGGCGGCCATCGCCTCGATCGTGCTCGCCGGCTCCCTGATCCTGGGCGCCCCGGCCAAGGCCCCGGCCCCGCAGCCCGGGCAGGAGCCCGCCGCAATCGCCGCCGTCGCGGATACCGCCGACAAGGCCGACACCGCCGCGAAGAAGGCCGAGGAGGCCAAGAAGGCCGCCGAGAAGGAGGCCGCCGAGGCCAAGAGGTCCGCCGAGGAGGCCAAGCGGGCCGCCGAGAAGGCCGCGGCCGAGAAGCAGGCCGCCGAGAAGAAGGCCCAGGAGAAGGCAGCCGCCGAGAAGAAGGCGGCCGAGAAGAAGGCCGAGGAGGCCAAGAAGGCTGAGGAGAAGAAGGCAGCGGAGAAGAAGGCTGAGGAGAAGAAGGCGGCCGAGAAGAAGGCCGCGGAGAAGAAGGCCGAGGAGGCCAAGAAGGCCGCCGAGAAGAAGGCCCAGGAGAAGGCTGCAGCCGAGAAGAAGGCGGCCGAGAAGAAGGCAGCGGAGAAGAAGGCAGCGGAGAAGAAGGCAGCGGAGAAGAAGGCCGCCGAGAAGAAGGCCGCCGAGAAGAAGGCGGCCGAGAAGAAGTCCGCAGCGGAGAAGAAGGCCCAGGCAGAGGCCGAGGCCCTGGCCAAGGCGGAGGCCGAGGCGAAGGCCAAGGCAGAGGCGGAGGCCCAGGCGAAGGCCGAGGCGGAGGCCCAGGCGAAGGCAGAGGCCGAGGCTGCCGCCCAGGCCGAGGCTGAGGCCAAGGCACAGGCCGAGGCTGCCGCCCAGGCCGAGGCGGAGGCCAAGGCACAGGCCGAGCTCGACGAGAAGGCCGCCGGCCTCCTCGCCAAGGCCACCGAGGGCACCGAGCTCGAGGGCATCCAGTACGCCGGCATCGTCTCCCAGGACGGCGGCACCTACGTGGTCCTCGCCACTACCGCCGATGGCCAGAACCTCAACATCACCATCGTGGTCGAGGAGCAGGTGCAGGTCGTCTCCGTCGAGGCCGCTACGGACGAGGCCGAGGCCGCCGAGAACGAGGGCGTCGGGCAGGACGGAATCGAGTACGACGAGGTCGAGAACGTCATCTCCGAGTAACACGAAATCAAGAAGCTCTCCCGGAGCGGGGTTCCACAAGGGTGGAACCCCGTTTTCTTATGCAAGCTCGTTCTTTGCCATGCCCTTGGACATACGGACATGGCTTTCGCTTCACCTCACAGTAGAATGTGACCTGTATAGCGGCACATCAGGGAGCAAGCAATGCAAATCACGCGTGTATCAGAGGCAGAGAAGTTGCAATACCGCGAGCTGCTCCTGCTTGCCGATGAGCAGTGGAGTCTCGTCGAGCGCTATCTCTCGCGTGGCGAGATGTGGGTTCTCGTGGATGGCGGATCGGTATGCGCCGAGTGTGTGGTAACCGACGAGGGCAACGGCGTGTGTGAGGTCAAGAACCTTGCCGTTGTGCCGTCTGCCCAGCGTAGGGGCTATGGACAGGCCATGATTGAGCATGTCAAGCGCATCTATGCCCCACGTTACTCGCGCCTGCGCATTTGCACGGGCGACAGCCCTCTGACGGTGCCGTTCTACGAGAGCTGCGGCCTCTCCATCGTGCGTCGCGATCAGGGCTACTTCGTACGCGCCTACGATCATCCAATATTCGAAGCCGGCAAACAGCTGACAGACCTCGTCGAGCTCGAGTGTCCCCTATAGCCACGTCCGGATGCCTCATCGGCAGTAAAGAACGGAGCCACCGTCCTTGGGCGATGGCTCCGTCGTTCTGGCTATTTCGGCAAGCGCCTAGTCGTCTGCGCGATCGATCGGCAGGCACATGCAACGGCAGCCGCCGCGGCCGCGGGAGAGCTCGGGTGCGGCAAAGGCGTGAACCTTGAGGCCTGCCTTCTCCAGCAGGCCCAGGGTGACCTCCGCGCGCACGAAGCCGATGACCTCGCCCGGGGCGATGGCCAGCACGTTGGAGCCCATGTTCCAGGTCTCCCAAGCGCTTGCGATGGGGTCGTCGCCACCGCAGGGGATGAGGTTGACCCAATCGGTGTCCAGCGCCTCGCACAGAGCCTTGCGCCAGTCGTCGCTCACGAAAGTGGCCTGCGGCTGCTCGTAGTCGCTCCAGCTCAGCTTGTACACGGGGACGTTGCCCGACAGCAGCGGGTTGTAGATGAAGGTGTCGTGGTCGACCATGGAGAGCATGTCGTCCAGGTACATGTTCTGGCGGTTCTGCTCGAGGTCAAAGACGTACACGGACTTGAAGCCGTGCTTGAACAGCTCCTCGGCGACGATCTCGATGGCCTGCGGCTCGGTGCGCTGGCTGGAACCGATGCAGACGGTGTCCTTGTTCAGCACCATGAAGTTGCCGCCCTCAAGCACGTAGTTGTACTTGTCGGGATACAGGTTGTCGATGATCTTGCCCTTGTAGGCGGGAGCGGTCTGGACGATGTACTTCATCATGAGCGGCTCGCGCTTGCGGGCGGCCATGCGCATGCGGGAGAGGATGTAGGAGTCGCCCACGTTGATGGAGCTGTCGCGGGTGAAGTGGGTGTTGGTCAGCGGCTTGACGAGGAAGAGGTCCTGCTTGGCTACGAGGCCTGCCAGGGTGGTCACGTCGCTGATGGCGGGGTTATCGCCACGGATGCCACAGTAGACGGTCTCGACAAAGTCCTCGAGGTCGAGCGAGTTGTAGTAGGAATGCACGGAGTTGGCCAGGCCCTCGGAGGGCAACTCGGAGGCGGCGACAAACTCACGCGTGAAGTTGGAGCGCATCCAGTCGTCCTTCATGGCCTCCTTGAAGAGGTCGCGCATGTCCAGGACCTCGATGCCCTTATCGCGCAGGATGTTGGTAAACACGTCATGCTCGGCTTGGGTAGAGGGCAGGAAGGGGGTGTCCTCAAAGAGCATCTCCTCGAGCATGGAGGGATGAATCTGCTTCAGCTCGTTACCGGGACGGTGGACCATAACGGTTTTGAGCGTACCGATCTCAGAATATACGTGAATCATGAATAGGTTCCTTTCCTGTAAACATGACTGTTTCTAAACGGTTAAACGCCTAGTCAAATCATCTAACACAATGAAAGAGAAATCCAATAAAGGGACTCGGATATTCGCCAAACGGGGCACTTCATATGCCCTGGGCTAAGTTGGGCCGAGAGCAGCAAAATGACATCAGACAACCGCAAAATGATGCCAAAGGCCAAGCCCGTTCTGGCTCCTCGCTGTGGGGCTTTGTGCGCAAGCTGTGCGACACGGCTCACGCAATTGCGCCAACTGATTAGAAACCCCGCTCGCGGTGGTATCTTAATAAGGCTGAACATCCACGGCCGCCACTGCGGCATCAATCAAGGAGCACTCATGCGTGACAAGCTAGAAAAGCTGCTCGAGGCATATGCCGAGCTCGAGAAGAAGATGGTGGACCCTGCGGTGGTCTCCGATCCCAAGGAGTACGCGCGCATCGCCAAGGAGCACGCAAACCAGGCGCCGCTGGCCGCCAAGGCGCGCGAGTACCTGACCGCGCTTGACGACATCGATGTCGCCAAGGAGATGCTGCGCGAGACCTCCGACCCTGACGAGAAGGAGATGCTGCAGGAGGACCTCAACGCCAACGAGGCCAAGCTCCCTGGCCTCGAGGACGAGATCAAGGTCATGCTCATCCCCGGCGACCCCAACGACGAGAAGGACACCATCGTCGAGATTCGCGGTGCCGCGGGTGGCGACGAGGCGGCCATCTTTGCCGGCGACCTCTTTAAGATGTACGAGCGCTTCGCGTCGAGCCGCGGCTGGAAGATCGAGGTCTTCTCGGCCAGCCCCTCTGACGCAGGCGGCTTCAAGACCATCGAGTTCAAGGTCACGGGCGACAAGGTCTACTCCGTGATGAAGTACGAGGGTGGCGTCCACCGCGTGCAGCGCGTGCCCGTCACCGAGAGCCAGGGCCGCATCCAGACCTCCACGGCCACCGTGGTCGTCATGCCCGAGGCCGACGACATCGACATCCAGATTGCCGCCGAGGACCTGCGCATCGACACCTATTGCGCATCCGGCCCCGGCGGACAGGGCGTCAACACCACCTACTCCGCCGTGCGCATCACGCACCTGCCCACCAACACCGTGGTGCAGTCGCAGGACCAGCGCTCGCAGATCCAGAACCGCGAGGTTTGCATGCAGATGCTGCGCGCCCGCCTGTACGAGATGGAGCTGGAGAAGCAGCAGGCCGAGCTCGGTGCCGAGCGCATGGGCCAGATTGGCCGCGGCGACCGCGCCGAGAAGATCCGCACCTACAACCAGCCTCAGGACCGCGTGACCGACCACCGCATCGGCTTCAACGCCACCTACAACGGCGTGCTGCTCGGCGACAAGCTGGTCACGGTCATCGATGCCCTGGCCGCCGCAGAGCGCGCCCAGAAGCTCGCCGAGGCGGTGTAAGCAGCTCGTGCCAACCGACGTCTGGACCGTCCAGCGCGTGCTCGACTGGACGGTCGGCTACCTGCAGCGCAAGGGCGACGAGCGCCCGCGCCTGTCTGCCGAGTGGCTGCTGTGCGCCGCCACAGGCCTGACGCGCGTCGAGGTGTACACCAACTTTGACAGGCCGCTCACCCCCGACGAGCTGGCCCTGATGCATGAGTCCGTGGCACGGCGCGGTCGCGGGGAGCCCCTGCAATACGTGACCGGCGAGATGCCCTTCCGTCACATCGTCATGCGCTGCGAGAAGGGCGTGCTCATCCCGCGTCCTGAGACAGAAGTGCTGGTAGACGGGTGTCTCGAGGCACTTGCGGGTATCGACGCGCCGCGTGTGCTGGAGATTGGCACGGGCACGGGCTGCATCGCGCTCTCGCTGGCGACCGAGTGCCCGGGGACGCGCGTGATTGCAACCGATATCTCTCCGCGGGCGGTGGCGCTGGCAACGCGCAATCGCGACGCGTTGGAGCTTGCAGGCGTGGTGGACGTGGTGGAGTGCGACCTGGCCTCCGGCGTCCCCGAGGCGCTCATGGGCACCTTTGACCTGCTCGTCTCCAACCCGCCCTACATTCCGACGGCCGTGCTGGAGAACGAGGTCCCGCCCGAGGTCAAGGACCACGAGCCGCATCTGGCGCTCGACGGCGGGCCGGACGGGCTTGACGTCTTCCGTCGGCTGCTGGACCTGGCGCCCGTCGCGCTGAGGCCGGGCGGGACGATGGCTCTCGAGCTCTCCGAGGACAACGTGGAGATGGCTGCCGGCGTATGCCGTGAGCAGGGAGGATGGGCGCACGTCGAGGTGCGCCAAGACCTGACGCGCCGGCCGCGCGTGCTGCTGGCGACGCGGGAGAGGGAGTGACGATGGGTACGGTGGTCAAGGTCGACCAGACAAAGCCGTCTCGCGCAGTCATGGACGAGGCGATTGCCACGCTGGCCTTTGGTGGCGTGCTGGTGATGCCGACGGACTCCGTGTATGGCATCGGTTGTGCGGCGACGCCCTCAAATCCCGCCCACGAGCGCATCTTCGAGATAAAGCATCGCGAGCGCACGCAGACACTGCCCTGGCTCATCGGCGACCCGAGCGACCTCTCCGTCTATGGTGCCGACCTGCCTGACTACGCCGTAGAGCTGGCCGTACGCTACTGGCCCGGTGCCCTCACGCTGGTGGTGCGTGCCTCGGATGCCGTGCCGCCGGAGTACCGCGCGGCGGACGGGACCATCGCCCTGCGCTGCCCCGACTCCAACCTCGTGCGCGACCTGGCGCGCAAGGTGGCGGCCCCATTGGCAACTACCAGCGCAAACACCCATGGAGAGGTGGCCGCCACGAGTGGTGCGGGCGTCGAGCCGCGCATCGTTGCCGAGGCTGACCTCACGCTGGACGCAGGCCCTGCGCCCGTGGGCGTGGCTTCGACCATCGTGGGCTGCATGGGCGCAACGCCGCAGGTGTTCCGCGAGGGAGCCATCTCGGCGGCGGAGATTCTCGGCGCCTTGGCATAGCTGCGCGTCAAAAATGTGTGGCCCGTATGCGGCAAACTCGTGGGCGTCAAAGCTGTCATCTGCTGGTAACAACTCATGGGTTACCCTACGGTACGGACGTTATCCAGCATGAGACAGGAGCCTTCATGTACCTTGAGCACCTGACCAGCCAAGATCCCGAGCTCGCTGCCGCCATGGGTGACGAGCTGAGCCGTCAGCGCGCATCCATCGAGCTTATCGCCTCCGAGAACTTTGTCAGCCTTGCTGTGATGGAGGCCGTGGGCAGCCCCCTTACCAATAAGTATGCAGAGGGCTTACCCGGTCACCGTTACTACGGTGGCTGCTGGGCCGTCGACGCCGTCGAGGACATCGCCCGCGAGCGTGCCAAGAAGCTCTTTGGCTGCAACTTTGCCAACGTGCAGCCGCACTCCGGCGCCCAGGCAAACTACGCCGCCGAGAGCGTCTTTGCCGGCCCCGGCGACACGGTGATGGGCATGGACCTCTCCAACGGCGGTCACCTCACCCACGGCAGTCCTGCAAACTACTCGGGCAAGCTCTTTAACATCGTGAGCTACGGCCTCTCCGAGGAGACCGAGCGCATCGACTACGACGACGTTGCCGCCAAGGCCGAGAAGTACCAGCCCAAGCTCATCATTGCCGGTGCCTCCGCCTATCCCCGCGTGATCGACTTCGAGCGCTTTGCCGAGATCGCCCACTCCGTGGGCGCCAAGCTCATGGTCGACATGGCCCACATCGCTGGCCTCGTCGCAACGGGCGCCCATCCGAGCCCGCTGCCCTGGGCCGACGTGGTGACCACCACTACGCACAAGACCCTGCGCGGCACGCGCGGCGGCCTCATCCTCTGGAACGACGAGGAGCTCACCAAGCGCATGAACAGCGCCGTGTTCCCCGGCAGCCAGGGCGGCCCGCTCGAGCACGTGATTGCCGGCAAGGCCGTTGCCTTCGGTGAGGCCCTGCAGCCGAGCTTCACCACCTACATCGACGGCGTCTGCGCCAACGCCAAGGCGCTTGGTCGCGGCATGGAGTCCAAGGGCCTGCGCATGGTCACCGGCGGCACCGACAACCACCTGCTGCTCGTTGACCTTACCACCGCTGGCGACGACGTGACCGGCAAGCTGGCCGAGAACGCGCTGGACGAGGTGGGCATCACCGTCAACAAGAACACCATCCCCGGCGAGAAGCGCAGCCCGTTTGTGACGAGCGGCATTCGCGTGGGTTCGGCCGCCATGACCACGCGCGGCTTTGGCGAGGCCGAGGCCGAGCGCATCGGCGAGCTGATTGGCGAGGTCGTCACGCACCTGGGCGACGATGCCACGATGGCTTCCGTAAAGGCCGAGGTCAAGGAGCTGCTGGCTGCCCACCCGCTCTATCCTGAGCTGGGCTAGTGGCATAGCTGCGCACAGGCACCAAAACAGGCGCTCGGGATAGATCCCGGGCGCCTTTTCTGTCAAGATGCATGCGATATGGGTTTCCCAACATACATAAAACAGGACTGGTAATGTATAGAGTCAACTTGTCATGCAGCGCGTGCCCACGCAAGGACTACACTTGTCCGAAAGATACCCATTGAAGGGAAGCTCCCATGGCAGACATCACCGATCCCCGCCTCGTCGTTATGGACCACCCGCTCGTGCAGCACAAGCTGTCCATCCTGCGCGACAAGTCCACGCCCACCAAGATCTTCCGCGAGCTTGTCACCGAGCTGTCTGTTCTGGAGGGCTACGAGGCCCTTCGCGACCTGCCTTTGGAGGATGTCGAGGTCGAGACCCCGCTCGAGGTTGCGACGTGCAAGAGGATCGCAGGCATGAAGCTTGCCATCATCCCCATTCTGCGTGCGGGTTTGGGAATGGTCGACGGCATCCTGCAGCTCGTGCCGTCGGCGCGCGTCGGCCACGTCGGCCTCGAGCGCGACCACGAGACCCATAAGCCCCGCACCTATTACTGCAAGTTCCCCCGCTCCATCGCCGAGCGCACCTGCCTGGTGGTCGATCCGATGCTGGCAACCGGCGGCTCCCTCATCGCGGCAATCAAGTACCTGCGCGAGGCCGGCGTCAAGGACATCCGCTGCCTCACGCTGGTGAGCTGCCCCGAGGGCGTCAAGGCCGTTCTCGATGCCGATTCCGACGTGCGCCTTTATACCTGCGTCATCGACCGCGAGCTCAACGAGAACGCCTACATCCTTCCAGGCCTGGGCGACGCCGGCGATCGCATCTACGGCACCAAATAAGAAGCCGGGCATGGTCGAGTCAGGCGCGATTCATGTCCTTTTGGGCGCTTTGGTGGGCGTGGCGGGGGCCGCGCCCATGCTCTACGTGCTTCACCGGTCGGCGCAGGAGGAGACGCGGCTCGACATCGCATGCGTCGTCGCCTGCGGAGTGGCGCCGTTTATGGTCTTGCAGCTCGTGCTCCTGGCCGTTGCGCTGCTGTGGCGCGAGGCGCTGTTGGGCTTTGGCACAGCGATGTCGCTCGGCTTTCTTGCGGTCGTATCCGTCGCGGGCCTTGTCGCCTGGAGGCGCATGGGGTAGGCACAAACGCCAAGTCTGGCATTGTTCCCGCAGGAATATGGGGTAGTTTCCAACTGTCACCAAATTGTGTCAGTGGTGAATATTCGATGGTGGGAGTATGGCGTTTTGCCCGTGACAGGACTACACTCTCAACGCCATGTTCTTCCGAACATGCGCAGTCAGGAAGGCATGACGGGGGCAGATGCGCCCGTTCGTGCGGGAGAAAGGAACCGTGGTGAATCCACTCGATAAGCTTCCTGAGGAGATGGACCATCTCGTCAACAGCTTCTCCTCGACTCCGGTCGTCGGAGACCTCAACGCGGGTATTACCCAGTATTCGTTCTGGATGTTCGTTGCCATCGTGATCTTGCTTGCCGTCATCTTCACCTTCAAGAAGAAGCAGGCGGAGAGTGGTCTGGTACCCAAGGGCCGCTTTGTGAACGGCGTGGAGTTCCTCGTTGAGTACTGCCGCGACGACCTGTGCAAGGCGCTTCTCGGCGACACCTGGCGCGAGCACTTCCCGTTTATCGCGAGCATGTTCTTCTTCATCCTGATCAACAACATCGTGGGCATCATTCCCGGCTGCAAGCCTGGCACGGGCTGCATCGGCACCACGGCGGCGCTCGCCCTCGTCTCGTTTGTCTACTTCATCGTGGTGGGCATGAAGCGCAAGGGCGTCATCGGCTACATCAAGAGCCTCGCGCCCGACGGCGTGGCCTTCCCCATGAACGCCCTGGTGTGGGTCATCGAGCTGTTCTCCACGTTCCTGCGTCTGGTCACGCTGGCCGTCCGTCTCTTCTGCAACCTGTTTGCCGGCCACGTGGTGATGGGAACCTTCGCCATCCTGGCGTCGCTGTTCTTCGAGCCCCTGATGCAGGGCTTCACGGTCCAGGCCCTGGGCCAGGCCGGCGCCTCGATCTTCTGGGTGGTCATCCTTCTGGTCATCTACGCAGTCGAGCTTCTGGTCGCCGCAATTCAGGCGTACGTGTTCACGCTGCTCTCTGCCGTGTACATCCAGCTGGCAGAGGCTGAGGGTCACTAAGTATTCATCGGCGTTTCGCGGGCTCGTCCCGCAGAACATAACGTGTCTTGGAACTCGCCGGGCGTTCCGGCGAATGACAAAGGAGGAATCGTGGGAGTCATCGGTTACGGCCTTGGTGTTATTGGCGCAGGTCTGGGTATCGGTCTTGCTGCTTATGGTTCGACGACGTCTATGGCGCGTCAGCCTGAGGTTCAGGGACGTCTCTTCACCGTCTTCATCTTGGCTTCGGCCTTCGTTGAGGCTCTGGCCCTGATCGGCTTCGTCGTGACGCTTATCGCCTAGTGCGCCTAGCGTACCGACGATCCGATTATTGGAGGTTCGAATGAACACGAACAAGCTGGGCTTCGCGAAGCCGGCAGCCACTGCTGGCGCGCTTTCGATCGCGCTTCAGCTGGCAGCCCCTGCAACGGCTTACGCTGCCGGTGCAGACATCCTGATTCCCAAGCCTGCGGAGTTCATCCCGGCGCTCATCGCCTTCCTGATCATCTGGGCCATCATGGCTAAGATGGCCTGGCCCATGATCATCAAGGTCCTCGACGAGCGCCAGGAGAAGATCCAGAGCGACCTCGACGAGGCCGCCAAGCTCCGCTGGGATGCCGACGACGCCAAGGCCGCCTACTACGGCCTGCTCGAGGAGGCCGACCTGCGTGCTGACGAGGTTCTCGCAGAGGCCAAGCGCGACGCCGAGGTCCTGCGTGCCGACATGCTCGCCCAGGCGCAGCGCGAGTCGCAGGCCATCATCGCCAAGGCGCACGACGTCATCGACGCCGAGCGCGAGAAGGCCATGGCCGAGCTCTCCAGCTCGGTGGTCGACCTTTCGGTTGAAATCGCGAGCAAGGTGATCGGCGATGCCCTCGACGAGGAGCAGCAGCGCGCCCTTGCCATCAAGTATCTTTCGGAAGTGGGTAGTCTGAATGAAGACTAATCGCACCGACTTGGATAGGGTGGAGGCCTACACGCGCGCCCTCATGGATGCCGCCGCAGCCAGCGGCCGCTCCGCGCGCGACCTTCAGCAGCTCCGCCACGCCATCAAATTCTCGCCCGAGATGCTCAACATCATCGCCGAGATGATTGACGCCAAGGAGGACCACCTGATTGACAAGGTCTATCAGGTATACAAGGAGCGCCTGGACAACGGCGACCTCACCATCTCGGTCGACGTGACCACTGCGGTGCCCATGGGCGACGAGCTGCGCGCCAAGGTCATCGAGAAGTGCGAGCAGGACTTTGACCGTCCCGTCTACCTTGTGGAGCACGTTGAGCCCAAGATCATCGGCGGCATCATCATCGAGGCGCGCGGCCACCGCCGTGACGCGTCGGTCCGCACGCATCTGGTCAACATCCGCAAGGCTCTCGCCTCTAACTACGTGGGAGGTGACGAGTAATGAGCAATCAGAACTTCGAGTCGCTTATGGCGGGCTCGATCATGGAGCGGCTGCACACCAAGCTTGCCTCCATCGAGCTCAAGGCCGAGACGCACGAGGCCGCGCCCGTCATCGAGGTGGGCGACGGTATCGCCCACGTCGGCGGCCTCAAGACCGCCATGTCCGGTGAGCTGCTGCGCCTTACCAGCTCCGCCACGGGCAAGACCGTCTACGGACTCGCCCAGAACCTCGAGGAGGACGAGGTCGGCGTCGTTCTGTTTGGCGACGTTGACACCATCAAGGAGGGCGACGAGTGCCAGACCACCGGGCGCGTCATGAGCATCCCGGTCGGCCGTGACATGCTCGGCCGCGTGGTCAACCCGCTCGGCCAGCCCATCGACGGCAAGGGCCCCATCATCGCCACGCATCGTCGTCCCATCGAGTTCAAGGCCCCTGGCATCATGGAGCGCCAGCCGGTCTGCGAGCCGGTGCAGACGGGCCTCGTGGCCATCGACGCCATGGTGCCCATCGGTCGCGGCCAGCGCGAGCTGATTATCGGCGACCGCAAGACGGGCAAGACCGCCATCGCCATCGATGCCATCATCAACCAGCGCGAGAGCGACATGGTCTGCATCTACGTGGCCATCGGCCAGAAGGCCTCCACGGTCGCCGCCATCCGCGAGACGCTGGAGCGCCACGGCGTGATGGACAAGACCATCATCGTGTCGGCCACCGCTGCCGACTCCGCGCCGCTGCAGTACATCGCCCCCATGGCGGGTGCGGCCATCGGCGAGTTCTTCATGTACAACGACAAGGACGGCAACCCCGCCGATGCGGAGCATCCGGGCGGCCACGTCCTCATCGTCTACGATGACCTGTCCAAGCAGGCCGTCGCCTATCGTCAGATGTCGCTTACGCTGCACCGTCCGCCCGGACGCGAGGCGTACCCCGGCGACATCTTCTATCTGCACTCCCGTCTGCTCGAGCGTGCGGTCAAGATGAGCGACGAGAACGGCGCCGGCTCGATGACGGCCCTGCCGCTGATCGAGACCCAGGAGGGCGACGTCTCGGCCTACATCCCAACCAACGTCATCTCCATTACCGACGGCCAGATCTACCTGCAGTCCAACCTCTTCTTCCAGGGCCAGCGCCCGGCCGTTGACGTGGGCATCTCGGTGTCGCGCGTCGGTGGCGCCGCACAGCTCGCGGCCATGAAGCAGGTTGCCGGCACGCTGCGCCTCGACCTGGCAAGCTACCGCGAGAAGCAGGCCTTCGCGCAGTTCGGCTCCGACCTCGACGAGGCCACGCAGTACCAGCTCACCCACGGCGCCCACATGATGGAGCTGCTCAAGCAGAAGCGCTACGCGGCCATCGACGTGGCCGACCAGGTGATCGCCATCTTTGCCGGCAAGGAGAACATGCTCGACGACCTCGATCTCGACAAGGTCGTGCCCTTCCGCGACGGTCTCGCCAAGTACATGTACGAGCACCATCCGGAGCTGCGCGAAGAGGTGCGCAAGGGCAAGATCTCCGACGAGCTCTCCGACAAGCTCAAGGAGGCCATCGAGACCTTCAAGCAGCAGTTTGTCGGCAACCACGAGGGCGCTGACGACGCCGCCGCGGCGGAAGCGTAAGGCGGGCAATAGATGGCCAACCTTCGTGAGATAAAGGGACGCATCGACTCGGTAGCGAGCACCATGCAGGTCACGCGCACGATGGAGATGATCTCCACGGCCAAGATCCGCCGTGCGCTCGACCGCGCCCAGGAGGCAGAGCCCTACAAGGACGCCATCACCCGCATGCTGGCCAACGTGGCCTCTGCGGGCTTTGACGAGTCCCAGCCGCTGCTGAGCGCGCACAAGGAGGAGCACAAGGTGCTCTTCGTCCTCGTCGCGTCCGACCGTGGCATGGCGGGCGGCTTCAACATCGTGCCGCAGCGCATGGTGCAGCACGAGATGGACGAGCTTGCCAAGCGCGGGATCGCCTCCGAGCTCATCACCTGCGGCAAGAAGCCGACGGAGTACTTCACCTTCCGCGGCGTCAAGCCGGTCCTGTCGTTCAGTGGCCACTCCTCGGAGCCCACGATGGACGACGCCGACCGCATCGCCTCGTACCTGATGGATGGCTACGTGTCGGGAGACTTCGACCGTGTCGTCATCTACTACTCCCACGCGCGCAACCGCGTGGACCAGGTGCAGGTGGTCGAGCAGGTGCTGCCGCTTACGGCAGAGGAGCTCACGATGCCCGCCAAGCCGCGCAGCGCCGAGGCGCTCGAGGTCATCGAGCACGAGCACTTCAGCGAGTACGAGTTTGAGCCGTCCGCCCGAGAGGTGCTGGGGTTCCTCATCCCGGCCTACATCAGGACGGTTGTGTTCCACGCGTTGCTTGACTCCGCCGCGGCCGAGCACGGCGCGCGCCGTCGCGCCATGCAGTCGGCCACCGACAACGCCAAAGAGGTCATCGCAACGCTCAGCCGCAAGTACAACCGCGAGCGGCAGGGTTCGATCACCACCGAGCTCAACGAGATCATCGGTGGCGCATCCGCATTGGAGGACATGTAATGACTACAAAGGCAAACGAGCTCGGCGTGCTCGAGCGTGCCACGATGAGCTTGCTCAACAAGAGCGCGGGCGTGGGAACCATCGTCCGCATCGTGGGCCCCGTGGTCGACGTGCGCTTTGACGATCAGGTCCCGGCGATCTACTCGGCCCTCAAGGTCGACGTCGACACGCCCACCGGCCACATCGACACGATCCTCGAGGTCGAGTCGCAGCTGCCCGGCAACATCGTGCGCACCGTCGCCATGTCGTCCACCGATGGCCTGCAGCGCGGTCTCAAGGTGACCGACACCGGCGCGCCCATGATGATGCCGGTCGGCCAGTCCACGCTCGGCCGCGTGTGGAACGTCATGGGCCAGCCCGTTGATGGCAAGGGCGTCCCCGAGGGCGTCCAGTACTATCCCATTCACCATCCCGCGCCTCCCTTCGAGGAGCTCACCACCCAGACTGAGATCTTCGAGACCGGCATCAAGGCAATCGACCTGCTCGAGCCCTACGTCCGTGGTGGCAAGACGGGCCTGTTTGGCGGCGCAGGCGTCGGCAAGACTGTTCTGATCCAGGAGCTCATCAACAACCTGGCGCAGGAGCACGGCGGCACGTCGGTCTTCACGGGCGTCGGCGAGCGTACCCGCGAGGGTACCGACCTCTACCTCGAGATGACCGAGTCCGGCGTCATCAACAAGACCTGTCTGGTATACGGCCAGATGAACGAGCCGCCAGGAGCACGTCTGCGCGTCGGGCTGGCCGGCCTCACCACGGCCGAGTACTTCCGTGACCAGGGCCAGGACGTCCTGCTGTTCATCGACAACATCTTCCGCTTCTCGCAGGCTGGCTCCGAGGTCTCGGCCCTGCTGGGCCGCATGCCCTCCGCAGTCGGCTACCAGCCCACGCTGGCCACCGAGATGGGCGACCTCCAGGAGCGCATCACCTCCACGCGCGAGGGCTCGATTACCTCGGTCCAGGCCGTCTACGTCCCCGCAGACGACCTCACCGACCCGGCTCCCGCCACCACCTTCACGCACCTCGATGCCACCACGGTTCTCTCGCGTTCCATCGCGGAGCTCGGCATCTACCCGGCGGTCGACCCCCTGGCCAGCTCGTCTGGAGCCCTTGACCCCGAGGTCGTGGGCGAGGAGCACTACCGCGTGGCCCAGAAGACCCAGGAGATCCTGCAGCAGTACTCCGACCTCCAGGACATCATCGCCATTCTCGGCATGGACGAGCTCTCCGAGGAGCAGCAGCTGGTGGTCGCGCGTGCGCGCAAGGTCCAGCAGTTCCTCTCGCAGTCCTTCCACGTGGCCGAGAAGTTCACCGGCAACCCCGGCACCTACGTGCGCGTGGACGAGACGGTTCGCTCCTTCGCGGCCATCGTCGACGGCGAGTGCGACGATATCCCCGAGCAGGCCTTCCGCTACGCCGGCACCATTGAGGACGTGCGCGCCCGCGCCGAGAAGATGGCAAAGTAGGCAGCTATGGCAACCATTACCTGCCAGTTCGTGCGTCCGGACCGACTGCTCTACGAGGGCGAGGTGGCGAGCATGGTGCTCGTCGCCGCCACCGGCGAGCTCGGCGTTTGGCCCGGCCATGCGCCGGAGATCTGCGCGCTCGGCAACGGCGTCGTGCGCCTGAACACCGTCTCCACGGCGGGCGTGCCGGGCGAGACGACCGAGGTCATCATCTCGGGTGGCTACGTCGAGATCACGCCGGACAGGGTCATCGTCCTGGCCGATCACGCGCGCCGCGCCGACGACATCGAGCCGGATGTCGTCAAGGAGACTCGTGGGAAAGCCGTAGCGTCGCGTGACGCACTCCCCGAGGACGACAGTCGTCGTGCATACTATGACAACAAAATTGCATGGTGCGACTTGCTGCTGCAGCACGCGCCGCAGGAGTAGCTCATTTCGTACGGAGGATCGAGTTGGACGTCATTCGCATTGAGGGAGGCCATCGCGTCAGTGGCGTGGTGACCGTTGAGGGGGCAAAGAACTCGGCGCTCAAGCTCATGGCGGCCACCATCCTGGCCCCGGGCGTCAACACGCTGACCAACGTGCCCAACATCGCGGACGTCCATGTCATGGGCAAGGTGCTCTCGCGCCTCGGCGCGCGCATCACGGTGGTCGACGAGCACACGCTGAGCATCGACACCTCGTTGGTGGACAGCTGGGTCACCCCCTACGAGCTGGTGGCGCAGATGCGCGCCTCAACGGCCGTTCTGGGACCCCTGCTCGGTCGCTTCGGAAAGGCCACCGTTGCCATGCCGGGAGGCTGCAACATCGGCGCCCGCAAGATCGACATGCACATCCTTGGCCTGCAGGCCCTGGGCGTGGAGTTCGACCTCGACCACGGCGACATCAACGCCACGGCTCCGCATGGGCTGGCCGGCACCACGGTCACGCTGGACTTTGCCAGCGTGGGTGCCACGGAGAACCTCATGATGGCCTCGGTCCGGGCAAAGGGCACCACGGTCATCGACAACGCGGCGCGCGAGCCCGAGATCGTCGACCTGGCCAACCTCCTCAACGAGATGGGCGCGCAGGTGAAGGGCGCCGGCACCCCGGTCATCGAGATCGAGGGAGTGGACACCCTCTGTCCCGTGACTCACGAGGTGGTGGGCGACCGCATCGAGGCGGGCACCTTCATCGCGACGGCCGCGCTTTGCGGCGAGCCCATCGAGGTTCGCGGCTTCGATCCCGCGCATCTCGGGCTGGTGCTGCGCAAGTACGAGCAGATGGGCATTGCCATCGAGCGTCAGGGCCGCGGCGTGCGTGCCTGGCGCGACGGCGCGATCCGTTCGGTCGACATCCAGACGCTGCCCTTCCCCGGGTTCCCCACGGACATGCAGGCCCAGACCATGTGCCTGCTCGCGGTGGGCGACAGCTCCTGCGTCATCACCGAGAACGTCTTCGAGAACCGCTTCATGTTTGCCAGCGAGCTTCAGCGCATGGGCGCCGACATCCGCATCGAAGGCCATCACGCGATCGTGCATGGCGTCTCGGGCTTCTCCGGTGCCGAGGTAAAGTCGCCCGACCTTCGCGGCGGTGCCGCCCTTGTCATGGCGGGCCTGGTCGCAGATGGCGAGACGATCGTCTCGGACATCTATCACATCGACCGCGGGTACGAGCGGTTCGTCGAGAAGCTGCAGGGGCTGGGCGCCCACGTCGAGCGCGTCGAGATGCCTGACCCCGTTCTCTAAAACCAAGAATCAGACTGCAAGGATGCGGGGGACTGGCTGTGCCGTCTCCCGCATTTCTCTTGCAAGCGAAACTTGTTTTGGGTACAAACAAAGCAATCGTGAATTCGCCTGGAGGATACGCAACTATGCCCAAGACAGACACTCATGGCCCCAATAGCCTCAGCATGGCAAGCGAGGACTACCTCGAGTCCATCTATCGCATCATGGTCGACCAGGATGCATTTGAGACGGGCATTCGTTCGGTAGACGTGGCCGAGCAGCTTGAGGTCTCCAAGGCGAGCGTCAACAAGGCCATCGCCACGCTCAAGGACCATGGCATGGTCGAGCAGACCCGCTATGGTCGTGTGACGCTGACCGAGCAGGGCCGCGAGTACGGCAAGGACGTCTGGCATCGCCATCGCACGCTGCGGCTCTTCCTTACCGAGGAGCTCGGCGTCGATCCAGACACCGCGGACGACGAGGCCTGCCTCATGGAGCACGACCTCTCCGAGGACACCATGCGTCGCTGGTGCGACTATCTGGAGCGGCAGGGCGTCAAGGTGGAGTAGTCCCACTCGTGGACGCCTGAGACCTTCTCGCACGGCAAGACTTGCCATCCGCGGGAAGCAAGGTCTGCTTGTCGGGGTTGATGGGTATGCTCATCTCGTTATGCAAAGCGCAGAGCAACCCATCGGAGGTACCGCAACATGAAGGCCATCATCCCGGCCGCCGGCCTTGGAACCCGTTTTCTTCCCGCCACCAAATGCTCGGCCAAGGAGCTGCTGCCGGTGCTCGACAAGCCGGTGATCCAGTATGTGGTCGAGGAGGCACTCGAGCCCGAGGGTGTCGATGGCGTCGTGATCGTCAACTCCCACGAGAAGCCCGAGATCGAGAAGTACTTCAGCGTGGACGAGGACTTCGAGCAGATGCTTCGTTCCAAGGGCAAGGACGCCCTGGCCGACGCCGTGCACACGGCCTCGAGCCTGCCGGTCTCCTTCGTCTACCAGGACGAGCCCCTTGGCCTTGGCCATGCCGTGCATTGCGCCGCCGAGGCGGTGGGCGACGAGCCCTTCTTCATCCTGCTGGGCGACTACTTCGTGCCTGACCGCAAGATGTGCGTCAACATGGCCGAGGTCTCCCGTGCGCACGGCGGTGCGTCCGTCATCGCCGTGGCTCCCGTGCCGGCCGACCAGGTGAGCCGCTACGGCATCATCGCCGGCGAGTGCGTGGGCGCCCTCGAGGGCAGCGACGCAACGGGCGAGCAGGAGGGTACCGTCTGGAAGGTGACCGGCCTCGTCGAGAAGCCCGCACCGGAGGAGGCGCCGTCGCACCTGTTCATCGTCGGCCGCTACCTGCTGTCGCCTGCCATCATGGACCTTCTCGCCACGCAGGGTGCCGGCGCGGGCGGCGAGATCCAGCTCACCGACTCCATGGAGCGCCTGCTCGAGTCCGAGGAGATGTATGCGCTGGTCGTGGACCCCTCCGAGGGCTGCGATACGGGTACGCCCGCCGCTTGGGCCGCCACCAACGCACGCCTCGCGCTTGCGAGCGACACCTATCGTGCCGCCTTCCTCGAGGAGCTCGGTGACGCGGCCAAGGGCCTCGTCGGCTAGTCATGGCAATCATCCGCTTTGGCATCAACGGTTGGCAGGCGCGCATAAGCCAAGGCTTCAACGCAAGCGCTGTCGCGCAGGTGGCAGCTGCGCTTGGCGAGCTCTGGTCGGCCAAGGGCGAGGGCTCGCGCGTGTTCGTCGGCTTCGATGCCAGACGTGATTCAAGGCGCTTTGCCACCATCGCAGGCCAGGTGCTGGCTGCGTATGGGCTCGACGCCATCGTCTCTGACGGCATATGCCCGTCGCCGGCCCTCAGGTGGTCGGTGGCGCGCGATCCGCTGTGCATCGGCGGCGTCATGCTCACTGCGCTCTCCCTGCCCTGCGAGTATGGGGGCATTGTCGCCTGCAATGGCGACGGGGGACCTCTGGACCCGCGCGAGGCCGCCGTCATCGATCAGCGGATAGGTGCCGCAGCGTCCAACGTGCGTGGTGAGGTTCACCATGCCGACTTCGTGCGAGCCTATATAGATAGCTTGGTCACCAACGCCGACACGTCGCTCATCGAGTCCTCCGGCCTCAAGATCGTGCTCGACCCCATGTATGGGGCGGGCTGCGGGTACGCGCACGAGCTGTTCGAGCGCATGGGTTGCGAGGTCGTGGCCGTCCATGACAGGCCGATCCCGGACTTCCGCGGTCTGCATCCTGATGCCCACGAGCCGTGGGTGGACGAGTGCGAGCGTGAGGTCGTCGCAAGCCATGCGGACATGGGCATCGTGCTTGACGGCGCCTGCGAGCGCTTTGCCCTTATAGACGAGAGGGGACGGCTGGTCTCCCAACACGACCTTGCGCCAATGATCCTGGAGCACATCGTGCGCCAACGTGGCAAGCAAGGCCGCGTGGTGGGCACGGTCGCAACGTCTGCGCGCATCTCGCACCAGGCGGACTCCCTCGGATGCGACTACACGATGGTTCCCGTAGGAATCGACTCCATATATAGGGAGTTCGGCGAGGGGGATGTCATCCTCGCAACGGACGAGGGCGGCAGCATATGCGTGCCAAGCCACGTTCCCATGCGCGACGGCATCATTGGGGCTGTCATGCTTGTGGAGTACGCGGCGGCCCTGCCCTCGCCGATCTCATCCTTAGTCAATGACATTACGGAGCAGATCGGCCGGCTCGAGTACGCCTCGCGCGATGTAAGGCTCGATGCGGCCACCGCACAGCGTCTGCGCAATATTCTGCCAGGATTGTCTCCCGAGGCCGCATTTGGCCCCCTGCCGTCTCCAGTGGTGCGCGTATCGCACGTAGACGGTCTGAGAGCTGACCTCGAGGACGGCTCCTGGCTGCTGTTACGCCCCTCACGAGGAGGTCCGACGGCGCGCACCTATGCAGAGGCGCCAACCCCGGCTTTGTCCCGCTCCCTCGCCTCCCGGGCGGCCCCCTCCTCCCTCGGGTAGGACAATTGTGGAGGAGTCGTGGAGTGCGCAAAAGTCGGCCCCGCGGGCGCCCGGAGT
>CACYTH010000021.1 GCA_902777325.1 uncultured Coriobacteriaceae bacterium
GGCCGCGTAGCCGGTCCAAGAAAATGTCCGCACCCCCCGTGCCTGGTGTCCCACTTTGTCTTGGCCAAAGTGGGACACCAGGCACGTCCCCTGTCCCACGTCCCCTGTCCCACCCCCGACCCGCCCGCAGCCCCCGACCAGACCCGCCCATGGCGCCGGCAGCCCGTACCCACGAAAAAGGCCACCCGCATGACGGGTGGCCAAAGGCTCGGACTATGCTATTTGCCTTAGATGCAGCTCATCTCGGCGAGGACCGAGGAGTACCAGGCCTGCCAGGTGGGCGGGCAGTACTTCTGCGCCGCGGAGGTGGAGATGGTGTAGCCGTAGCCTGCCGACAGGCCCGCGACGTGGCTGCGGATGGCGCTGTCCCAGTCAGACCAGCTTGCGCTGCCCCAGCCCCATGCGTTGTACGGCCTGAAGCAGATGGCGCCCTTGGAGCTCTCGATGCAGGAGATGGCGGGCGACCAGCGCGGGTCGACGTTGTAGTCCCATGCCGCCTCGGCAAAGGTGCGGCCATGGCCGCCAAGGGGCGATCCGCCAAGGTAGGCGTCAATGCGCGGGGCCCACTTGGCGATAAAGGCGTCGCGCTCGGAGGTGATCGTCACCGGCTCGCTCGCGGGCTCGGGCGTCTCGGTCTGGCTGGAGCTCTCCTCGGAGGTGGGCTCCGGCGTGGTCTCGGAGGCCTTGTCGTCCTTGCTCTCCTCCTCGACGGCGGGGGAGGCGTCCTGAGGCGTGGAGACCACGGCCTGCTGGCCGCTTGCGTTGGTGAAGGTCTTGTTCTCCTCGGCGGCCTTGGCAGCCTCGGCAATGGCGGCCTCGGCAGCCGCGCGCTCGGCCTCTGCCTGCGCGATTGCCTGCAGGCGGACCTCCTCGCGGGCGGCAAGGGCCTCCTGCTGCGCGGCGAGCGCACGGTCGGCCTCCTGGCTCGCCTGCGCGTGACGCGCCGACAGCGTGTCGCGCTCCTGCTGGAGCTCGGCGTTCATGTCGGCGAGCACTTGGAGCTCGTCCATGTTGTGGGACTGGATGCGGTCGAGGTAGGTGAGCGTCGAGAGGAACTCGCTCCAGTCCTCGGAAGAGAGCAGCAGGTCGACCAGCCCGTTGCTCGATTGCTGGAGCTTGTAGAGGTTGCGCACGGACTCGGCTGCGCGCTCGCGCTGCGCAGGCATCTCGGCCTCGAGGTCGGCGATGCGCTGCTCGTTGGCGTCAATCTCGCCGTTGATCTTGTCTACGTTGGCGCTGGCCTGCTCATAGGCGGTGGTTGCGTCCTCCACCTGCTGCTGCAGCTCCTCGTAGGTGGCAGCGTGCGCGGCGGTGGGGACAAGCGAGAGGCCAAGGCCGGCGGCAATGGCAAGGGCGGCAATGCGCATTCGTACGTGCACGGGCACCCCTTTCGTCGGGGACAGGACAGCCAAGAAACTGGCATTCGATAATAATAACCTTAACGGGCCGCAGACACTGCATTTTCATCACCGCACGGCCCTTGGGGCGCGTTTGGGCGCGTGAACAGCCCGTTTGCGGACCGATGGCACCCCATTGCGGCAGCGCGTCGGATTTCGTGGGCGTTGTGTGGCATGTTCGGCGATGGTGCATCATGGGAGGGCAACGGGCACTGGACAGGCGAGGAGGCAACCCGTGGACATGATCGAGCTTCTCAAGGCGGTTCTCTATGGCGTCGTCGAAGGCATAACCGAGTGGCTTCCCGTCTCGTCGACGGGTCACATGCTGCTGCTCGACCAGTTTGTGAAGCTCGACGTCTCACGCGACTTCTGGGACATGTTCCTGGTGGTCATCCAGCTGGGCGCCATCCTTGCGGTGTGCGTGCTGTTCTTTGGCAAGCTCAACCCCTTCTCGCACAAGAAGGACCGCAACGAGCGTCGTGCCACGTGGGCCCTCTGGGCAAAGGTCGTGGTGGCCTGCATCCCCGCCGCGGCGGTGGGCATTCCCCTGGACGACTGGATGGAGGAGCACCTCGGCAGCCCCTACATCATCGCCGCGGCGCTGATAGTCTACGGCATCGCCTTCATCCTCATCGAGAACGCCCGCGAGCGCCGCGTCGCGCGCATGGGCCAGCCCGAGCGTCCGCGCCACCTTGCGGCGCAGGTCAACGTGGGCACCACCGCGCAGCGGGCCGACCTCTACGCGCGCGTGACCGACATCGACAGCCTCGACTGGCCGACCGCCATCGGCATCGGCATCTTCCAGGTGCTCTCCATCGTCCCGGGCACCTCGCGCTCGGGCTCCACCATCATCGGCGGGCTGCTTCTGGGCTGCTCGCGCTCCGTCGCGGCCGAGTTCACCTTCTTCCTGGCGATACCGGTCATGTTTGGGGCGAGTGCCCTGCGCCTGGTGAAGTTCTTTGTCAAGGGCAACACCTTCGCGCTGGCAGAGTGGCAGATCCTGGGCGTGGGCTGTGCCGTTGCCTTTGTGGTCTCCATGCTGTCGATCAGGTTCCTGATGGGGTTCGTGCGTCGTCACGACTTCAAGCCGTTCGGCTGGTACCGGATCGTGCTCGGCCTGGTCGTCATTGCCTACTTCGCCATTTTCCGCTGAGCTTTGTGCGCAATAGATTGGTAACGCATCTAAATTAATATAGAGCGTATCGACTGAAGGGAGTGAGGCGTGAGGGACTTTCTTATCAGGCGAGCGCTGCAGGCCGTCGCGGTCATGCTCTGCATCTCAGCCATCACGTTTTTCGTGCTCAACGTGGTGCCGGGAGACCCGGTGCGCATTATGTTGGGCGACCTCGCCTCCGAGGAGGCGCTCGAGACGGTGCGTCACCGCATGGGCCTTGACCAGCCCGTCTTTGTGCAGTACTTCAATTGGCTCACCAACATGCTGCGCGGCGACTTTGGCGACTCGTACTTCCAGCGTGCCCCGGTGATCCAGCTTCTGGGCCGCTCGCTGGCCGTCACGGCGCGCCTGGCGGGCTTCGCCTACCTGTTTGCGCTGATATCGGGAGTCACCATCGGCGTGGTCGCGGCCGTCAATCACGGCAATGCGATCGACCGCATCCTCATGTCCATCGCCGTGCTGGGCATCTCGGCGCCGGCGTTTTGGGTGGCGCTGCTCCTGCAGATCGTCTTCGCCCTCAACCTACACTGGCTGCCGCTCTCCGGCACCAAGACGGCGGCGCACTTCGTGCTGCCCGTCATAGCGCTGGGCACCCGCTACTTTGCCTCCATCTCGCGCGTCACGCGCACCGCCATGCTCGAGGTGCTGAGCCAGGACTTCATGCGCACCGCCGAGGCGAAGGGCCTGCGCAAGTGGGCGGTCATCCTGCGCCACGGCCTGCGCAACGCCCTGATTCCCATCATCACCATCGCCGGCACGCAGCTCGGCGACATCTTCACCGGCTCCATCCTTGTCGAGACCATCTTCTCCATGAACGGCGTGGGCAGCCTGATGGTCAACTCGATCAACCAGCGTGACCTGCCGCTCATCGAGGGTGGCGTCATGTACATCGCCCTGATCTGCGTCGTGGTCTACCTCATCGTGGACGTGCTCTATGCCGTGGTCGATCCGCGCATCCGACTGAGCGGAGGTGAGGCGTAAATGGCACTGCTGAGAAGTGACGCCAAAGACCCCAAGACGCAGGACGCCGAGCGCGTGGCGCGCGCTGCCAGCGAGGCCGCCAAGAAGTCCCGCAAGTCGTCGGAGAGCTACTGGCAGGTGAGCTGGCGCATCTTCCGCAAGAACCACGTGGGCGTCTTCTGCCTGGGCATCGTGGTCCTGCTCGTGTTCGTCGCGCTGTTCGCTGGTCTCATCGCGCCGTTCGACCCCGACGCCATCGAGCTGACCAACCGTCTTCAGGGTCCTGGCGGGTCTCATCTGCTGGGTACTGACGAGCTGGGGCGCGACATCCTCTCGCGCATCATCTACGGCTGCCGCATCTCGCTATCGGTGGGCGTGGTCTCGCAGGCCATCGCCCTGTTCATCGGCTTCTTTGCCGGCGTTATCGCGGGCTACTTCGGCGGCAAGGTCGACACGGTCATCTCCTTCGTGATCCAGGTCTTCTCCAGCTTCCCGTTCCTGCTCTTTGCCATCGTCGTGATGTTCGTGCTCGGGCCGGGACTGGTCAACCTCTACGTGGCCCTCGGCCTTCTGATGTGGACCACCACCGCGCGCCTGGTGCGTGGCGACGTCATGCGCCTCAAGGAGTCCGAGTACATCCAGTCATGCGTGCTCTCCGGTGGCTCCAGCTGGCGCATCATCACCAAGCACCTGCTGCCCAACTGCGTCTCCACGCTCATCGTGACCTCCACTCTGGGCATCCCCAACGCCATCATGAGCGAGGCCTCGCTCTCCTTCCTGGGCCTCGGCGTGCAGCCGCCCACCTCGAGCTGGGGCGCCATGATCAGCGCGAGCCAGCCCTACATCCAAGTCAACCCCACCTACAGCATCGCGACCGGCGTGGCCATCATCATCACCGTCATGGCCTTCAACCTGCTGGGCGACGCCCTGCGCGATGCCCTCGACCCCAAGATGCGCTCATAAGGAGGCTCGCATGGCAGATACCAACTTCATACCTGCGACCGGCGCATCGGCGGGCGCGGTCAACACCTTTGACGCCTATGGCGCCGGAGCCGTGGAGCGCATGAGCAAGGCCGAGAAGGTGCTCGACGTGCAGGACCTCTCCGTCACGCTCTTCACCGAGGACGGCGAGCTGCCCGCGCTGCAGGGCGTCTCCTTCGCCATGCGCAAGGGGGAGACCCTCGCCGTGGTGGGCGAGTCGGGCTGCGGAAAGTCGATGACGGCGCTCGCCCTGATGGGTCAGCTCCCGACCCCGCCCGCGCGCATCGTGGGCGGTCACATCAACTTTGGCTCCACCGACCTCGCAGCCCTTTCGCGCGACCAGATGCGCGAGCATCGTGGCAGCTCGATTGGCATGATCTTCCAGGAACCCATGACCTCGCTCAACCCGGTCATGAAGGCTGGCCG
This sequence comes from uncultured Coriobacteriaceae bacterium, assembly GCA_902777325.1. Taxonomy (GTDB): domain Bacteria; phylum Actinomycetota; class Coriobacteriia; order Coriobacteriales; family Atopobiaceae; genus UBA1367. The sequence continues at coordinate 4,939 of CACYTH010000021.1, forward strand.
ACAGATCCGCGAGGGCATCCTGGTGCACAACCCCCAGATGTCCAAGGCGGATGCCGACGCCCGCGCGCTCGAGATGATCAAGCTGGTGGGTATCCCCGCTCCGCAGAAGGTCTTCAACAGCTATCCGCACGAGCTTTCGGGCGGCATGCGTCAGCGTGTGATGATCGCCATGGCCCTTGCCTGCGAGCCGAAGATCCTCATCTGCGACGAGCCCACCACGGCGCTCGACGTGACTATCCAGGCGCAGATCCTGCAGCTCATCGACCGCATGCGCGAGGAGCTGGGCACGGCGGTGCTGCTCATCACTCACGACATGGGCGTGGTGTCCGAGATGGCCGACTGGGTTCTGGTCATGTACACCGGTCACGTGATCGAGTACGCCACTGCCTACAACATCTTCCATCACCCGCTGCACCCCTACACGCAGGGCCTCATCGCCTCCATCCCCGACGTCAACGCGGTGACGGAGGACGACCTCTACGCCATTCCGGGCAACGTCCCCATGCTCTCCGACCTGCCCTCTGGCTGTCCGTTCCACCCGCGCTGCCCGTTTGCGCGCCAGGAGTGCGCCGAGCGCAAGCCCACCATGGCCCCCGTACCCGGTGACGAGTATCACCAGGTGGCCTGCTGGAAGACCATCGAGAATTGGGGTGAGTAGCGTGGCCGAGAATGTCAACGACGCCAGGGTCGTGCTCGAGGTCTCCGGCCTCGTCAAGCGCTTTCCCATCAAGGGCGGTCTGGTCCGCCACGAGATCGGGCAGGTCCACGCCGTAGAGGACGTCTCCTTCGTCGTGCACGAGGGGGAGACCTTCTCCATCGTGGGCGAGTCGGGCTGCGGCAAGTCCACCACGGGCAAGTGTGTCCTGCGCCTGATCGAGCCCACCTCCGGCTCGGTCAAGCTCGACGGCAAGGAGTTCACGACGCTCACGGGGGAGGACCTCACGCGCGAGCGCCGCAAGATGACCCTCATCTTCCAGGACCCGTACTCCTCGCTCAACCCCCGCATGACCGTGGGCGACATCATCGCCGAGCCCATCGACATCGCGGGCATCTACGCGACGCGCGAGGAGCGCGACGCGCGCGTGGAGCAGATCATGGAGGAGGTCGGCCTCGACCTCGCCTTCAAGAACCGCTACCCGCACGAGTTCTCCGGTGGCCAGCGCCAGCGCATCGGCATCGCGCGCGCCATCGTCATGCAGCCCGAGCTGGTCATCTGCGACGAGCCCGTCTCGGCGCTCGACGTCTCGGTGCAGGCGAAGGTCATCAACCTGCTCAAGCAGCTGCAGCGCGAGATGGGCCTGGCATACGTCTTCATCAGCCACGACCTGTCGGTGGTCAAGCACATCTCCGACACGGTGATGGTCATGTACCTGGGCCACGAGATGGAGCTCGCCTCCAAGGAGGAGCTCTTTGGCAACCCGCTGCATCCCTATACCAAGGCGCTGCTCGACGTCATCCCGCGCATCCGCAGCGAGCGCGTGCAGGACAAGCGCATCCTCGAGGGCGACGTGCCCAGTCCCACCAACCCGCCGTCAGGCTGCTGCTTCCACACGCGCTGCCCGTTTGCCACCGACCGCTGCAAGAGCGAGGTGCCGGCAAAGCACGAGGTGACGCCTGGCCACTTCTGCAGCTGTCACCTGTACGATAACTAGCTGCCCCTTGCCCCGTGACACACTATCTCCGTGGGAGTTGGTGTGTCACTTCTGGCTGACACACCAACTCCCACGGAGATAGTGTGTCAGCCCGCGAATGAGGGACAGAAAAGGGCCTCTCCAAAGGAGAGGCCCTCGTTGCGTCTGGCTGTGGCCGTCTAGGCTGCCTTACGCCTTGGTGACGTTCTTGAAGTGGAAGTCGACGAGAACCTCGAGGCCCTCAAAGCCCGGCTTGAGGGCGTAGGGGTTCTGCGGCCAGTCCACGGGGATGGTGCCGTAGTCCACATGCGTGAGCTGGTAGTCGGCCTGACGGGTGAGGTCGTCTGCCTCGTCGAGGTCGGTCGCGGTCTTGGCGGCGTTGGCCAGCTTGTCGAACTCCTCGCTGTTGTAGAAGGAGCTACGCTTGGAGGACTCGGAGCTCAGGAAGAAGGAGCCCATGAACTCGATGCCGACGTTGGAGGTGGAGCTCCAGGTGACGGTGGTGGCGGTGATCTCGCCGTTGCCGCGCTTGGTGGACCAGTCCTCGTCCTCGATGACGGAGACGTTGGCGGTCACGCCGATCTCCTTCCAGTTGGCCTGCAGGACCAGTGCCACGGTCTCGTCGCGCTGGCGCACGGGGAAGTCGAAGGTCAGGTTCTCGACCTTGGCCTCGGCGAGAAGCTCCTTGGCCTTTGCAGGGTCATACGCGAAGACCTCGAGGGAGGGGTCGTATCCGTTGACGGTGGGTGGCAGGAAGGACGAGCAGGGCTGGGCCGCACCGGAGAGCACGGTGTCGCAGAGCTCGGCACGGTTGATGGCCAGCGAGAGGGCCTCGCGGACGCGCTGGTCCTTGAACTCGTCGCCATTGAGGTTGAGGTTGACGAACTGCGTCGCGCACGGCGTGTAGTTGACGATCTCGGCGGAGACGGTCTCGTCGTTGCGGTACTGCTCGATGAGCGCCTTGGGAACGAAGACCACGTCGAGGTCGCCGTTCACGTACATGTTCATGAGGGTGCTGTCATCGCTGACGTAGTTGATCTCGACGGCGTCGATGGCGGGCTTGCCAGCGTGGTAGTCCTCGAAGGCCTCGAGGCGCACGAAGGTCATTCCGTCGTTCTCGGCGATGCGGAACGGGCCGGAGCCGAAGTAGGTGGTCCAGTCCGGGCCGGTGGCGATGCCCCAGTCGTCGCCGACCTCCTCGACGGCGGCCTTCGGGTAGATGTTGGCGTAGAACTGGCAGAGCAGGCGCAGGAAGGAGGAGTGCGGCTCGGTCAGCTTGAAGGTGAGATGGGTGTCGTCCTGCACGGTGAGGCCGGTGAGCTCGTCGGTCTCGCCAGCGGCCAGCGCATCAAAGCCCTCGATCTTCTGGAAGGAGTCGGCCTCGGCGTTGATGGAGACGAGGCGCGTGAAGGTGAACTTGACGTCGTCGGCGGTGAGGGTGGAGCCGTCGTGGAACTTGATGCCCTCGTTGAGCTCGATCTCGTAGGTGAGACCATCCTCGGAGACGGTGGGGAGGCTCTTGGCGATGAGCGGCTTGACCTCGTTGGTGCTGGGGTCGAGCTCGTAGAGGGCCTCGGTTACGTTCTCGGAGACGCCGATGGTGGTGGAGGTGGTTTGCGTGTCGAAGGAGGCGTCGGGCTTGGCGATGCCGAAGCGGATGATGTTCTCGCCACCCGCGGCGCCGTCATCGGAGGAGCCTCCGCAGCCGACGAGTGCCACGGTCGAGGTTGCCGCTGCGGTGCCGGCAACGGCGCGCAGGAAGTTGCGACGGGTGAGGCCACTGGAGAGCAGGCGGCCTACTGCGGTGCTGGTCTTGTCCATGGGTATCCCCTCTCTGAAATCTACGTGGTTCAATGATAACAACCAATTGTTTCAGGTCGTGAACGAAAAACCTAGCTGAGCGGTGGAATTTAAGCACGTGAGCGCAGGGCGGGTCGTCTCGGGCCATGCCATTGTTCGCAAAAGTCAAGGTCAAAGCGGGAGCCATGTGGTACGTTAGATGGTGTTCTTTCGTCGGCTGACGTGAGGTGACGTGACGTGTATTGCCCCAATTGCGGCTTGAGGCTTCCTGACTGGGCCAACTTCTGCGAGCGCTGCGGCGCACGCGTGAGCATGGGGGTCCTCGAGGACGATCCCCTCGAGAGCGTGGGGGCCAACGACACCACCTCGATGGAGCCCCTGTGGGCAGAGGCTGCCGCCGAGCCGCTGGATGCGGAGCCCCAGCCCGTGGACGAGCCCGACGAGACCCAGCTTATGCAAGCCGAGCCCGAGGAGTCCCTGCAGGAGCAGACGGTCCTGATTGACATGGAGTCCGAGGCCGACGCGGAGCTGCCGGGCGAGGAGGTCGACGAAACGCGCCTGTATGCCCCGGACGAGGAGCCCTCTGAGCCTGAGGGCGAGGGAGGCCTGGCGCCGGAGGGCGAGGAGGAGCCTGGTGTCGAGGCGGATCCCGAGCCGGACGGTGAGCCAGAGCCCGAGTCTGATGACGCCGCCGAGCCCGAGGCCGAAGAAGATGTCGCAGACGACGAGCAGGACCTCTTCTCCGACGAGACGGTAATCATGGACATGGCCGAGCAAGGCGCGGCCTCCGAGGAGCCCGGCCAATACCCGCAGCCCAAGAACGTGATCGACGTGGGCGAGCAGGACATCGTATACGGCATGGATCCCAACCTGCGTCACTTGGCTGCGGCGGAGACCTGGCGTGGTCGCACGCGTCCCTCCGAGCGTCACGCCGCCGAGCGGTCGTTGCCCATGGCAGCCGTGGCCACCGTCGCCGCGCTCGCCATCGTACTGGGCTTTGTCGTCGCCTTCTTTGTGCTGGGTGGCAGCTCGTCCGACCAGTCGGGGGAGCAGACCGAGGCAGTGGCCTCCTCCAAGCGCGTCTCCAAGCGAAAGGCCAAGGAGATCGTCGCAAGCCTTGACGGATGGTGGAAGACCAACAGGACCTTCGACGGCCGCTACTGGCATATCCAGGACGGCCTGATGGAGACCTATGCGGCCGACGGTGTCCTTGCGGGGCAGGTGCTGATCGACCCCGGCAGCATCGATGGCATGACCGCTGGCCCGGGCGACATCGAGGGCGCGGGCTACTACCTAAAGGACATTGCCTACTACCTCACCGAGGACGACCCCGACACGCTGCACGCGATCGGCTCTGACGGAGCCGCCGAGGCGGACGGCAACCTCGTGCGCACCGAGGCGCCTGCCTTCATGGGAGGCGGATCCTCGCAGGAGGAGGCTGCCGAGCTTCCCGAGCAGGCTGACAGCAGCGAGTACATGCTTCCCGAGTCCTCGACGCGCGTCTACGACGTCTCCGAGCTCGAGGGAATGAGCGACCACGACCTCTTTATCGCGCGCAACGAGATCTATGCACGCCATGGGTACGTCTTCGAGGCGGGCGAGCTGAGCGAGTACTTTGGGTCCAAGAGCTGGTATCACCCCGCCGACGTCTTCAATGAGGGTGACATCACCGAGATCGAGCGTCAGAACGTGAGCGTGATTCTCTCGATCGAGCAGTCGCGTGGCTCGCAGTACGTGTAGGCACCTGAGGTTATCTCCATGAAGCGCATCCTGATGATCTGTCATGGCAACATCTGCCGCTCGACGATGGCCGAGTACGTGATGCGCCATCTGGTGGCACAGCACGGGGCGACGGACCGGATCGCGGTCGATTCGGCTGCCGCCACCCGGGACGCCGAGGGCTGGGGCGTCCACCACAAGACGCAGGAGGTCCTTCGTCGACACCATGTCCCCTGTGGCGACCACCGCGCCTGGCAGATGACGCCCGCGGACTACGCCTGCTACGACATCATCTGCGGCATGGACGAGGAGAACCGGAGCGACATCTTGCACATCCTGGGCGGCAGCCGCCGTCGTGGCTGGCATTGGCAGCCTATGACGGCTACCGAGCTCGCCAAGGCTGACCCAGAGGGAAAGGTGCACCTGTTGCTCGACTGGTCGTCCAGCCCTCGCGAGATCGCAGACCCGTGGTACACGGACGACTTCGAGACCACCTATCGTGACGTGCTCGAAGGCTGCGAGAGCCTGCTTGCTGCCATCGAGGAGGGCAGGGCATGAGCGACGCGGCGCGCATGGAGCTGCTGGCCCCGGCCCAGGGACCAGAGCAGCTTGAGATGGCCATCCACTTTGGTGCCGACGCGGTGTATCTGGCCGCGCCGCGCTGGGGCATGCGCGCGGGCGCCCGCAACTTTGCGCCCGACGAGCTTGCCCGCGCCGTGGAGCGCGCGCATGAGCAGGGCGTCTCGGTGCACCTGACCCTCAACACGGTGATGCGTGACGAGGACGCAGACGAGCTGCCGGCCTTTCTCCAGGGTATCGACGAGCTGGGCGTGGATGCGGCCATCGTTGCAGACTTGGGCGCAATGGCGCTGGTCAGGCAGCATGCGCCACACGTGGAGATCCATGTGTCCACGCAGGCCTCGGTGATGAGCGCGGCTGCGGCGGAGCAGTACGCGCGTCTGGGTGCACGGCGCATCGTGCTTGCGCGCGAGATGACGCTGGCGCAGATAGCCGAGCTCAGGCGTCGCCTGACGCGGGAGGTCGAGTTGGAGGCGTTTGCCCATGGGTCCATGTGCATGGCCTACTCCGGGCGTTGCCTGCTCTCCGCCGAGCTCATGGGGTCCGAGCGCTCGGCAACGCGGGGCGCCTGCGCGCAGCCTTGCCGCTGGGCATGGGAGCTCGTGGAGGAGCGTTCCGGCGCGCGGCTCGGCTTGGAGGCGGGGGAGGGCGCCTCGTACCTGCTCTCGTCAAACGACCTCTGCCTTATTGGGCATCTGGGAGAGCTCGCGGAGGCGGGCGTCGACGCCATAAAGATCGAGGGGCGTTCCAAGGGGAGCTACTACACCGCCTGCGTGACCAATGCGTACCGCCACGTGCTGGACGGCGAGCCGGCCGAGGCGTGGGCGGGCGAGCTCGACGCGGTGAGCCACCGCCCGTACTCCACGGGCTTTCTGCTGGGCGAGCCCACGCAGAACCCCGGGCGCGTGGACTATGCGCGCGAGCGCACGATGGTAGGCGTGGTGCGCGGCTGCGAGCGTGCGGGCGAGCGCTGGCTGGCGCGCGTGGAGTGCCGCAACCGCGCGGACGCAGGCGACGAGCTCGTCGCGCTCTCGCCGGGGCATGCGGTGCGCGGCCTTGGCGCCCTGGAGCGGCCCCTGGTGCGAAACGGCGAGACATACGAGCTCTTTGTGCCCTTTGAGCTGGGCAAATGGGATCTTCTCTGTCGCTAGGCGAGCCTTGCGGAAACGCGGTGGGCCTCCCGTCGCACCAACATGTCCGAGGCTCGCGGTAGTATCCTTGGGTACGTTTCTCACTCGCGACCCAGGGAGTCACATGCCCCACGACCAGCAGCAGCTCTTCTCGTTCGACCAGCCCGCGACGGCCCCCATCCCTGCCCCGATGGCCCCGTCCATCGACCTCGATGGGCTCAACCCCGCCCAGCACGAGGCGGTCATGTGCACCAAGGGCCCCCTCCTGGTGCTTGCCGGCGCCGGGTCGGGCAAGACGCGCGTGCTTACCTACCGCATCGCGCATATGATCGCGGACGAGGGCGTGCGGCCCTGGCAGGTGCTGGCCATCACCTTCACCAACAAGGCGGCCGCCGAGATGCGCGAGCGCCTGGGCACGCTTCTGCCGGGTGGCACGCGCGGCATGTGGGTGTGCACCTTCCACGCCATGTGCGTGCGCATTCTGCGGGAGGACGCCGACCTGCTGGGCTACCAGCCCAACTTCTCCATCTACGATGACGACGACTCGCGGCGCCTCGTCAAGTCCATCATGTCGGAGCTCGACATCGACCAGAAGCAGGCCCCGCTCAACGCCATCCGCTCGCTCATCAGCCAGGCAAAGAACGCCCTGGTCGACCCTGACGAGATGGAGGCCAGGGCCGCCTCGCCCCAGCAGAAGGCCGCGGCGCGCGTGTACCGCACGCTGCAGCGCCGTCTGGCCAGGGCCAACGCCATGGACTTCGACGACCTGCTCGTCAACGCCTACGAGCTTCTGTCCAAGCACCGCGAGGTGCTCGAGCGCTACCAGGAGCGCTTCCGCCAGATCAGCGTGGACGAGTACCAGGACACCAACCACGTGCAGTACCAGATCACCAACCTCTTGGCGGCGCACTACCAGAACCTGATGGTGGTCGGTGACGACGACCAGTCCATCTACAGCTGGCGCGGTGCCGACATCCGCAACATCCTCGCCTTCCGCAAGGACTATCCCGGTGCGAGGGTGGTCAAGCTCGAGGAGAACTACCGCTCCACGGGGCACATCCTCGAGGCGGCCAACGCCGTGGTGGCCCACAACAACAAGCGCGAGTCCAAGCGCCTCTACACCAACTCGGGTGACGGCGAGCTCATTGAGGTCTTCCAGGCCGCCGACGAGCGCGACGAGGGGCGCTGGATCGGCTCGGAAATCGAGAAGCTCCACGACAAGGGCATCGGCTACGACGACATCGCCGTCTTCTACCGCACCAACGCGCAGTCCCGCACGCTCGAGGACATGTTCCTGCGCGCGGGCGTGCCGTATCGCATCGTGGGCGGGACGCGCTTCTTTGACCGCGCCGAGATCCGCGACGTGATGGCCTACCTCAAGCTGGTGGTCAACCCCGACGACGACGTGAGCGCCGAGCGCGTGGTCAACACGCCCCGCCGTGGCGTGGGCACCACCTCCATCGCAAAGGTGCGTGCCTACGCCGCCGCCTACGGCCTCTCGTTCTTCTCGGCGGCGCAGGCCTGCATCGCCGAGACGGGCCTTCTGCCCGCAAAGGCGCGAAGCGGCCTCACGGAGTTCTGCTCGGCCGTCGAGGCAGGCCGCCACTATGACGGCGACCTTGCCGACGTCGTGCAGATGATCGTGGAGAAGGCGGGGCTCATCCGCGCCTACGAGGCCGAGAACACCGTCGAGGCGGATGCGCGCATCGAGAACATCCGCGAGTTCTTTGGCGTGGCGCAGGAGTTCGACGAGACGCACGACGACGTCGCGGAGACGCTCGAGAGCCTGCGCCAGCTCCGCGAGGCGGGTGCGCTCGACGCGGGCATCCCCGCTCCCGTGGCACCCGAGGAGCCGGCACACCCGCAGGTGGCGGCCGAGAAGCTTCCCGCGCTCATGGAGTGGCTGGCCCTGCGCAGCGACCTCGACGCCCTCGCCGGGCAGTCGAGCGCCATCACGATGATGACCGTGCACTCGGCAAAGGGCCTGGAGTTTCCGGTGGTGTTTGTCGCCGGCATGGAGGAGGGACTCTTCCCGCATCGCGCGCACGAGGGCGACGGCGCCTCCATCGAGGAGGAGCGTCGCCTGGCCTACGTGGCCATCACGCGCGCAGAGCGCAGGCTCTACCTCACCTATGCCAGCACCCGTCGCGTGTTCGGCTCGGTGCAGACCAACCCGCCCAGCCGCTTCTTGAACGAGATCCCGCGCGAGCACCTGCATGCCACCGGCATCGGCAGCTCGGGGCTCTCGGGCGTGGGCTGGGAGAAGCGCGGCGACCGCCATGGCACCTACGGCAGCGGACGCGGATCGGAGGTCTACGGCGGGCGCGTCTTTGGCTCGCGCACGCGCTCGACGGGAGGCTCGCGCGTCTCCGAGGGCGTCACCCTGCGCAAGCCGGAGCCCATCAAGCGCGATCCGGCCAAGGTGGCCGAGGCGTTCTCCGCTGGCGACCACGTTGCGCACAAAACCTTTGGTCCCGGTGTGGTCAAGTCCGTGTCGGGCGATACGATAGAGGTGTACTTCACACGGACGGGCAAGACGAAGAAGCTGCTCAAGGGCTTTGCGCCCATTGTGCGGATCGAGGGATAGGCGGGCTTCATGGGCTGGCTGGACTACCTGAGCGAGACTGAGATCCTGGGCGTCAACCTGGCCGGCCTTCTCGGCAAGGTGGTGCTGGTCGCGGTCGTGCTGGGCGTCGCGCTCGCGGTGCAGCGGATGCTGCTCAGCGTGACCAGGCGCGCCCTCAACAAGGCGCGGGTGCCCTCGGCCTCCATCATCATCAACATACTGCGCGGCCTGGTATGGATGTTTGCGCTGATGATCGTGCTCGAGCCCGTGTTTGGCATCCAACCCACGGGCTTCATCGCCACGCTGGGCATCGGCTCGGTGGCGCTGTCGCTGGGCCTGCAGGACACCGTGTCCAACATCGTCGGCGGGCTCATCCTCATGGTGGGTAAGGTCATCGAGCCGGGCGACACCATCAAGGTCGGCGACTTCACCGGCGTGGTCACCGACATCGACCTGCGCGCCACCTGCATCGTGGACGCCTACGGGCAGGTGGACATGATCCCCAACTCGGTGCTCTCCAAGCAGGCGCTGGTCAAGCTGTCGAGCTTTACCGAGGGGCGCGTCATGCTGCAGCTGCCCATCCGGCACGGCAGCAGCTTTGACGAGGTGAAGGCCGACGTCGAGCGCATCGCGCGCGAGACGCTGGGGGAGTGGCTCGACGAGCGGCAGGGCGTGCAGCTTGTGGTGGTGAGCTTTGACCCGGCAAGCATCATCGTGCAGGTGGTGGTGCACGTCGCGCATGGGGTGTCCCTCGACGAGGCGCGCAACCGCCTGGCGGAGGGACTCTCCGACCGTCCGTGGACCTTTAGGGTATAGCGTCTCCTGGCAGGGGCGGGCAACGCTCGCCAAAGGCATGTGCCTGCGAGGTGCCTAAGCCCGTGTCTGATGGACGGCTAGCCGAGCAGCCCGATGGTGCGCAGGGCGATTCTCGCGCAGTGCTCGCCGGTCTCGGCCTCCGCGGAGCGATAGTTGTCCTTGCTGGAGTCGTCGGCCTTGTCGGATATGGCGCGCACGATGACAAAGGGGACCCTGTTGCGCCAGCACACCTGTGCGATGGCCGCGCCCTCCATCTCGCAGCAATGAGCGCCAAAGGTCTTCAGGATGCGCTCCCTGTCCGCGTCCTCGCAGACAAAGAGGTCGCCCGAGGCGACGCGCCCCTCGACGGTGGTGACCTCGGGGGCAACCTCGGCCGCCGCGGCGACTGCGAGCGCGCGCAGACGCTCGTCCGCCTCGAAGAAGGCCTTTCCGCCCTCGATGGTCAGGCTGGTCATCTCGGGGACCATTCCACGGACGTAGCCCAAGCCCGTGACGTCCATGTCGTGCTGGACGGCGTCGACGGACACGACGATGTCACCCACCTCGAGGGAGGGGTCGAGTCCGCCCGCAACGCCGGTGTTGATCACGTGGGTGGCGCCAAAGCGGTCGATGAGCGTCTGGGTGATCATGGCCGCGTTCACCTTGCCAATGCCGCAACGCACCACGACGACAGGCGTGCCCACGATGCTTCCCTCGTAGAACACCGTGCCGGAGACCTGCGTCGCCCCGTCGACGGCCATGTGCCCCAGCAGGAGGTCGACCTCTACTTCCATGGCACCGATGATGCCGAGCTTGATGGGCATGCGCCCTCCTTCGTGGCTAGCTGCGCCGCGCCTCCAGGGCGAGGAGCTTCTCGACAAACACGTGGTTGACCACAAGCCCGATGGCGCTCTCCATGATGGCGGGGAGCTCTCCGGTGACGGCGTGACCGTCCTTGTCCAGGAGGTTCATGCGAACCTCGGACGTCGTGCGGCCGTTCATGTCTCCGAGGCCCTCTGGAAAGCGCGCGGAAAGCGCCTGCTCGAGGGTGCTCGCCAGCTCGTCAAAGGCGAGCTCCACATCCACGTTGGCCTGCTCGAGCATGTTGAGCAGGCTCGACACCTGCGAGATGGTCAGCACGCGCTTGAGGCAGCACACGAACATGAGCGTCGCCAGATGGGTGCGGTCGTAACGCCTGCGTGTGGGCGCCGGCACGACCTTCTGCTTCACGTAGTTGTTGACCATCGATCCGGTGACGATCTTGTCACCAGGCTCGTAGAAAGGGGAGAGCTCGGTGCTTACCAGCGAGATGAGCTGGTCGAGGTAGAGGTCGATGCGCGGCATCTCCTCTATGCGCATGATGTGAAGCCCGCGCATCTGCGCCGAGAGCTCCTGATAGGCCTGCTCGTAGTCGAAGGGCTCTGTCGCCTCGGTCCTCTTGCGCACTGGTCTGCCACTCCCTGCTCTTGTCGTGTTGCCAACCGCCTCGCCCGGTCCTGAAGACTGGGGCTTGCCGCCTTGGGTTCTCACGCGTTGCAGTATACCCCGTGTGGAAAGGTCCTTGGGAGACCGAAGGTGCAGGTCGGCGCGCAGGGCGTGACTCAGGCGGTGCTCGTGCCAATGGAGTCAACCTTTTGGATAGTCCTTGAAAGCGGACGCCGACCGGTGAGCGGGCGTCATACACTAACGGTAGAATGATGTTCTTGAGAGTAACGAGGCCATCCAAGGAGGGACATGTCCGACTCCCAGACCAACAAGCCCAACAACGCCAACTCGTCCAGCCGTCCGCAGAGGCCTGCCAAGGCCCGCGACAGGCAGGGGAGCGGGAGCAAGGGCTCCACGCCCAAGCGCATCTCCATCATTGCCGAGCCGGCGGTCGTCCGGCGCCTCAGCAGCCAGCGCGTGATCGACTCCATCACGTCCAACGGCACCATCGCTGCCACCGTCATGGTCCTTTCGGCGCTTCTGGCCGTGGTGGTCGCCAACTCGCCGGCCCACGAGGCCGTGGAGCACATCCTTCAGGCGGAGCTCTCGGTGGGCATCGGGTCCCTTACCGTGGGCATGTCGGTCGAGGCGTTCATCAACGACTTCCTCATGGCCATCTTCTTCCTGCTGGTGGGCATCGAGCTCAAGTACGAGGTGAGGGTGGGCCAGCTGCGCCATCCGCGTCAGGCGGCCCTTCCCATGCTTGCCGCCGTGGGTGGCGTCACCGTTCCGGCACTTATCTACGCGGTGCTCAACTGGGGCAAGGCGACCATAGGCGGATGGGCCATCCCTATCGCCACGGACATCGCCTTCGCGCTCGGCGTCATGTCGCTCCTCGGTGACCGCGTGGCGGCGGAGACCAAGGTCTTCTTCCAGACGCTGGCCATCGCCGACGACATCCTGGCCATCCTGGTGCTCGCGCTGTTCTACGGCCAGTCCCCCAACATCGCGTGGTGCGCGGCCTCCCTGGGCGTCACCATCGTCCTGTGGCTCATGTACAAGGCCAAGGTCTACACGGCCAAGCCCTACATCGCCGTGGGCGCCGTGCTCTGGGTGTGCATGTACAACTCCGGCATCCACGCCACGCTCGCCGGCGTCATCCTGGCCTTCTTCCTGCCCTCGCACTCCGACGTGCGCCTCTCCAACCTGCGTGACTGGCTGGGCCGCAAGGCGCGCGACCTCGACGACAAGTACGACGACGACGCGCACGTGCTGGGTCAGCACGACTTCACCAAGGCGGCCGTCTCGGTCGAGCGCGTTATGCACCATGTGACCCCGCCTCTCGAGCGCGTCGAGCGCAGCATCTCCACGGGCGTCAACTTTGTCATCCTCCCGCTGTTTGCCTTTGCCAACGCGCAGATACGCCTGGTGGGCATCGATCTGGGCTCCATCGTGACCGACAGCGTCGCGCAGGGCGTGTTCTTGGGAGCGGTGCTGGGCAAGCCACTGGGCATCGTCATCGTCACCTACCTGCTCGTGCAGATCGGCTTTGCCAAGCTGCCCGAGCATGTGACGTGGAGCCAGGTCATGGCCGTGGGCATCATGGGCGGCATGGGCTTCACCATGTCCATCCTGATCTCGGGCCTCGCCTTCGCTGATCCCAACCAGGTTCTTGCGGCCAAGTGCGCTATCCTAGTTGGCTCGGTGGTCGCAGGTGCGTCCGGTCTGGCGTTCGTTCACGCGCACGATGCCCTGAAGGGTGCCAGCAAGTAGCCTGCGGCATACGCTCGCTAGGGGCAGAGGGCGCGCGCCTCGCCGCTCATGCTATCCTTAACGGGTGCCCTGTGCCTTGATGGAGGACGATAGGTTCGTGTCAGATTCGGTCGACATACCGTTTAAGAACTACCTTGCCCTGGTGGCGGTCTGCCTGCTCGTGGCGATCGCCGCCATGCTGCTGTGGTTCTTCAACCGCGACGTCTCGTGGATTGGCATGGCCATCCCGCTGTTCGTCTACTTCGACCTCGCGCTGCTCGGACTGACGTCGCTGGGGCTCTGGGCAAACGGTGCAGAGGAGGCCGACGCGCGCGAGACCTGCGATCCCATCCTCAGGCGCTACAAGCGCACGGGCGACGTCGACAACCTGCTCTACGGCTACGAGCTCTGGCGCATGGAAAGCCACGGCATGGCCACCAGGATCACCTTCATTCGCACGGTGATCAATCTCCTCATCGAGGACGGCTACGTGTACGAGGCCGCCGACCTGCTCAACGACTACCAGATGATGGCCACCACGCCCGACAGCATCAGGAACTACCAGCGCTTCCGCAAGATCTCCGAGCGCAGGATGAACGCGATCGTGGAGGAGGCCGCCGAGCAGGAGCGCAGGTGGCAGGCGGAGCGCCGTGCTGAGGAGCGCCGTCGCGAGCGCCGCAGGCGCGAGGCCCTCGAGGGTCAGGGGCATGAGCGCAGATAGGTGTGGCGAGGCCTTGCCTTGAGGCTACTCGACCGTCCCGTACACGAAGCCCCAGCCGTGGGCCGTGATGATGGAGTTGAGCTGGTCGCAGAGGCGCGCACGCTTGTACCTGCCGGCAGGGAGAAGGTCGATGACCTCCCTGAGGTCGTCCGAGAGGTCGTCTATCTCGGCGCGCATGATGACGTCGATGCGCGAGACCGCGCCGGACGGCCCAACCTCTCGGTATAGGGCATCGACCAGCTGCTGGAGCTCGCCGAAGTCTGCGGCGGGGTGGCTGCCTGCGGGGGCGGCGTCGTGATCTGTGTAATCGTACGTTTTCATATGTGACATAGTAGCAGGACTTTGCCTCCCGTTGCGTATACTTTAGGGGCTAGGATGGGGCTTTGAGCCCTTGCCCGCAACAACTCGAGGGAGTGGCAATGAGCAACGTATACGAGGCTATGACCGACGCCGAGCTTGACGAGGTCATCGTTCAGCTTGAGAAGCAGGCTGACGAGATCCGCGCGCGCGGCCTCTCGCTTGACATGGCGCGCGGCAAGCCCTCGGTGGAGCAGACCGACCTCTCGCGTCCCATGCTCGACCTTCTCACCAGCGAGAGCGACCTCACCGACGAGGGGGCTCCCGCGGACAACTACGGCATTCCCGACGGCCTCCCCTCGGCACGCCGCCTGGCGGCGGGGCTTCTGGGCGTCGACGCGGCAAACGTGCTGGTCATCGGCTCGTCGAGCCTCAACCTCATGCATGATGCCGTGGCAAACGCCTACACGCACGGCATCGGCGGCAATGCTCCGTGGTGCCAGCAGGGCGAGGTCAAGTTCCTGTGCCCCAGCCCCGGATACGACCGCCACTTTGGCGTGACCGCGCACTATGGCATCACCAACGTGCCGGTTGCCATGACGCCGGACGGGCCTGACATGGACGAGGTCCAGCGCCTCGTGGAAGGCGACCCGCAGGTCAAGGGCATCTGGTGCGTGCCCAAGTACGCCAACCCCACCGGCATCAGCTACTCCGACGAGACGGTGCGCCGCTTTGCCGCGCTGAGGCCGGCAGCCCCGGACTTCCGCATCTTCTGGGACAACGCCTACATCGTCCACGACCTCTATGACGAGGGCGACGAGCTGCTCAACATCTTCGATGCCCTGAGGGAGGCGGGCAACGACAACCTCGTCTACGAGTTCGCCTCCACCGCAAAGATCACCTTCCCCAGCTCGGGCATGGCGTTTGTCACCGCAAGCCCGGCCGACATCAAGGAGCTGCGCAGCGCCTTCGCGGTCATGCGCGTCTCCCCGGAGAAGCTCACGCAGCTCATGCACGTGCGCTTCCTGCCCGACGTCGACGCCATCCGCGCGCACATGGCCAAGCATGCCGCCATCGTCCGTCCGCGCTTCGAGCTGGTGCAGGAGAAGCTCGAGGAGGGTCTCGCCGGCACGGGCATCGCCTCCTGGACCAAGCCGCGCGGCGGGTACTTCGTCTCATTTGACGGGCCGGAGGGGTCGGCCAAGCGTACGGTCGCGCTCATGAAGGAGCTCGGCGTGACGCTGACGGGTGCGGGTGCCACCTGGCCCTACGGCAAGGATCCCCACGACACCAACATCCGCATCGCCCCCACGTACCCGAGCCTCGAGCAGCTCGGCGAGGCGCTCGACGTGTTTGTGGTCGCGGTGCGTCTGGTCGCCGCCCAGCTGGCGCGCGAGGCGCGCCAGGGGTAGGCATCCCAATCTCACGGGCAGACTTTGTGCAGGGTTTGGGCTGTGAAGCCCCTCGGCACAGCGCTCGTGATATTCGGTAGAATGGTAGGTTGCACAAGCATCTCGCGGGTGCACGCGTCCCTTCGGGCCGTGCACCTCCTCGTATTTGAAAGGTCGATGAGGTATGGCCGACAAGGGACCGGGTAGCACCAGCAGATCTCCCAAGAAGCGTCTTGCACGCGCCAAGATCAAGCAGACCGAGCACGGCATCAAGTCGTCAAAGGGTCGCACCATCCAGGAGGACACGCTCAGCAAGGCCGAGCAGAAGAGGGAGCGCCAGAAGAAGCTCACCGGCATCGCGATCGGCGTCTTTGCGGTCATCATGGCCCTGTCCATGATGCTTCCCTCGCTGAGCTACATCTTTGGCGGCAATGCCGACCAGGCGGCCCAGGAGCAGACTGCCGAGGAGGCGGCCAAGCAGGAGGAGCAGGCCAGCGAGGAGGCTGCGCAGGAGACCGAGGCAAGCGTCGAGACCGTCGACGCCAATTACGCCGCGGTGATCGAGCCGCTCGAGGCCAAGCTCGCCGAGAACCCCGAGGACCTCGCCACCATCCTCAACCTGGGCAACGACTACATGTCCTGGGCCTCCGAGGCGAGCGCCTACGCTACCGACGATGCGGGCGCGCAGCACGTGGGCGAGCTGTACGACAAGGCGATCGGCTACTTTGACCAGTACCTGGGCATCAACGACTCCGCCGTGGTCAAGTCCAACCGCGCCATGTGCTACCTGTACAAGGGCGACGCCGACACCGCGCTCGAGCAGCTGCAGGGCGTCACGTCCGAGACGCCTGACTACGGTCCCGCGTGGGTGAACATCGGCATCATCAACGAGTCCCAGGGCAATACCGACGCGGCGAAGGAGGCCTACCAGAAGGCCGTCGACGCCGATCCCAACAACGAGTACGGCGCCAAGAGCTATGCGGACAGCCGCCTTGCCTCGCTTGCGGCCGCCGAGGGCGGCGACGTCACCGAGGACGCTGCCCAGACCACCACTGACACCACCGAGGCCACGGGTGCCGAGGCGCTTGAGGACGCCCTCGACTCCGGTCTCTAGAAAGGGGAGCCTCATGGCACTCACCATCACGACCACGACCGCTGAGGACCTCGCCGTGACCGTCGCGGCCGAGGGGGAGGTCGACGTCTCCTGCGCGTCCGAGCTGCGCGATGCCATCGACGCGGCACTGGAGGGCGGCGCCACCGGCGTGACCATCGATCTCGCGCTGGTTCCCTACATCGACTCCACGGGCATCGGCGTGCTTGTCGGCGCCGCGCATCGCGGCGCGGAGGCCGGCACCACCGTGCGCGTGGCAAACCCGCAGCGCAACGTCCGCCGCGTGCTCGACATGCTTGGCGTGGTCCACGAGCTGGGCATTGACGAGTAGAAGAGCCAAACAACCTAGGAGGTAGCAGGAGTGTTTGGAATCGGAGAGACTGAGCTTCTGATCATCGTGGCCTTTGGCTTCATGATCTTTGGCCCCGACAAGCTGCCGGGCATGGGGCGCACCATCGGTCGCGCACTGAGGCAGTTCCGTCAGGCCCAGGAGGGCTTTACCGAGGTCGTGCAGACCGAGGTCATGGACCCCCTACAGGAGGCCATGGGAGACCCCCTCGACACCGGCACGCGCAAGAAGCATCGCGCGACCGCCGAGGAGCGTGCCGCGGCAATGGCAGCGGACGCGGACATCGATGCCCCCGAGGCGGCTCCGGCGCACAAGGAGACCTTCGCCGAGCGCAAGGCACGCCTGGCCGCCGAGCGCAAGGCCCGCGAGGAGGAGGCGCTCGCTCAGGCGCAGGAGGCGGATGCCGATGCGCCCGAGAGTGCGGACGAGGCCGAGCCAGAGGCCGAGGGGCAGGTCGAGGTTGCCGAGCAGCCTGCGGCCAACAGCGCCGCAGCGCTCTACTCCATGGACGGAGGCTCGTCGTTTGCGGCCAACAAGCGCGCCGCAGCCGAGAAGGCCGCTGCCGAGAAGGAGGCAGCCGAGAAGGAGGCAGCTGCCGACGAGCCCGAGGCCGCAACCACTGCCGTAGAGGACCAGACCGACGGGAAGGAGGCCGAGGGCGAGCAGGCCTAACGGCTGCCCTCAACACCAACATGCCTATCGGACCAGCACGCATGCCCCTGATGGACCATATCGGCGAGCTTCGCCGCAGGTTTACCATCATCGTCGTCTCTCTTCTGATCACCGCGGTCGTCATCTACTTTGCGACCCCCACGCTGATCGACATCATGCTCGACCCCATCCGCTCGTCCCTGCCCGAGGGCCAGGACCTCACCGTCATCAGCGTCCTGGGCGGCTTCACCATCCGCTTCAAGGTCGCCGTGTTCTTTGGCGCCATCGTCTGCCTGCCCATCATCGTCTGGGAGGTCATGGGCTTCATCCTGCCTGCGCTTCACGAGAAGGAGCGCCGCTGGCTGGTGCCCACCATCGGCGCGATGATCGCCCTGTTCTTCATCGGCATGGTCTTCTGCTACTTCATCATCCAACCGGCCGCCTTCGACTGGCTGCTTGCCCAGAGCTATGACTTCGCCAACGTGAT
The DNA here is from genome assembly GCA_902777325.1 of uncultured Coriobacteriaceae bacterium. GTDB lineage: Bacteria > Actinomycetota > Coriobacteriia > Coriobacteriales > Atopobiaceae > UBA1367. Next base: position 23,343 of record CACYTH010000021.1, read on the forward strand.
CGCCGACGCCGAGGACTACCTGAGCATCATGATGCTTCTCGAGATCGGCTTTGGCATCGGCTTCCAGCTGCCGCTGGTGATTTTCTACCTGTCGGTGCTGCACGTCGTGCCCTACAAGACCTTCCGCGAGCAGTGGCGCGTCATCTACGTCGGCCTGCTCGTCATGGTGGCCATGATCACACCCGACGGCAGCCCCGTGACGATGCTCCTGATGTTTGCCGCGCTCGTGGTGCTCTACGAGATCGCCCTGGCCATCGCACGCCAGGTCATCGTGGCAAGGGATGGCGCGGCGGCCCTCCGGTGGGACCGCTCCGAGTACGAGGAGCACGCCTTCGACGAGTAGCGCCCAAGGCAAACGCGATCTGCAGGGGAGGGGACTTTTGCCCCTCCCCTTTGTTTTGCGCAGGCGGGCATCGCCTGACGATTGTCTCAGCATCTATATATATGTGGGGCCAGGCGCCTACGACACCTGCCCGGACCACGTCTGTGCTTTTTTGGCCAATACGTCCGTCTAACCGCAGACAATCGCACATCATCACGCTTTCGCCATAACCTGGCGGCCGTGTTGGGTATAGTGTCGTGACACGGTCCGCGCATGCCCTGGGCATGCGCCGGCAAGTCTGACGACAGAAACCAGGAGTTGCACGTGATACTGGTAGTCACCGAGAAAAACGACGCGGCGCAGCAGATTGCCCGCTTGCTTTCCACCTCTGGCCGCCCCAAGGCGGACAAGGTGTACGACACGCCCGTCTATCGCTTTGCGGTCAACGGGGAGGATTGGGTCACCATCGGCCTGCGCGGCCACATCATGGTGCCGGACTTCCCGCCCCAGCTCAAGTTTGACAAGAACGAGGGCTGGTATGGCCTTACCGCGGAGGGCGAGCACATTCCAGCCGATCTCCCCGACGGCCTCGCGCGTCCGCCATACAAGTCCAAGCGCAAGCCCTTCCTCGCCGACGGCGTGGACATCAAGGGGTGGAAGGTTCCCAGCCTGCCCTATCTGGTGTGGGCACCCATCGAGAAGCTTCCCGCCGAGAAGGGCATCATCCGCGCGCTCAAGAACCTCGCAAAGAAGGCCGACAGCATCGTCATCGGCACGGACTTCGACCGCGAGGGCGAGCTGATCGGCTCTGACGCCCTGCGCCAGATACGCATGGTTGCACCAAACACCCCCGTCTCTCGCGCGCGCTACTCCGCCTTCACCAAGGCCGAGATTGACCACGCCTTCTCCAACCTGGTCGAGCTCGACCAAGACCTGGCCGACGCAGGCGAGAGCCGTCAGTACATCGACCTCGTCTGGGGCGCCGTCCTCACCCGCTACCTCACCATGGCGCGCTTTGGCGGCCTGGGCAACGTCCGCTCCGCCGGTCGCGTGCAGACGCCCACTCTGGCCATCGTGGTCGAGCGCGAGCGCGAGCGCCTGGCCTTCGTGCCCGAGGACTACTGGGTGGTGTGGGGCAATCTCAGCAAAGACGGGTCGGACGAGTTCCGCACCACGCACGCCACGGCGCGGTTCAAGGACAAAGCTGCTGCCGAGGCCGCCTTTGCGCACGTCCGCGACGCAAAGCTGGCGCGCGTGGTCAGCGTGGAGAAGAAGTCGCGCACCCAGCGGCCTCCCGCACCCTTCAACACCACGTCGCTGCAGGCTGCGGCGGCGTCGGAGGGCATCAGCCCCGCACGCACCATGCGCCTGGCCGAGAGCCTCTACATGAACGGTCTCATCAGCTACCCGCGCGTGGACAACACGGTCTACCCGCGTTCGCTCGACCTGCGCTCCACGGTCAAGGCCCTGATCGACGTGCCGCAGTACGCACCCACCTGCCACCAGATTCTCTCCCAGGACAAGATCGTCGCCACGCGCGGCAAGCAGGAGACCACGGACCACCCGCCCATCTATCCCACCGCCGCGGCCGACCCTGACAAGCTGCAGCCGGCCGAGTGGAAGCTCTACAACCTCATCGCGCGCCGCTTCCTGGCAACGCTCATGGGGCCGGCCACGATAGAGGGCACCAAGCTCACCTTCGACATCGAGGGCGAGCCCTTCACCACGAGCGGCAGCGTGCTGGCAAAGCCGGGCTTCCGCTCCATCTATCCCTTTGGCCTCAAGCGCGACGACCAGCTTCCCGCGCTTGTCGAGGGCGACACCTGCGACGTCACGAGCATGCAGCTCGACGCCAAGCAGACGGAGCCTCCTGCCCGCTACAGCCAGGGTCGCCTGATCCAGGAGATGGAGGCACGTGGCTTGGGCACCAAGTCCACGCGCGCCAACATCATCCAGCGCCTGTACGACGTCAAGTACCTCAAGAACGACCCAGCCGAGCCGAGCCAGCTTGGCATGGCGGTCATCGACGCGCTCACCGCCTACGCCCCCCACATCACCTCGCCCGACATGACGGCCGAGCTGGAGAACGACATGACACGCGTGTCGGAGGGCAAGGCCACGCGGGACCAGGTGGTCACCCATTCGCGTGCGCTTCTCGCCGGCATGATGGATGCCCTGATCGAGCACAAGGAGGACCTCGGCGAGGCCATCGCCGACGCCGTCACGGCTGACGCCAAGGTGGGTGTCTGCCCCAAGTGCGGCAAGGACCTCGTGATGAAGACCTCTGCCAAGACGCGCGGCTCCTTCATCGGATGCATGGGATGGCCTGACTGCGACGTCACCTACCCGGTGCCCTCGCGCGTCAAGGTGATCCCCATCGAGGGCGAGGCAGGCGTCTGCCCTGATTGCGGCGCTCCGCGCATCAAGTGCCAACCCTTCCGCCAGCGTGCCTTCGAGCAGTGCGTCAACCCGGTCTGCCCCACCAACCGCGAGCCGGACATCGTGGTGGGGGAGTGCAAGGCCTGCGCCGAGGCGGGCCGTCACGGCGACCTGGTGGCCCACAAGAGCGAGCGCAGCGGCAAGCGCTTCATCCGCTGCACCAACTACGACGACTGCGGGACCAGCTATCCCCTGCCTGAGCGTGGCGCCCTGAGCGCGACGGGCGAGACCTGCGAGCATTGTGGTGCCCCCATCGTGGAGGTCGCTACGGCGCGCGGCCCGTGGCGCATCTGCGTCAACATGAGCTGTCCGGGCAAGGAGAAGCAGGCCAAGACCGGCTCGCGCGGACGTGGCGGATCGCGTGGCGGCGCCCGACGCAAGCGCAGCTCGTAGGGAGGTCTCATGGCAGGGTTGTTCATAACGCTCGAGGGCATAGACGGCTGCGGCAAGTCGACGCAGGCTGCGCGCCTTGCGGAGGCACTGAGGCGTGCGGGCCACGAGGTCGTCTCGCTGCGCGAGCCGGGTGGCACCGCCATCTCGGAGAAGATCCGTGCCCTGCTGCTCGATCCTGCCAATGCCGAGATGGCCGACGAGTGCGAGCTGCTGCTCTACGAGGCCTCGCGTGCCCAGCTGGTGCGCCAGGTGATCGAGCCGGCCCTCGCACGTGGCGCCATCGTGGTGTGCGATCGCTTCTACGACTCCACCTACGGCTACCAGCACGGTGGTCGTGGTCTGGATGAAGATCTGATCAACAAATGCAATGCCCTGGGCAGCTGTGGCGTCGACCCGCATGTCACCGTCGTCTTCGACCTCGCGCCGGAGGTCGCCCTCTCGCGTGCGACCAAGGGAGGGGCGGACCGCCTCGAGGGCGAGGGCCTCGCCTTCCAGTGCCGCATTCGCGAGGCGTACCTGCGCCTTGCCGAGCGGGAGGCTGCGCGCGTGCGCATGGTGGATGCGGACGGCAGCGTGGACGAGGTCTACGCGCGTCTGGTCGCCTGCCTCTCTGACGTGCTGCCGCAGCTGGGCGATGGCGAGGGCAACTGATGGCCCCCGCACCCGCACCCATCCCCAAGGCCCTGAGGGCCCTTGACGACCAGCCGGCCGTGCGCGACTTTCTCGCCCGTGCCTATGCTGACGGACGGCTCTCGCACGCCTACCTCTTCCTCGGTGCGCCTGGCTCCGGCAAGACCGAGGCCGCGCTCGCACTGGCCCAGCTCATCGTGTGTCCCAATGGGGGCTGTGGCAACTGCGACGAGTGCAGGCGCGTGCGCCATCGCACCCATCCCGACGTGCGCGTCGTAGAGCCCGAGAGCGCGTCGGGCTACCTGGTCGAGCAGGTGCGCGAGCTGATCGAGGACATCCCGCTCGCGCCGGTGCGCGGCTCGGCAAAGGTCTACATCCTCACAAACGTGGGGCTCCTGCGTCGCGAGGCGGCAAACGCCCTGCTCAAAACCATAGAGGAGCCACCACGTGGCGTAAGCTTCATACTCATCGGCCGCACGGTCGACTCCATCCTGCCCACCATCGTGTCGCGCTGCCAGCGCGTGCCCTTCAAGATCATGTCTCCCGGCATGGCCGTGCGCAACGTGGAGCGCAAGGTTGGGGCAAACGAGGTCGAGGCCCGCATCGCCCTTGCCGTGGCTGGTACGCCCGAGCGCGCGAGCGAGTTCCTTCAGTCGTCCAATCGCCGCCAAGTGCGCAGGCTCATGGTGCGCACGATCGTCGAGCTCGCCCGCGATGACGAGTGGGACGTGCTCTGCTCGGCGCGTGCGCTGGTGGAGGCGGTCTGGGTGGCTGTGGGCCGTCCCGTCGCAAAGGGCCGCGGCAAGGCCAAGGACGACCCCGTAAAGCGGGCTCTCGAGGAGCGCATCGCCGGTCAGGAAGACTACCTGTCTCGCGGAGCAATCACGCAGATTGAGAAGACGGTGAAGCGCGAGCTTACCGCCCGAGAGCGTTCGGGTATGATGGAGGCACTCGCAGTTGCCGAGTCGCTCATCCGTGATGTGCTTACGCTCTGCGAGGATATACCCACGCCCATCGTCAATCAGGATGTCGCCGATGCCGTAGAGCGCATTGCCGCAGGCACCTGCACCGGCGGTGCGGTGCGGGCGCTCGAGGCCGTGGCGCGCGCCGCCGACGACATCGCGCACAACGTGAACCCACAGCTGGCCTTTGAGGTCATGCTTTTGCGTGTCAAGGAGGCACTCGCATGCCCACCGTCATCCCGGTGAAGTTCAAATATGCCGCGCGCGACCTTTGGTTTGACCCACAGGACACCGGCGCACAAGAGGGGGACCACGTCATCTGCTCCACCGAGCGGGGTGACGAGATAGGTCTGGCCACCATGGACGCCATCGAGATGGACGATGAGCGCCTGCATGACACCATCGGCGACGCCACGCTCAAGCCGGTGCTGCGCATTGCCGACGATGACGACCTCGACCGTGCCGAGGAGCTTGCCGAGCGCGGTGACGAGGCGTTTCCGGTGTTCCGCCGTCTGGTCGCCGAGTCCGGCCTGGACATGAAGCCCGTCGGCGTCGAGTTCATCTTTGGCGGCGGCAAGGCCGTGTGCTACTTCTCCGCCGAGGAGCGCGTGGACTTCAGGCAGCTCGTCCGCGACCTCTCGCACGAGCTGCATGAGCGCATCGACATGCGCCAGATCGGCGTGCGCGAGGAGGCGGCCATCATTGGCGGCTTTGCCCACTGCGGCCAGGAGCTCTGCTGTGCCCGCTTTGGCAAGCAGTTCGAGCCCGTGTCCATCCGCATGGCCAAGGAGCAGGACCTCCCGCTCAACTCCGCCAAGATCAGCGGCGCATGCGGGCGACTGATGTGCTGCCTGCGCTACGAGTTCGAGGCATACCGCGACTTCAAGAGCCGCGCACCCAAGCGCAATGCCGTGATCGAGACGCCGCTCGGCAAGGGCAAGATCATCGAGTACGACACGCCCAAGGAGCAGATCTGCCTGCGCCTGGAGAACGGCAAGCAGGTGCGTGTGGCCCTCGCCGACATGGAGGCCTCCGAGGCCGCCGTCAAGAAGTCCGAGGAGCTCAACTGCCCCTGTCGTCCCGACACGGTGACGCGCGCCGCGCTGGACAAGCTCGAGTCGCCCGAGATCAAAATGGCCCTGGCCGAGCTTGACCGTCAGATGGGCATCGTCCCCGACGAGGGCTTCGACGAGTCGGACATCTTTGTCGAGACCAAGCCGCGCCGCAGGCGTCGCAAGTCGTCTGGCGAGAGCCAGGAGGCTGCGTCCTCCCAGAAGCCCGCGCGTGCCGCAGAGAAGAAGGAGGCCGCCTCGAGCGAGCCTACCGCAGGCAAGTCGCGCCGCCGTCGCCGCAAGACGGAGGGCGAGGCCACGGCAGCGTCCGTGCGTACCGAAGGCACGCCCACCGAGGATGACGCCGCCCCCGCTCCGAGCACGCGCCGCCGCAGGCGCCACCATGTGAGCTCGGGCGAGCAGACGGGCGCCTCGCACGCCCAGGCGCAGGATCAGGCATCCGGCCAGGAGACACAGGCGGAGCGTCCGCGTGGCATGCAGCCCAAGCGCCGCCGTCGTCCGGGCGACCGCGGGGGAGCGGCTGCGCAGCAGGCCGAGCAGGCTCCCAAGAAGAAGTCTGCGCCCAAGCACAAGGCACCGGCTCCGCAGAAGGCCAAGCAGCAGCCAAAGGATGTCGCAGCGCAGGCTGACGGCCAGCAGCCCAAGCCCAAGCGTCGCCGCCGCCATCGCGGTGGTCGCGGCAGGGGCAAGGGTGCCCAGGGCGAGGCTGGCACCCAGACGCCCTCGCCGTCGGGTGAGTAACGCATACAGACCAATGCGGCGCCGCAAGGCGCCGCATTGGTTTTTCTTTCGTCCTCATGCGCTGAGGTGAGTGGGGCCAGAGACGGCAGCTCCAAAGCGACTGTGTACTTTGGAGCGCTGGAGCTGCCGTCTCTGGCCAAGTCCGTGCAATCCTACGCGCGAACCCTTACATGCACGTGTATCCGCCGTCGACGGGCAGCTGCACGCCCGTGACGTAGGAGCTCGCCGGGCTGGCCAGGAAGATGGCCGCGGTGTCGAGCTCGCCCTCGTTGCCGTAGCGCTCCTCGGGAATCATGGTCTTGGCGTTGGCCTGGAAGAAGTCGCTGTCGAGCGTCTCGCGCGTGAGCGGGGTGTAGAAGTAACCCGGGCAGATGGAGTTGACGGTGATGCCGTACTTGCCCCACTCGGCGGCGAGCGCGCGGGTGAGGTTGACGACACCGCCCTTGGCCGCGTGGTACGGCGCGGAGCCGGCGACCTTGTTGCCCACCAGGCCGTACATCGAGGCAATGTTGATGATGCGGCCGTACTTGGCGGGGATCATGGCCTGCTTGGCGCACGCACGAGCGACCTTGAAGGTGCCGAAGAGGTCGATCTGCATCTCGCCGTTGAACTGGTCGTCGGTGATGTCCTCGGCGGGGGCCACCGCGCCGGTGCCGGCGTTGTTGATGAGGATGTCGATGCGGCCGAAGTGCTCGAGGACCTGGGCCACGGCGGCGTTGACGTTGTCGGTGTCGGTGATGTCGCAGCGGATGGCCAGCGTCTCGACGCCGAACTCCTCGGCGATCTGGGCGGCGACCTCGTCGATCTGCTGCTGGCGGCGGGCCATCACGACGATGTTGCAGCCCTGGCTGGCGAGCGCCTTGGCCATCTGAACGCCGAGTCCGCCCGAGGCGCCGGTGACGATGGCGACCTGTCCGGTGAGGTCGAAGTAGTTGCGGTTCATGCGAAACCCCCTTTGGCTGTGATGCCGTATGAATGGAATGACAAGACAAATGCTATCCCTTTTGTCATATGGGACACAAACTCCCTCGGAGAAAGCGTGCCTCTCCTTTGTCTCAAACCGCTGGCCCGAGAATATGCCTCTGGCTCAATAGCGTCGGAATCGCGGCGTATACTGAAACCTGAAGTCGTGGTGCTACGTGATGGGATAAAAGATGCAGGTACGAGCCTTTCATGGGGTTAATCTCGCGGGCTGGCTGACGCTCGAGTCCTGGGTGACGCCTGAGCTCTTTGCCGATTCCGGTGCGCTTGACGAGCCAACGCTTATCTCGCAGCTTGGCCGCAAGCGCTATGCCACTCTGGTCAGCCAGCATCGCAAGGACTTCATGTCGCAGGCGGACTTCACGCGCATCGCCTCGCGCGGCTTCAATGCGGTGCGCCTGCCGGTCCCGTGGTACGTCTTTGGCCGCCGTGGCCCTGACTGCGGGCCGTACATCGGTTGCCTGAGCCACGTTGACCACGCCTTCGACTGGGCCGAGGAGGTGGGCCTCAGCCTGCTTCTGGTGCTGGCCGTCTCCCCGGGCAATCCCAACGAGGCCGCCTCGCTCATCCGCGACCAGGCGGACTTCACGGAGTTCCGCAAAGACCTGCTGCAGGTCATCGCAGCCCTCTCCAAGCGCTACGCCTCGCGCGTGGGCTTCCTGGGGCTCGAGGTCGCCGACGATCCCGTCGTGCAGGTCAGGAGAGGCATGCGCTTTAGCGATGGGGTCCCGCAGCACTCGCTGCGCAACTACTATCGCGACGCCTACGACGTCGTCCGCAGCAACGCCGGCGACGACGTGCTGGTGGTCATTCCCGACGCCGGGCGCCCCGGCCTGTGGCGCAAGTTCATGGCGGGCGACTCCTACCAGGGCGTTTGGCTCGACTGTCACCTGTTCCACCACACCGACCACGTCGACGCGGCCGGCCCCTCTGCCGTGCGCACACTCGTCGATCGTTCGCGGCGTTCGATCGCACGGGCAGCCAAGAGCGGCCTTCCGGTCATGGTGGGCAAGTGGTCGGCGTCGCTGCCCTATGCGGAAAGCATGATGACACCCGAGGGGCAGATTGCCCTGGCGCGCGTCTACGTGTCCGAGCAGCTCTCCGCGTTCTCCGACTGCCCTGGTTGGTTCTTCCAGACATGGAAGACCTCAGGCCGTCTCGTGGGGTGGGACGCCCGCGTGGCGCTTGCCACCTTCGAGCGAAGGATGCTCGACTGATGGCGGCGGGGGAGGGCCTGCTCTCGGTTGTGGGCACGCCAATCGGAAACCTCTCTGACGTGTCGCCGCGCGTGATAGAGACGCTGCGGTCATCCGACGTGATCCTGTGCGAGGACACGCGCGTGACGGCGCGCCTGCTCGCCGCCTTCGACATTCACGTGGCGCTGCAGCGCGCCGACGAGAACGTCCTCGCCCGCAAGGTTGCCGCAGCGCTCGAACGCATTGCAGCCGGCGAGCACCTCTCGTTTGTCTCCGACGCGGGCATGCCCGGCGTCTCCGACCCTGGCCAGCGCCTAGTCGACGGCGCCCTCGACGCGGGCCTGCGCGTGGAGGTCATACCTGGTCCGTCTGCGGTCACCTGTGCACTGGTGGCCTCGGGCCTGCCGATGGAGCACTTCTTCTTCGAGGGGTTCCTGCCGCGCAAGCACGGCGCCATCGTCTCGCGCCTGCAGGAGCTGGCCGCCATACCCGGTGCCCTGGTCGTCTACGAGTCCCCACACCGCGTGGCGGCAACGCTCAGGGCGGTGGCCGAGGTCTTTCCGCTGCGTAGGGTGGCGCTCGTGCGCGAGCTGACCAAGCTGCACGAGGAGGCCGTGCGCGACCTCGCGCCGCAGCTTGCCGAGTGCATCGCCGAGCGTGGCGAGCTCAAGGGCGAGTGCGTGATCGTGATCGAGGGCCCGGTGGAGGGCGAGGCGGCGGCAGCACCGGCCGATGCCCCCTCGCTCGATGAGGCCATAGCGCAGGGCCTGGCTGCCGGCGAGTCCAAGTCGCGCCTGGCCAAGCGTCTTGCGCGCGAGCTGGGCATGGCGCGCTCCGAGGTCTACGACCGCATTGTCGAGCTTGCCTGACGCTTCTCCCTGCAGACTGCACCTGTCATGTGTACAATAGACAGGTTGCAACCTTCGTCATCAGGAGGAGCCCATGGCAGACAAGCCCAGCTTCTACATCACCACCCCCATCTACTACGTCAATGCCGCCCCGCACCTGGGCACCGCATACTGCACCATCCTGTGCGACGTGATGGCCCGCTACAAGCGCGCCACCGGCTACGACGTCAAGTTCCTCACCGGTCTCGACGAGCACGGCGAGAAGGTCCAGCAGGCAGCTGAAGCCCACGACATGACCCCGCAGGCCTGGTGCGACAGCCTTGCCCCCGCCTTCCACGAGATCTGGAACACCCTCGAGATCAGCAACGACGACTTCATCCGCACCACCGAGCAGCGCCAGATCGACGCCGTACAGCACCTCTGGGAGCTCATGAAGGAGTCCGGCTACATCTACAAGGGCAGCTACGACGGCTGGTACTGCGTGCCCGAGGAGACCTACTTCACCGAGACGCAGGTCACCAAGGCCGACGAGGAGCGCCACACCGAGGGCCAGGCCCCGACTGCGGCCGTCCGCTGGAGCGCGTCCAGGAGGAGAGCTGGTTCTTCAAGCTTTCCGCCTTCCAGGACAAGCTGCTCGCCCTCTATGACGAGCACCCCGAGTTCGTCATGCCCGACTTCCGCATGCGCGAGGTGCGCACCTTCGTCGAGGGCGGCCTGCGTGACATCTCCGTCAGCCGCACCAGCTTCGACTGGGGCATCCCCGTGCCCTTCGACGACGGGCACGTCACCTACGTGTGGTTTGACGCGCTGCTCAACTACGCGACGGCCGTGGGCTTCGGCAATCCCGACATGGCCGACGAGTACGCGCACCGCTGGCCCGCGCAGTTCCACGTGGTGGGCAAGGACATCATCCGCTTCCATTGCGTCATCTGGCCTGCCATGCTCATGGCCATCGGCGAGTCCCTGCCCGAGCACGTCTTTGCGCACGGCTTCCTCATGGTGCGCGACGACGAGAGCGGCAAGAACGTCAAGATGTCCAAGAGCCTGGGCAACGCCATCGCCCCGCAGGACGTCATCGACCTGCTCGGCGTGGAGGGCTACCGCTACTACTTCATGACCGACTGCGTGCCGGGCGAGGACGGTGGCATCTCCTACGGCCGCATGGAGCAGGTCTACAACGCCGACCTGGCCAACAGCTGGGGCAACCTGGTCTCCCGCTCGCTCAACATGAGCGCCAAGTACTTTGACGGCAAGACGCCCGAGCTGCCCGAGGGCTGGGCTGGCACCGACAACCCCCTGCGCACCATTGCGGAGGGCATCGCCGAGCGCTACTGCGCGCATATGGACCGCGTGGAGTACGTGCAGGCCAAGGACCAGATCATGGAGCTGGTCCACGCCGCCAACCACTACATCGAGGACTCCACCCCCTGGGCCGTGGCCAAGGACCCGGAGCGCGCCGACGAGCTGGCAACCATCATCGCCAACCTGCTCGAGACCATCCGCATCTGCGCTCACCTGCTCGAGCCCTTCATGCCCGTGACCTCCGTCGAGGTCCTGCGCCGCATGTCGCTCGAGGACGAGGCGGACACCGACGACCTCGTGTCCGCATGCGCCTGGGGTGGCCTCAAGGGCGGGCTGCCGGTTACCAAGGGCAGCGCGCTGTTCCCGCGTCTGCAGAAGTAGACACCCTCTCAACCGCCTGGGCGCCCCCTTGTGAAACGTGCGAAGCAAGGGGGCGCCTCCTTCTACGAGGAGGTCGCACCGTGTACTCCTGGCTGGCAAACCCGCGTGAGACCCGCGCGACGCTCGAGGCGTTTGGCCTGGCGACGAAGCACCACCTGGGGCAGAACTTCATGGTCAACGACGCTGTCATCGGCAAGATTCTCGATCTGGCAGAGCTTGCGGACGACGACGTGGTGTTTGAGGTCGGCCCTGGCATCGGAACGCTGACGGTGGCGTTGCTGCCACGCGCCGGGGCGGTCGTCTCGGTGGAGGCAGACCGGTCCCTGGAGACGGTGCTGGCCCAGACCTGCGCGCGCGACTCCGAGCGCTTTGCCCTGGTCATGGGCGATGCGCTGCGTGCGGACGAGGGCGTGCTGGTCGATGCCGTGCGCTCGCTGCGCATAGAGGGCCTTGACCCGCATCCCACCAAGCTCGTGTCAAACCTGCCGTACCAGGTGGCTGCGACGCTGGTGCTCAAGACCTTCGAGCAGATGCCGTCGGTGCGTCGCATGGTGGTGATGGTGCAGGCAGAGGTAGCCGACCGCATGGCTGCCACCCCTGGCAGCAAGGCCTACGGCGGGTACACGGCAAAGCTTGCGCTCTATGCGCGGCCGACCGGTCGCTTTGAGGTGGGGCCGGGCAACTTCATGCCCGCGCCGCACGTCGACTCGGCCGTCATCAGGCTGGACCGCGCCCCAATGGCGGACGTCACCGCTGGCGAGCCCCTGACCCAGGCGCAGGCTGCCTGGTGCGCACAGGTGATCGACGCGGCCTTTGCCCAGCGCCGCAAGACCATCCGTAACTCCATGGGGTCAAACGGCTTCGACAAGGCGGAGCTTGACGCGGCCTTCGAGCGCACGGGCATCGACGCGCGCACCCGCGCCGAGGCGCTTGCACCGGAGGACTTCGTGCGTCTCGCCGGCGCTCTTGGGTGGCGATAGCATGTCAAAGAAGCATCGCCTGACGACTGAGGAGCTGCTTGCGCTCACGCGCGAGGACGGCATGCTCTTTCATGACGCAAAGGGCAACCCGGTGGAGCTGCCCCAGGCTGGGGCCCCAATCGCAGACACTCATGGGCACCTCACGCACTTCCGCCAGTACGAACCGGCATCAGCGCTTGCACGCGCCTCGCTTGCCGGCATTGGCCTTCTGGGCGTGCCGGTCGACCCGACCGATGATGGGCTCGATGCCCCTCGGCTGCTCTCGTCGCTGGACGGCTGGGTAGAGGACGCCGAGACAAAGGTTGAGGAGCTGCTGGCGATCGGGGTGACCCCTGCCGGTGGCGATGCACGGGCACTTCTCGATGCGGTCCACATCTGGGCGGGCGTGCACCCGTATGGCGCGGAGGAGTTCGAGCAAAGCGCCGAGGCCCATGCCGCGCTCGAGCGCCTGCTTGCGAGTCCACGGGCGGTGGGCATCGGCGAGATCGGCCTTGATTACGGCCCCTACAACGAGACCGACCCAGAGGCGCAGAAGCGCGTCTTTGCCTGGCACCTGCGGTTTGCCCATGAGCTGGGGCTTCCCGTCGAGTTGCACATCCGCGATGCGGAGGGCGACGAGCATGCGGCGGCGCATGTGGACGCGGCTCGTATCCTCGAGGAGGTCGGCGTGCCCAAGGCAGGCTGCGACCTGCATTGCTACACCTCAAACGAGCAGGTCATGAGGCCCTTCGTGGAGATGGGCTGCTTTGTGGCCTTTGGTGGGGCGGCTACCTTCGCGCGCTCCGAGGACATTCGGGACGCTGCGACCACCTGTCCCGGGCACCTGATCCTCTCGGAGACCGACAGCCCGTACATGACGCCGGTGCCCCTGCGGGGCCTGGAGTGCGAGCCGGCGATGGCCGCCTTCACCGCAGATCTGGTGGCGAGGGTTCGCGAGGAGGCTGGCGTGTCCGCGCGCGAGCATACCTACAAGGCGCTTTGGGACAACGCACGAAGGCTGTTCGGCTTGGCCTAACGCCCGATACCTGGTGCTCTGCGGCTCGTGGGTCTTGGTCGGCGGCATCAGGCCTCTGCAGCCGTGCGCACGACCTGATAGGCCTCCTTCAGCCGGTCGAAGGTCCATGCGGCGTTGGCGGGACTTGTCGAGGGCAGGCCCGTGCAGGGCATGCCGCAGCTCGGCTCGCAGAGCCTCCGGTAGAGGCGTGTCGCCGTCGCCCCCGTCGTGAAGACGGCCTCGATGGGCGCCATCGACAGCACCCGTGCGATGTCATTGGGCTGTGGGTCTGCGATCGAGGCGTCGCTCGCGCCGCGAATCTCGCAGCTCTCAAGCACGTCCCACAGCGCCAGGCGGTGCCTTTGCAGCAGCAGGTAGCGCCCCTCGTTCGTACCCGGGTCCTCCTCGTCCCAGAGCGCTGCCATGACGGGCCAGAAGCGGTTTCGCGGGTTGCCGTAGTTGATCTGGTTCTCGCGCGACTTGGGGCTGGGGACGGTTCCCAGTATCAGCACGCGGCTGTCTGGCCATACGACCGGCTCAAATGACCTCACACGTCCCGTCGCCATACGCGTCCCGCCCCCGAATTGTGTTGATTTGAAATCCTGACAGGCCGTTGCCCAGGCCCCTTTTGGCAGGGCAAAGGGCAACGCCTCAAAACACGCTCATTCTACCTGCTCCTTTGGAGACATGTGACACGACCCGTCATGGGCGTGCGTTCTTGTGGCTACCTGTGGGCTAGCTTGCGCCAACCTCGCTTTGAGATGCTCTTCTCCCGTCGAGAGGAGGACCGTATGGATAAGGACTTGTGCGTGCTCGGCCCCGTCACCTCGCTTCTGGTCTGGCGTGCGGCAAGGGGCGGGCTGATAGACCTGCCCAGTCAGGACGAGGCACAGCCCGACCTGGGGCTCTGCCATGCGCGCGTGCGCGAGGTGCGGCAGGTAGACCTTGTCCGCGCGATGGGGGAGGTACCCCTCGATGTGATCGTGGGCAGCAGGGCAAGGAGCCACAACGGGACGCTCCGCTCGATCTATCTGGCGGGCAAGATGCCGCCCGGCTCGTTCATGCATGTGGGGGAGGGGCTCTACGTCTGCACGCCGGAGCTGTGCTTTGCGCTTTTGGGGCGTGGCGGACAGGTGCTCAGGCTGGCAGAGCTTGGCCTCGAGCTGTGTGGCGCCTACTCACCTGCACCCGACCAATCGGGAAGGTTCTGCAGTTGCCCTGCCCTGACAAAGAAGAAGCGGCTGGCCTCCTACCTCGACCTACTCGGGCATCGCCACGGGCTGGTGACGGCACGCAAGGCACTCGATCTGGTGACGGACGGCTCCGCGTCCCCACGCGAGACCAGCTTGTATCTCATGTTTGTGACCCCCGTCCGCATGGGCGGCTACGGCTTCCAGAGGCCGGAGCTCAATGCAAGGGTGGGCATACGCCACCAGGCGACGGGATCGCCCTTGGTGAGGACCTGCATGGTCGACCAGCTGTTTCGGGATGACAAGGGCAAGAAGATCCTCGTTGTCGACGGCATAAAGAGACGTCCTCCTGCGGGTGCGCGACAGGCGGAAGGCGCAGGTCGGACAGATGGGGCCACTACGCGCGAGCAGCATTGGGAGGCCTTGGCCAGAGACGGGCTGGACGTGGTGGTCATGGGTAGGAGTGACACCATGTCCATGGGTGGGCTTGAGGCCAAGGCCCTGAGAATCGGGCGCCTCTTGGGCAGGCCCATGCATGTGGCCAGGGGGCTGGCGCGCCAGAGAAGGCTCGAGCTGTTTGGGCTGCTCTTTGACGACTCCCGCTGGCAGGCCGAGCATGCGGCGCTCTGCCAGCTGGCTGGCTACAGCCGTCCGGCTGCGCGCGAGAGGCGCGTCGCATGAGCGTGCCAGTCGGACAAGGCTGCCACGATGGCGCTCGCTGAGCTGTGGGTAGGCGTGCAGGAGCTGCTGTGGCCCACGCGGTGCGTGGTCTGCGAGCTTCCGGGTGAGCTCTTGTGCGAGCGATGCCGCGGCGAGCTGCCGTGGATAGACCAGAGCCTTGCCTGCCCGGTCTGTGGGGCGCCTTTTGGCGCGCTCACCTGCACCGAGTGCAAGTCTGACTGGCCCACGCGCTCCTGCGTCTGCGCCTTGCCCTTTGCTGGTGCGGGGGCTCAGATGGCGACGGCCCTCAAGGACGGTCACGAGCTCAGGCTGGCTCCTATACTGGCGGCCGCGATCGCCACGGCCCTCGATGAGGCGTCCGCATGGCCGGCGAGAGATGGCATCCCGCGCTTCGACATTGCCGCGACGGATGCGCTCTGCTATGTGCCTGCCACCCGCGAGGCCTATCTGCGCAGGGGGTTCGACCACATGGAGCTGGTGACGCGCGAGCTGTCATGGCTGCTTGCGCTGCCGGTGGCTGACGTGCTCGTGCGCGAGGAGGGCGCCGACCAGCGCACCCTCAGCCGTCTCGAGCGTGCACGCAATCTCGAGGGGACCGTCGGGCTCATCGGCAGCGTCGAGGGGCTGAACCTCCTTTTGGTGGATGACGTGATAACCACGGGCGCCTCGGTATGTGCTTGTGCGAAGGCGCTCCTCGGGGGCGGTGCGCAGTCCGTCTCCGCATGTGCGCTTGCCCGTGTTTGGTGATACCTTGCACGCATTGTGTCCCGTAGCTGGTATACTTCCAATCGTCTCACTCCAGGTCTGTGGTTGCGAGGGCCACAATTGGCCCTCTAGTCCATGGCAGACGAGGCCAAAGGGATCCACGTAAGCCTCCGCGTGCGCGCGGCGGCGATCATGGCTCGTCCTAGAGGTAAGTCGCACCGTCCGTTATACCTAAGAGGCATCCGGCCTCGCGGGCGAGAGGGTCAGTAGTGATGGGGCCACGGTCCCTGAGCAAACGCCCCAGTGCGCGAGTGTGGGGGCAAAGACCAGGTCAGCTGGGTGAGACGGGACTTTGAGAACAACGTGGCGTCGAGCCATGCGCGCGAGAGGGGTTTGGACATGCGGCATACGGGTAGTAAGTGGGCAAAGGCCACGGCGGTGGCCCTCGCCATGTCGGTGGCGCTCTCAGGTTGCACCATACCGTTCATTAACGTGGAGGTGCCCTTCGACCTGCCGGAGCTGCCCTTCGAGCTTCCGAGCCTTCCCAGCGTGGACCTCTCCAACCTCAACATCAATCCCATCAAGCTGCCCGTCGGTGTCACCACGTCGGTCGACGAGGCACGCCAGGAGGTGCTTGCGGGCAAGTCCGCGACGCTCTCCGATGACGCACTCGTCGCTCCTGGTTACCTTTCGGTGGGCGTCAAGCTCGCCTCGTCCTCCGCGCCCATGTGCGTGGCGGGCGATGGTGGCAGCCTGTTTGGCCTGGACGTCGACCTTGGTGCGGCCCTGGCGAGCGAGATGGGGCTCAAGGTGCGCTACATCCCCGTCGTCGATGACTCCTCGCTTGGCAAGGACTGCGACGTGGTCATGAACTCCCATAGTGACAACCCCGATGCCGTCGCCGTCGCGGGTACCTACGTGGAGTCCGCGTCTTCCTTCTTCACCAAGGGCGAACCGACGGTCGTTGCCGCCACCGATCTCGGCGGCAAGAGCGTCGGCCTCCAGAGCGGCTCGGCTTCCGAGGCCGTCCTCAATGACACGGGCCTCAAGATGAGCCAGAAGTCCTTTGCCACGCTCAACGAGGCCTTCGAGGCCCTGGCAGCGGGCGAGGTCGACTACGTGCTGTGCGAGGCATACCCGGGCGCCTACCTTGCGGCGCTGCACACGGGCATCTCCTTTGCCGGCTCGCTCGAGACCCCTGTCACCTCGGGCATCGCCATGCTCCCGTCCAATGCCGAGCTTGTCGCCGCCGTCCAGACGGCCTTCGACGGCATCTCCTCCAATGGCATCTACAACGTGGTCCGCACCCGCTGGGTGGGAAACATGCCGGTGCTCACCTCCGACTCGGTGATCCAGAACGTTCCCGAGGGCACCAAGTCCAACGACAAGTCTGATGACGCCTCTGACCAGTCCGATTCCAACGAGACGGATGCGACTGACTCCGAGGGGGAGGGCGACGGCTCCGACGCGGGCTCCAACGCCATCACGAGTCTCTAGCCCTCATCACCTGAACGCGGCTTATCAGGCGGGCGTACCTGCGGGTGCGCCCGCCTTTGTCGTGCGACCTAGGCTGCCTGACCGCTTGCCGAGACGCTACGGAGCTGCGCTGCGACAACGCGCCATTCGGCGATTAGCCGTGGCACGCCCGCATGATTGGGTATGTACTTTTAATAAGCAGCAAGGCCTTCGGGCCGTCTGCACTGTCCATATCCGAGTCAAAGGAGGCATCAATGGTCGACATCAAGATCTCGGGACGCAAGATCAGCGTCAGCGACGGGATGCGCGAGCGAGTGACCGACAAGATCGGTGGGGCGCTCAAGGTCTTCGAGATCTCTCCTATGACCTGCGACGTGGTGCTGAGGGTGGACAAGAATCCCTCCAATCCCGAGCGCAAGACCTGCGAGGTCACCGTATTCGTGCGCGACAGCGTGGTGCGCGTCACCGCCACCGCGACCGATATGTACGCAGCCATCGACGAGGCGGCCGAGAAGGTCACGCGCCAGCTGCGCAAGTACAAGACCAAGGTCGTCGACAGGCGCAAGCGCTCTCCGCGTGGCCTCGCCCATCCCGAGCTCGAGGCCGTCACGGCCGAGAGCCTCAGCCAGCTGATCGAGCCGGCCGAGGACGAGGACGACCAGCTCGTCCGCGAGAAGATCGTCGACCTCGTGCCGATGACGGAGGAGGAGGCCCTCGTCCAGACCGACCTCCTTGGCCACGATTTCTATGTTTTCGAGAATGCGACAACTGGTCTCGTCAACGTGATATATCACCGTCATAATGGCGGTTATGGCATTATTAAGCCCCGTATCGAGAGCGAGGACGACGAGTAAGGGCGTCCTCCAGTTGGATTGAGAGCAGCATGGAGCGAGACGTCAGTTCTTCCACGATTGAGGCAGTACCCGCAGACCTGAACACCAACCCGGCCGACGTGTCCAACGTCGGCCGGGCGTATCACCGCAAGCGCAACTGCAAGATCATCGTCGACTCTCCGGCGGACTTCGCGCCGGCCGTCGCAAAGCGTCTCGGGGTGCGTGTCATCCCGTTTAGCTACGTGACGCCCGAGGGCGAGTTCGTCGACGACCTGTGGGAGTCGCGCGACCCGCACGAGTTCTACGAGTTCATGCGCAAGAACCCCGACGTGCGCATCACCACGGCAGCCGTCACCCCCGGCCGCTACATGGAGATCTTCGAGAGCGCGGCGGCCGACGGCCTGCCCATCCTCTACCTGGGCTTCACCGGTGGCCTCTCGTCGTCCATCGACTCGGCCCGCCAGGCGGCCGAGGCCGTGATGCAGGCCAACCCCGACATCAAGGTCTACGTGCTGGACAACCTGTGCCCCTCCCTGGCGGCGCAGCTTCTGGCCATCGAGGTCGTGCGCCAGGCGGCCGAGGGCCTCACGGCCGAGGAGCTCTACCACTGGGCCGAGGACGCGCGCTACTTCGTGCAGGGCTACTTCACGCTCGACAGCCTCCATTGGCTGAGCCTTGGCGGACGCATCCCGCCGACGGCCGCCAACGTGGGCAGCAAGCTCGACATCAAGCCCGAGCTCACCTACGACCGCACGGGCGCCCTCGCGCTGCGCGGCATGTGCCGTGGCCGCAAGAAGGCCCTGCGTGCCATTCTCGCCGACTTCCGCGAGAACTACGCGCATGACCCATCGCTGCCCATCGGCATCGCGTCCGCCGACGCCGAGAAGGATGCCGACTGGCTCGAGGCGCAGATCAGACGCGAGAAGGGCTGCGAGGATGTCGTCATCATGCGCAGCTCCATCTCGCCGGTCATCGGCAGCCACGTGGGTCCGGGCATGGTCGCCGTGGCCTTCTGGGGCACCGACCGCCGCGAGAAGCTGTCGCTGACCGACCGCATCGCGCGCAAGGTTCGCGGTAGCGAGTAGGTCGCCGCAGGCAGGAGCGTAAGCATATGGCTAGTATCACGGGCCGCAAGGTCGCGTTTGTCGGCACCGGCATCATGGGGGCTCCCATTGCGGGGCACCTGCTCGATGCCGGCTGCCAGCTGACTGTCAACACCCGTACCCGCGAGAAGGCCGAGGGTCTTCTCGCGCGGGGCGCCCGCTTGGCGGAGAGCCCCGCCGAGGCGGCGCGCGATGCCGACGTGGTCTTTACCATGCTCGGGTATCCGGAGGAGGTCGAGGAGGTCTACCTGGCCACGGGCGGCCTCGTGCGCGAGGCAAAGAGAGGCGCCTGGCTCATCGACCTCACCACCAGCTCGCCGCAGCTCGCCCGCGACATCCATGACGCCGCGGAGGTAGAGGACAAGCACGCCTTCGACTGCCCGGTCACGGGCGGCGAGCAGGGCGCCATCGACGGAACGCTCATGCTCATCGCGGGCATCTCGGAGCGGGAGGCCGCGGACGTGCGCCCGCTGCTCGATTGCTTCTCTTCGCGCATCTGCTGGTTCGACCAGCCTGGCGCCGGGCAGATCGCCAAGCTCTGCAACCAGGTGTCGCTGGCATCGTGCCTTGCCGGAGCCGCCGAGGCCATGGCGCTCGCAGAGCAGTCCGGGCTCTCGGTTCAGGCCATGATCGACATGGTCTCGTCGGGCATGGGCGCGTCCCGCCAGCTGGAGAGCGTGGCGCCCAAGGCGCTGGAGGGTGACTACGCCCCGGGGTTCATGGCCGCACATCTGCGCAAGGACATCGCCTTGGCACTCCAGACCGCGGGCGACTACGGTCTCTCCCTGCCCGCCACGGAGACCTCGCTCAACCTCGTGCACATGCTCTGCGAGGTCGGGGGCACCTTCATGGGCACGCAGGCGCTCTCGCTGCTCTACGCGGACGAGGAGACCTGCGCCGCCGCGGGGCTCGATTGGTCGCTTCTGCCCGATGACGACGAGCCCCACCACCATCACCATCATCACCACTAGGCCTGCGCGTCGCGCATGGCCTGCGGCATGGGCCGCACCAGAAAGGAAAGCTTTAGTACATGAGTGAATCAACCCAGAGCTCGCTTGCGGTTCTCATCGACTACGAGAACCTCGCGCTGGGCACGGGAAGGCGCAAGCGCAACGGGCACCAGGAGGTCGGCCCGAAGCCTGACGTCAAACGCATCCTCGAGCGCCTCGTCGACAAGGGGCGCATCACCGCAAAGCGTGCCTATTGCGACTGGCAGCGCTTCTCTGATGCCATCATCTCGCTGCACGAGCTGGGCATCGAGCTGATCGAGATTCCCGACCGCGCCTTTACCGGCAAGAACTCAGCAGACATCCGCCTGGCGGTCGACGCCATGGAGATCTGCCTTACCAAGGACCACATCGACACCTTTGCCATCCTCTCCGGAGACTCCGACTTCTCGCCGCTCGTCTCTAAGCTCAAGGAGTTCGGCAAGACGGTGATCGGCGTGGGCATGAAGGAGGCCACGAGCCCCCTTCTGACCGAGGTCTGCGACGAGTTCC
The DNA here is from genome assembly GCA_902777325.1 of uncultured Coriobacteriaceae bacterium. Lineage (GTDB taxonomy): Bacteria > Actinomycetota > Coriobacteriia > Coriobacteriales > Atopobiaceae > UBA1367. Next base: position 44,072 of record CACYTH010000021.1, read on the forward strand.
TCTTCTACGAGGACATCGTCAGCGCCGGGCGCATCCCCAGCTTCGATGGCAAGGTGTCGCAGGACGTCTATCCCTGCTACCAGCTGCTCTTCGAGACCATCGACGCCCTGCAGAGCGAGAGCGACACGGCCCTCCTCGCTTCGCGGCTCAAGGACACCATGAAGCGCAAGCGCCCGCAGTTCTCCGAGCGCAGCTACGGGTACCGCTCGTTCAGCACGCTTCTGCGCGAGGCGGCAAAGCTCGGCTTTATCACCATTCACCAGGACGAACGTAGCGGAACCGTCATGGTTGACGGTTTCTCTGAATAAAGGGGGAAAGACACCATGTCAGATGAGACCAGCAGCGCACCGAGCGTAGAGTACCTCGTTGGCGCCCTGACGGGGCCGCGCCGGCGCTCGCGCCAGGAGGCGGCCCACATGCTTGCTGCCGAGGCCCACGAGGATGCCGCGGCGCTCGCTCCCTATGTCGACGACCTTATCGATGCCCTGTATCGCCCCGAGGCCCAGACGCGCTGGGAGGTCTTTGACGCGCTCGGCGAGGTTGCCCTGATCAACGCCGATGCGGTTGCCGAGGGCTTTGACGGTGCCGAGGCATCGCTGTTCGACGAGAGCTCCGCGACCGTGCGCCTGGCGGCGTTCCGTTTCCTGTGCCGCCTGGGAGCCTCCTCTCCCGAGCGTTCCGATGCCGCATGGGGCCTCCTTGACGAGGCCATCCAGTGCTATCACGGCAACCCGGAGTATCGCGACATGCTCCTCGCCCTGCTCGAGTTCGCCAAGGGCGACCTCTCTGACAAGACGCGCGATGCGGTTGTCGCGCGCATGGGCTTTGACGCCGAGAACGGCCATAGCTTTATGAGGGCGTGCTCCACGCAGATCATCTCCGCCGCAAAGGGCGAATAGCGATGGACGGAAAGGGAGAGGGGACTTCGGGCACGTCGTTTGCTCCCGCAGGCGTCTATGCGCCCTCGGCCCGTCGCCGGGGATCCTCGCTGCCGACGCCCGTGTGGCTGGCACTGATCGCAGTGCTTGCCCTTGGCAGCTACATGCTGGGAAAGCTTCAGGCAGGCGGTGCTGACTACGGCACGCTCGGCGGCAAGATTCAGATCAGCGAATCCGACCTCGACGCTGTGGTGGGTACCTACACCTATGACGGAGAGGTCTACGAGATCACGGCGCGCGAGGCCATCGCACAGCAGAGCTCGCTCGACGGCATTCGCATCTCTGAGGGAACCTACGCCATGCCCGCCGCCGAGAGCGTGCTCTCCGCGGCGCGCACGGCGGTGCTCATGAAGGATGTCGAGGGGCATGGGATCACGGTAAGCGACGAGGAGCTTCTTGCCTACGCAAGCGAAACCTTCGGCACCGACGACATCGCGTCGCTCGCAACCACCTACGGCATGGACGAGACGACCGCCCACGACCGCCTGGCGGAGTCTGCGGCGATCGCCAAGCTGCGCAAAGAGGTGGTGGGGGAGCAGGCGGCCGAGCCTGCGGCACCCGCCAAGCCTGCAGACGATGCCGCCGACCAGGCAACGGCCGACTACGCGGCCTACATCATCGCGCTCGCCGGCGACGAGTGGGACAGCGAGCGCGGGGTGTGGGCGTCTGACGAAGGCGCGTACGCCACGGCGCTCAAGGAGTACGACGTGCGCGCGGATGCGGCAACCTACGATGCCGCGCAGACCGCCTACAACGTCGCCTACCAGAAGCATGCGGCGGACATCAACGCGGCAAAGATCAAATGGAGCGACTACGTCAACACGCTTCTGTCCGAGGCGAACCTGGCGCTGTCGTCCATCGTGGAGTAGGCGAGGCGCCGTGGACGCGGTGGTCAGCGCCTGCCTGTTGGGTGAGCGCTGCCGCTACGACGGGGCTTCCAAGCCGTCGGCTGCGGTGCGTCACCTTGCAGAGGCGCTTGAGGCGCATCCCGTGTGCCCCGAGGTGCAGGGTGGGCTGCCGACTCCGCGAACGGCAAGCGAGCGTAGGGGCGATCGGGTGGTCATGCGCGACGGCACGGACGTGACCTGCGCATTTGAGCGCGGTGCCCGCATATGCGCAAACGAGGTGCGCGCGCATGGCGCTACGCTCGCCGTACTCAAGGCAAAAAGCCCCTCCTGCGGCGTCGGGCTCATCTACGATGGAACGTATTCCGGAAGGTTGGTCAAGGGCAACGGCGTCTTTGCCGAGCTCTTGGAGAAGGAGGAGGATGTCTGCATGGTGAGCGAGGAAGTCGTCGAGAGCTGCAGGCCTTCGGTCGAGCATCCGGTCGCGCTCGTGCTGGGCACGGGGCTGGGGCACCTGAGCTCGCTGGTCCATCCGGTGAGGCATGTCGACTACCACGACATCGACGGGTTCCCCGTTGACGCGCGCCCCATGGAGGGCCATCTCTTTGAGGCGACGATCGGCACGGTCGATGACGTGCCGGTGGTGGTCTATCCTGGCCGCATCCACCTCTACCAGGGCTATTCGGCAACCGAGGTCACGAGCCTCGTGCGCCATGCGCATCGCCTGGGCTGCCGTGACATCGTCTTTGCCTGCGCCACGGGTGCGATTCCCGGCAACGCCCACATGGGCCTCGGCATCCTGACCGACCAGATCAACCTAACGGGCGCAAACCCGCTGGTGGGGGATGCCAGCACGCGCGGTCTGGAGACGCCCTTCGTGGACATGCGCGAGGCTTACAGCCCCTATCTGCGCACGCTGGCGCGCGGCGTGGCCGACGACCTCGGCATCGCCGTCGAGGAGGGCGTGTATGCCGGGGTGATAGGGCCCAGCTTCGAGACGCCGGCCGAGGTGCGTATGCTGGCGGGCATGGGCGTGAGCTATGTGGGCATGTCGACGGTCTGCGAAGTAATTGCGGCGCAGGCGCTCGGCATGAATGTCCTCGGGCTCACGCTGGCGGCCAACTACGCGGGCGACGGCCAGGTGAGTCACGAGACGGTGCTCGAGGAGGCGAGGCGCCACGCGGACAGCTTCGAGCGGCTCGTGCGAGGCATCTTGCGACTGCTGTAAGGTGCGATGTCAGACGGATTGGTGCACTGAGCAGCAAATCGTCATAACTGGCACTTGAAATTGCAGGGCACTGTTAGGTATAGTTATAAACCGTCGCAACGCGACAAACATAGGCCGGATTAGCTCAGTTGGTAGAGCGACGCACTCGTAATGCGTAGGCCAGCAGTTCGAGTCTGCTATCCGGCTCCACGACTTTCCGCAGGTCAGATGCACATCAGCGTCTGGCCTGTTTGCGTTTTGGGCGTTTCTGGCACCACATCTGGCACCACACTTGGCACCTGCCATGGGGGGTAACCCCCCGTGACAGGTCGCCCCCCCGTGGCAGGTTTTCGGTGCGCATGCGTCTTTCCGTCATCCCACATACGTGCACCTTTACAGATAGCTGACAAGTGGCTAATACAAACATGCAGTAACATTACAAAGGTTTGCCTGTTTTAGCGGCGCGTAAGCGACCCCAAGCCTTTGAGAGGACCTACCATGAACGGTGTGATGACGGCCACGGCCGTGCTGACCCTCCTTGCCGGTATCGGCGTCTTCCTGACCGCCTGCAGCATGATGAGCTCGAACCTCGAGTCCCTTGGCTCAGACAAGCTGCGTGACCTGTTTGCCTCTGCCGCCAAGAGCAAGCTCCTGGGCGTGGGCATGGGCGCCTTGGGCACAGCTGCCATCCAAAGCTCTGGTGCAACCACGGTCATCGTCATCGGCTTCGTCAACGCGGGCATCATGAGCCTGGCTCAGGCAGCCACCGTCATCTACGGCGCCAACATCGGCACCACCATCACCGGCCAGATCGTTGCCTGGGGCATCAGCGGCGAGGGAGGGCTCTCCTCCACGGTCATCTTCTCCGGTCTGGCGGGCATCGGTGCCTTCATCGTCTCGTTTGCCAAAAAGGACAAGGTCAAGACGCTTGGCGGCATCCTCTGCGGCTTTGGCATGCTGTTTGTGGGCCTCTCCATGATGAGCGGCGCCATGGAGGCCTTTGCCGAGCTCGACAGCGTCAAGAACTTCCTCGCGTCAATCAACAGCGTGCTTCTGCTCGTTCTCATAGGTGCCGTGCTCACGGCCATCATCCAGAGCTCGTCGGTCATGACGTCGGTCGCCATCACCATGGTGGTGGCCGGCCTCATCACGCTCGACCAGGGCATCTACCTCACCATGGGCTCCAACATCGGCTCGTGTGTGGTGTCGGTCATCGCGGGCATGACGGGTACGGCTAACGCCAAGCGCGCCAGCTACATCCACCTCATCTTCAACGTGGCCGGCGTGATTGTCTTCCTGCTGCTTGGCCAGGCACTCAAGCTGTTCACGGGCGGCTCGGTGAGCTTTGGCTCGATCTTCGATGCGCTCTTCCCGGGCATGCCGCAGGTGCAGCTGGCCATGTTCCACACGGTGTTCAACGTGGTGGCGGTGATTCTCATCCTGCCGCTGACCAACCTGCTGGTGAGCCTCGTCACGCGCATGGTCGCCGACGACCAGGGACCCAAGTCCGGACTCGTCACCTTCTACCTCGACGACAACTTCCTCGCCTCGCCGCCCATCGCCGTCCAGCAGGTCAAGAGCGAGATCATGGGCATGGCCGGCATCGCGATGCGCAACTTCGAGGCTGCCGTCAAGATGGTGCGCTCCTCCGACTACGCCGACCGTGGGGCGTTCGACGAGAACGAGGAGGAGCTCAACTACCTCAACCGGGAGATCGCGCGCTACGCGTCCAAGCTCTTCAGCGGCCAGCTGAGCGAGTCCGACAGCGAGTACCTCTCGTCCGCGCTGAAGTCCATCTCCGACCTCGAGCGGGTGGGCGACTACTCCAAGCATATCATCGAGTACGGCGAGGAGCTCATGGCCCAGGGAGATCGCTTCTCCGACACGGCCCTTTCAGAGATCGGCCAGCTGAGCGACATGGTGGAGACGCTCTTTGGTCAGGCCATGCGCGCCTACGAGAACGAGGACGAGAGCGAGGTCGTGAACGCCGGCGTGACCGAACTGGCGATTTCCGACCAAGTGGCCGAGATGTCCGCCAACCATGCGCATCGCATCAGCGAGGGCAAGTGCAGCGCGGACGCCGGTGCCAACTACCTGGCGCTCGTCTCCGACGTCGAGCGCGTGGGGGCGCACTTCTACAACGTGGCAAAGACGGTCCGCGGCCTGTAGCTGGAGTGAGCGGGAACGCAGACGGCTCGTTTACCGCATGGTTCCTGCAAAATTGAACTTTTGGTATTAACCAGAAGGCTGCTGTGCTAAGGTGAGTTCAATTTGAACGACCGGTTCAAATTGAACTCACCTGTTCTTCAAATTGAACTTTGGAGCATCATGGCACAGACAGCGTTTGCAGAGCGCCTGAGGGAGGCGATGGAGGAGCAGGGCCTCAAGCAGGTCGACATGCTCCGCCTTGCTGCCGAGCGGGGAGGCAAGCTGGGAAAGTCGCAGCTCAGCCAGTACCTCTCCGGCAAGACCGTCCCACGGCAGGCCGTGGTGGCACTTCTCTCGGACATGCTCGGCGTAAGCGCAGGCTGGCTTCTGGGGGAGGACGAAGACGCCAGTCCGCAGCCGGCGCAGCCCACCACGCACGCAGACCCAAAACCCGCACCAATGCCTAAGGAGGCAGCACCCATGCGCAAGTTTGACAAGTCATCCAAGCTCGATCACGTGTCCTACGATGTCCGTGGCCCCGCGCTCGACGAGGCCATGCGCATGGAGGAGGACGGCATCAACATCCTCAAGCTCAACATCGGAAACCCCGCGCCCTTTGGCTTCCGCACGCCCGACGAGGTGGTGCAGGACATGGCCAGCCAGCTGCGCGACACCGAGGGCTACTCCGACAGCCGCGGCCTGTTTGCCGTCACGATGAACGACATCTACACGGGCAACGGCGTCTCCGACCTGATCAACCTGGTCATGCAGGCAATGGTCGAGACTGGCGACGAGATCTTGGTCCCCAGCCCCGACTACCCGCTCTGGACCGCCTGCGTCACCCTGGCGGGCGGCAGGGCCGTGCACTACCTCTGCGACGAGCAGGCCGACTGGCTGCCCGATCTCGATGACATGCGCGCCAAGATCACGAGCAACACCAAGGCCATCGTCATCATCAACCCCAATAACCCAACCGGCGCCCTCTACCCGCGCGAGGTGCTGGAGGAGATCGTGGAGATCGCCCGCCAGAACCAGCTCATCATCCTCTCCGACGAGATCTACGACCGTCTGGTGATGGACGGGGAGGAGCACGTCTCCATCGCAAGCCTGGCGCCGGACCTGTTCTGCATCACGTTCAACGGCCTCTCCAAGAGCCACATGATCGCCGGATGGCGCATCGGCTGGATTTCCATCAGCGGCAACAAGCGCCTGGGCAAGGGGCTCATGGAGGGCATCCACATGATGAGCAACATGCGCCTGTGCTCCAACGTGCCGGCGCAGTCCATCGTGCAGACGGCCCTCGGTGGCTACCAGAGCGTCAAGAACTACGTGGTGCCCACCGGTCGCGTGTGCAAGCAGCGCGACTTTGTCTACGAGCGCCTGTGCGCCATGGACGGCGTGAGCGTGGTCAAGCCCAAGGCGGCGTTCTACATCTTCCCCAAGCTCGACCCCAAGAAGTTCAACATCACCGACGACGAGCAGTTCCAGCTTGACCTGCTGCAGGACAAGCGCGTGCTGATCGTGCCAGGCAAGGGCTTCAACTGGGAGACGCCGGGGTACTTCCGCATCGTCTACCTGCCGCGTCGCGCAGTATTGGGCGAGGCGCTCGACCAGCTCGAGGACTTCCTCAAGTACTACAGGCAGTAACTGCTCCTGCTCATACCGTGCCTACAAGTGCCGGGGCCGGTCTCCGTGAGGGAGACCGGCCCCGGCACTTGTAGGCACGGTATGAGCAGGTACGAACTGGCCCATTCTTGACGGCTCCGAAAAGCCGGAAGCGTCTCCGAGCGAGTCATGGGAAAAGAAAAATCGAGCAAAACCAATATCTCCGCGAACTCCAATTAAAGTAAGGCTAAAATGCTAGAAGCTAGTAACATAAGACCGATACGCTATGGGTTGTCGTGATTCTGTCCTGCAAAGTCTGAAATGAGTAACAGGGATAACAAGACAGCCTTCCATCACGTGTCGACAGTCCCAGGGAGGTGTAGGTGACCAGAGCCCATCGGCTCAGCGTTTTTTGACGGGTGCATCCTCCCGATGCGTCCATCAAAGGACACTGCCAAGGGCAGTATCCCAAACCGCTTGCTCCGGGCCTCGTGCGGTTGCAGTCGTCCGTCAAGGGGAGCGAATACGTCTCTTTTGGGCATGGCCGATCGGCCCATGGCGAAGCCATGGCTCTATGTCGTGCGGACAGGGGAGCAGATGCGAGGCGCCGACTGGTACGTCATACAGGTGGAGACGGGGCGTGAGAGCGTGGCCTGTGAGGCCATCCAACGGGCCTGCCAAGTAGCCTCGGTTGATTCTCCGAGCGATGACACGCTGCTGCACGAGTGCTTTGCACCGTCATATCGCTCGCAGTTCAAGCGTCACGGCGAGTGGCATGACGAGGAGCGTCTGCTGCTTCCGGGATATGTGGTAGCCGTTACCTCAGACCCTTGGAGGCTCGCATGCGTGCTGCGCGGGGTGGGTAGCCTGACCAAGATTCTCACCATGGGAGAGACGTTCGTTCCCCTAAGCGACAACGACAGGGGTTGGATCGAGCGGTGGACGGCAGAGGGTGACAGGGCCATACCCATGAGCGTCGCCTATAAGGAAGGCGACCGGATTGTAGTGGCGGAGGGGCCGCTTAAGGGCATGGAAGCCATGATCACGCAGGTGAAGCGGCGCCAGAATCTGGCGAAGATCGAGATCCATGCCGGGGCGATAACGATTCGCGCGACGGTGGGCCTGGCGGTGCTGCCCAAAGAGGCGAGCAGGGCATCCAAATAGCGCGCGGGCGTAGCGGGGCCAGCACTGTCGTCTAACGAGCCATTTTCAACGTATCACGCTTTGGGATTCTGGGCGCGCCATGAGCCCGCTGCAGGAGGCGAATAACCATTACAGGTATCAGTGAGGCACTGTCCGGCGCAGTGCTTATGGTCACGGGCGGCACGGGGTCGTTTGGCTCCACCTTTTTGAAGCACTATCTCGACTCAAATGTGGCTGAGATTCGCGTGCTCTCCCGTGACGAGAAGAAGCAAGACGACATGCGTCATCTGCTTCAGCAGGCACATCCCGCATCGGCGAGCGAGGTGCGGTTCTTTATCGGTGACGTCCGTGATGAGCGTTCCGTGCGAGACGCAATGCGCGGGGTGGACTACCTCTTTCATGCGGCTGCGCTCAAACAGGTGCCAAGCTGCGAGTTCTTTCCCATGGAGGCCGTTCGCACCAATGTGATTGGCACGGACAACGTGCTGCATGCTGCCATCGACGCGGGGGTCAAGCGCGTGGTGTGCCTTTCGACCGACAAGGCGGCATATCCCATCAACGCCATGGGCACGTCAAAGGCCATGATGGAGAAGATCGTCTACGCCAATGCGCGCAATGGTGCGGGGAGTACCACCATCTGCTGCACGCGCTACGGCAACGTGATGTGCAGTCGCGGAAGCGTGATCCCGCTGTTCATCGACCAGATACGGGCGGGTCAGCCGATTACGGTCACCAACCCGGACATGACGCGCTTTCTGATGAACCTCGACGAGGCCGTCGATCTGGTTAGCTATGCCTTCGAGCATGCCCAGCCGGGCGACCTCTTTGTGCAGAAGGCTCCCGCGGCAACCATCGGCACGCTTGCCCAGGCCGTGCAGAAGCTCTTTGGTGACACGGGCATCAAGATCATCGGCAGCCGCCACGGCGAGAAGCTCAGTGAAACGCTGATGACGCGCGAGGAGAGCCTGAGGTCAGAGGACATGGGCAGGTACTTCCGCGTGCATGCCGACTCGCGCGACCTCAACTACGACAAGTTCGTGATCAAGGGGGAGCCGCACGTTGGGGCGGGGGAGTCCTACACCTCGGACAACACGCTGCGCCTTGATGTGGATGCGACGGTGGAGAAACTCCTCACCACAAGCTATGTGCAGCGAGCTTTGGCGGGCGACCTGGGATGACGGCTCATGCCGAGGGGCTGCTTGGCGGCTGGAATGACGTGCAATCCGACGAGCCGATGGTCATCGCCAAGGTAGCCGAGGGGTTGGTGGACAAGTCGCGCGTCGTGGAGGTGGAGCGGGTGGATCCCGCGACGCTCCCTAGGCGCACGGTGTATCGCGCGTTCAAGCGCGGGTTTGACGTTGTGGGCTCGGCGGTAGCGCTGGCTGTTCTGGCGGTACCCATGGCAGCAGTGGCGGTTGCAGTGAAGATTGACTCTCCAGGTCCGGTGTTCTTCAAGCAGGAGCGCCTGGGCAAGGATGGCAAGCCGTTCACGCTGGTCAAGTTCAGGACCATGTGTGTGAACGCCGAGGAAGAGGGAGCGCAGTGGGCGTTGGATGGCGATCCCCGCGTCACCAAGCTCGGACGGGCCCTGCGCAACACGCGCTTTGACGAGGTGCCGCAGTTTTGGGGAGTCATCAAGGGCGACCTCTCCATCGTGGGCCCACGCCCGGAGCGCAAGGTGTTCTACGACGAGTTCTGCAAGTACATTCACGGGTTCGAGCAGCGGATGATGGTGCGTCCTGGCATCACGGGGCTCGCTCAGGTGGAGGGTGGCTACGATCTGCTGCCCGAATACAAGATCCAGTACGACATGAAGTACATCAAGGAGCAGAACCTGTTTATGGACCTGCGCATTCTGGCAAAGACCGTGGGCGTGGTGCTGAAGTGCGGTGGAGGGCGCTAATGGAGTCGTCTCCTGTGGTCTCGGTCATCATGCCCGCTTACAATGCGGAACGTTTCATAAAACAGGCGATTAACTCGGTGCAAGCCCAGACCTTTGAAGATTGGGAGCTAATCGTTGTTGATGACTGCTCCACCGACGGGACGGTGTCAGTGGCGGAGGGGCTAGCCCACGGAGACAATCGCATATCTGTTGTGCGCAATGGTCACAACTTGGGAGTGTCTAGAACGCGCAATCGTGGCATAGACCTGAGCGATGGAGAGTTTGTCGCCCTGCTGGATTCCGATGATTATTGGGATCCGAGAAAGCTTGACAAGCAGTTAAAGCTTATACGGAAAGAGCAGGCAGATATTGCGTACTGTTCATATGAGATAGTGGATGAACAAGGCAGCAAAAAGGCCAACGACTTTATCGTTCCCGCCATTGCGACTTATGCTGGCACGCTGGTGAAAAGCGTGATGAGCTGCTCTACGGTGTTGATTCGCCGCTCATCCCTTGGAAGCCGGCGTTTCTCTAGCGAGGTTTGCCACGAAGATCTCGTCTTGTGGCTCGACTTGCTTAAGAGTGGTTGCAAAGCTGTCGGCGATGAGGAGGTTCTGGCCGCCTACAGAGTTGTTTCTGGTTCCCGCACTTCGAACAAACTCAAGAGCGCGGTTCACAGATGGGACTTGTTCCGACGCTACCTCCATCTTCCATTAGATACCTGCATCGTGCTCATCGTACGTTATGGATGGTTTGCTGTCAGAAAGTACCTTCCAGCAAGAGGTGGCGGTTCATCATGAACTTGTTTGATGCGCTTCGCCTCATGTTGAAACGTTGGAAGATGATTCTTGCTATTGCACTGGCATTTTCGGTTCTTGCTGCCGGTGCTTGCTGGAGATTACTCCCGAGCGTCTATTGTGCCAAGGCAACTCTTTACGTGCTTAACACGAGGTATGTATATGCCTCCTCGGATTCATCGGCTGGGGAGCTGTCGGCATACTACGATTTGCAATCTGCCCAGCTTATGGCAAACGACTTTGCCGAGGTTGCCAACAGCAAGGACATGCGGGACGCAGCAGCGCAGAGTGTCGGGCTGAAAGACATCGATGAGTATGACATTCACGCTGAAGTCATCCCGGGCACTCGCATAATCAACCTGCTGGTTACTGGCCCGAATGCCCGATTGGCAGGTCAGATTGCTGACGCACTCTTCCAGTCCGTCTCCGATACCGCCATCAGGTTCATGGGCGTCCGAGCAGTGAACAACATCGGGGAAGTCGAGGTTGGCAATCGTCCTATCGCTCCACAACGAAAGCTCCTTACAGTTTCAGCCTTTTTCGTTGGTCTTGCGCTCGCAGGAATCTATGTTGTGGGTGAAGCACTTATTGATACGCGCGTACGGACCGAAAGAGATCTTGCCGACATAATTCCCGTTCCGGTTTTTGGCCACATTGCAGTGGTCGGTCGGGGCCGAGTATCATGACGTCTTCCCTGCGTGAACACCAGCTTGTGATGCTCGAAATGCTGCGAGTTCTTGACCGGATTTGCAATAAGCACAGCATCTCTTATCAGCTCTTTGCTGGTACGGCACTTGGAGCTGTGCGTCATGGTGGCTTTATTCCTTGGGACGATGACCTTGATGTCGTCATGCTACGAGAGGAGTACGAGCGCTTCTTACAGGTTGCGCCTAATGAAGTGGGGGAGCGCTACTTCGTTCAGGCAGAGTTTTCAGAACACTGGCCCTGCGCGTTCTCGAAGCTACGCAAGAACGGCACTGCTTGTATTGAACGCTATATTCCGAAGGACCTACAGACTCACCAGGGCGTCTATATCGACATATTCCCCTGTGACAATCTGTCGTCAAATCGGCTGGTAAGGCCTCTTCAGTTTATCGCGTCTAAGCTTCTGATCGCACAGGCTCTTGATGAGCGTGGATACATTACTGGCAGCCCCGCAAAGAAGATTGCAATGAGGTCGGCGCGCTTTCTTCCCAGGGACACTCTGCATCAGTTTGTTATTGATTCGCATGACAGTGCAACTCAGCTCGTACATACGTTTCTCGGTGCATCCCATAGCTATCGCAAGTCCGTATACCCTCGGCAGTGGTTTGAGAACAGCATCAACATGGTCTTTGAGGATGGGTCCTATCCTGTATCGGCCAACTACCATGAGTTGCTTACGGTCTTGTACGGCTCATACATGGAGCTCCCATCTATGGAGAGCCGCGTAATCAAGGTGCATGCGGAGCTCGTTGACCTTGAACACTCATATGAGGACTACGCAGGTATTCAGAACGACATGACGTTTGACGTTTTAACTAGGAGCATTAGATGAGCGCGACGCGTTCGGATATGCCAAAAATATTAGTGGTCAGCCATAACGTCATGGGTGGCTCTACGGGTATGGGAAAAACCTTGGCTAATATGCTCGCGTTTGTCCCGCGTGAGTGTATGGCACAGCTTTACTTCCATTCCGAGGTGCCTACCAAAGATGTCTGCACAAGTTATTATCGCGTTACCGATCCCGAGATGCTCGCATCACTTGGCAGAAGGGGCGCGGCAGGTACCGTTTTTAATCATGACGACGTTCGAGATGCCAGATCGTCACGTGTCGACGCAGGCGCTACCGCCAAGGCTTACCAGCTGGGGCGAAGGAGAACATCTCTCGTTTACGTACTGCGGAATACCCTTTGGAGACTAGGCCGCTGGGATACTCCGGAGCTTGATGCTTGGCTTCGGAGCTTCGCGCCAGATGTCATCTTCTTTGCAGCGGGTGACTACTCCTTTGCATATCGGATTGTTCACACCATAGCCATGAGGCTAGGGATTCCTGTTGTCATGTGGTGTGCGGATGATTACTACTTGGGGCACTCTCTCAAGGGTCTTGTGCACCGCAATCTCATGCGTTGGCTTAAGCGAATGGATGACGAGATTGCCTCGGTTATAACGATAAGCGACAAAATGGCACGCGATTATGCGACGCTCTTTCACCAACCAATCTGTGTGGTTCGCATATCTGCAGATGACAACCCGTACAGGATTCCCTTTTCCGAGCGGAAGGGGATCGTTTACATCGGAAGCCTGGGGGTTGGAAGGCTCAAGCCGTTGCTCGAGCTGGCGCGCGAGGTGCAAAGTGCCGGTGCCTGCGGCTTTGAGGCCATAGACGTATACACCGGCGACAGGAACGAGAAGACCCTCGCCGAGCTGCACGCAGAGCCGGGAATTCGGTACCATGGCCAGATTGATGAGGATCAGGTGCTTCGGGTCCTCGGCACCGCTCTATACGTTTTGCACGTTGAGTCGTTCGAGGCTCGCTTCAAAGAGCGTACTCGATACTCGCTCTCGACGAAGATTGGCGAAAGCCTAGCCAGCGGTGCGTGTCTTATTGCATATGGGCCGTCGAATATCGCTTCCATCGAGTACCTCTCGGAACATCACGCAGGGATTGTATTAAACGAGCCGCGTGAGCTCCGCGAGGTGCTTGTTGATGAGGGAAATAGCGCTGGCGTTCTATCTCGAATCGAAAACTCTCTGTCGCTTGCTCGGGATTTGCATGATGCAACGTGGAATAGAGAACTGCTGCGAAAAGCGCTTATAGATGCGTGTGCGTAGTGAAAGGAGTTGGAAGGGATGAAGGTGAATCATAGGGGTGTGACTGTTATCGGAGCCGTATGCGCCGCGCTTGTGGTGTTTGCTCTGGCAGGCTGTGGTTGTACAAGGCAAGGTGGCATGCCGTCTGATAACGAAGACCAAGAAACGACACCGAGTCTTACTTCCGACACCATGGTCATCTCAACAGACAGGGGCGACCTGTACTACTCGGATGAGTGGGAGGGTCTTGTCACTATTGACCAGGAAAACGTTGGGGATGCACTAGTCGTTTCTTTCACTACAGATGTTGATGGACAGACAATCGGCCTCTTCAAGGTGTTTATCGATGGGGCGGAGAGCGACGGGTTTGCTGCTGGGTCCCTAGCCGATGCCTCCGGGAACAAACATCCCGTTTACATCAAAGCTGACGATCACTCCAATCTGGAAGGGCTGGATGCGACTACGCAAGATCGCATCTACGCCATGACAGATGGAGTGAATACCCTCATTGAGCATCTTGGCGAGTAGGAGCAGAAATGAGAGCAAACAAAGGCAAGGTTATTCTCGCGTTGGTGCTGGCGTTCATAGTTGCGTGGATGCCACTGTTTGCCTATGCGAATGACGACGAAGTTAAAGGTGCAGGTGCTGGTGATTCTCAGGAAGAAGAACAACCTCTCGTAACAGACTTTGGGACCTTCATTTCTGACCTCAAGGTGCTCGAGGGCTATGCGACCAGCTATGCCAATGGTCACAACGGTGAAAATGCGACGGAGTTAGTTATCAACTTCGTGCGTACTGGCGTGAATCGATACAACACAGGCACTTGGAATATCCTGGCAGGTGAAGAGAAGACCGCATTCGTTAACTACGTTGTTGCGCAGGACGCAGCCAACGGTACGCATGCGATGGACTTGAGAAGCCTCGGTGAGTTCGAAGCGCCTAACGGTCAGAAGATGGCGTTCGACCATGTCTTTGGCACCATGAACATCACCTTGTACATGGCTCGAAAGAACCCTACCGAAGCGTTGACGTATGCGGACATGGGCGGATGGGCTGGCGATCTTGTAGACCTCTATGCCTACGTGTGCCAGCATCGCTACGAAGAAGTCAGTGGCCAAGACATCGATACGATGACGGACACTATTCGTACGGCTATCTTGGGCTATGACGATCCCGAGTACAGCTCGTTTGGCATAGATGACATCCGCGGTGACCTTGATGTTCTCTACATCATGAACGGAATCAACTCTGGTAAGAAACTCAGCTCGGTTATGAGCAGCTACTACAGCACTTACCTTACTGATAAGGCTCGTGCAAAGAGCTTTATTAAGCTTCGTTTCGGCTCTGCAGAGACCAAGGCCGACCTGCGCAGGGTCATCGAGAATGCATATAACTCCAATAACATGATTCCTACGTTGGAAGAAGAGCATGGTCTTGGTAACGCTGACACTGACGCGCGCGTTGCTTCTTGCCGCGCATTCGCAGACTACCTGTTCGAATTGACCGGCGGTGTCTCTGAGAAGGAAAGCAACGAGCTATACAGTGTGTTCTCCAGCAAGGAATCGACTATTGCTCCTGGAGTAACGCAGCAGATTAAGACTGCAACAACTGCTGACAACAAGCAGCTGGTCTATTACATCGCCACGGCCGATATATCACGTGAAGACGTAATGGTGCAGGCAAACTACAAGGACAATCAGGGCGCCGCATGGGGAATGCAGCGCGTTCAAGATCAGATGGAGGCGGCAAAAGCCAACCATGACGATCCGTCGGATGAGCGCTACATCCCCAACTACAATCCGGTTGTTGGAGTCAATGCGGACCTCTTTAATATGGTCACCGGCAAGCCTACGGGTGCTTTGGTGATGGAGGGTACGGAGTACAATCCGGCGGGGAACGAAGGCTTCTTTGCCATCCTCAAAGATGGCTCTGCGACGTTTGGTACGAGCGGCCAGTACAACAGCATGAAGAACCAGATTCAAGAAGCCGTCGGCGTAAACGCCGTCTTAGTGAGGAATGGCGAGCTTGCCGTCAAGGCTACGGCAAACTATTACAACAACCGAGCATCCAGGACGGCTGTCGGCATTACGGCCGACGGTAAGGTCGTCCTCATGGTCATGGATGGACGTCAAGAACCTGTTTCTGTTGGTGGTTCAGCAGTCGAGATCGCGCAGGTCATGCTTGACGCGGGCTGCGTCGAGGCATACAACCTCGATGGCGGCGGATCAACTACCTTCATTGCAAGGGAAGAAGGCGAAGAGGGACTCTCCGTGGTCAATACCCCTTCGGATGGATTCGCCCGCTCTGTCAGCTCGTCTCTCATGATTGTCTCGACGGCACGTCCGTCAGACGAATTTGACCATGCACTGGTTGTCACCGATTACGACTATCTGACCGTTGGCACTACACAGGAAGTGACCGTAACTGGTGTAAGTGCTTCTGGCGGTGCCGCTGAGCTGCCAGAAGGTACTGAGCTTGTGGTTAGTGACAATTCCATAGGCAAGATAGAGGGCACGACTTTCACAGCGCTCTCCGAGGGAACAGTTAAGATTCAGGCGGTTTGGGAAGGTCAGGTATTTGGCGAGAAGACCCTGAATGTGGTCACGCCGACGACTATTGCCTTCAGCAAGTCGAACATCAATGCCATCTATGAGAAGCCGCTGAAGCTGCCCGTTGTGGTCAGCTATAACGGCAATCCCGTAGCAACCAATCAGGCCGATGTGCTTTGTGGCTATATTCAGGATGGCGCGCCCGTAACTGAGGGAGATGTCGCAACCGTTACTGGTACCACGTTTGTTGGCCATGAGGCATCTGGAGTCCGTAGCGTCAATGTAGGCGCGGTGCTTATCATCAATGGTCAGCCCGACATGTCAAAATACGCCCTGGCTAAGGTCAATCTCTTCAGCGAGAACGAAGCAGTCTTTGATTTTGACAATGCGACTTCGGGTGACAGGTCCCTTGCGTACACTCGCGAAGTGTCCAATTCGAGCACCTCTGATGAGCACATATACTATGCGGTTGACGTCAGCAAGCCCATGGACACTACGTACACCTTCGCGCTGGACATGACAACCATTCCCATTCCGGAGCAAATGGCGAGTTTCGTTAGCTTGCTGCCCGGTGGCGATAATGTTGACGCGACAGCTTGGAGCTTCTTGCTACAGCTGGCAGAGCGCGTAAGCGTGCTTACTGAGGTAAAGATCGAGCTGCAGGTTGATCCGAACCTCAGCATTGACGCAAGCCAGCTTCAGGTGGTCAATGAGTACTTCGAGCTGAAGTCTGCGACAGTTGACGAGGAGACAAACACGCTCACCATCCTCTGTAATTGGCTAGATCAGACGCAGGCGATTGAGCCCGATACCGCAAATCCGATGTGCATCTTGAGTGGCATCAAGTTAACACCGAAAGATGATGCGGCATGGGATGCGAACACCCAGCTTTCAATCGTTAACAAGGGCTCTATCGCATATGACATATTTCTGCGCGCAAGCTTCCTTGCTGGACTGAGTGAGGACAGTGACCTCTATAAGATTGGCGTTCGACCCTATACCGCAACGGATGTCATGTATAACGGTGCCCCCGAGAGGGGTGGGCACTTTGCCAGCGACTTCGCATCCATCGAGGACTCCTACGTACTTGATGCCTCTTCTAGGCAGGGTTGGGTTATGGACGGCGATGGTGACTACCGCTACTTCGTCGACAACGAGATGCTGACAGGCGTCCAAAAGCTTCCTGACTATAACGGTGAAGGGGAGTACTACTTTGACCTCGGCGATAATGGCATAAGTCAGGGCAAGATCAGTGGTCTCTTTAACTACGACGGCGGTCTGTACTTTGGCAAGAATGGCGTGCCGCAGGGCGGGTGGCAGACGGTTGTGCGCTCTGAGGGCGATGCAGACTATTACTTCTTCAACACGTGGTCTAAGCGTGCTTTGAACGGCGAACAGACTATCAATGGCTACCACTATCTCTTCGAGGACTACAAGCTCGTCCGTGGCGACTTGGTCACGCAGCCCAATGGACAGATTTGGTATATGTGGGCTGGAAGTTGGACCTCGCAGAAGTGGGTGACGATTGACGGGAACAAGTATTATTTCCGTTCCAGCTATGCTGCGGCAACTGGCATCTACGGCTTCAACATTGCCGGCGTAAACAAGTACTACGTCTTCGGTGATGACGGTGTCTGGCAGGAAGATCTCAATGGATTCTATACCGCAGATAACGGGCGCACGTATCTTGTTGAGGCGGGCATAGTCAATGCCTATCCCGGCTTGGTGTACTACGACGGTGACTTCTATTACTTCACGTACGACAGCATTGGCTACATGGTCAAGGGTGGCACCTACTGGGTTGATAAGACCAACGGCCTGCTTCCACAGGGCAACTACAAGTTCGATGCTGACGGAAAGATGATTGATGTTCCCACGGCAACGGTGACGTGGAAGAACTGGGACGAGACGACACTTGCGACCGAGACGGTCTCTTATGGCGCTACTCCAGAATACAAGGGCGATACTCCTGCTCGTCCGTCTGACCAAGAAGGCGCATACGAATTTACGGGCTGGAACCCTGAGGTCGTGGCGGCTTCTGGTGACGCGACCTACACTGCCCAGTTCGAAAGGGTGCCCATTACCTACACGGTAACGTGGCTTGATGAGGATGGTACTGAGCTTCAGGTTACCGAGGTCGAACAAGGCAAAACGCCTCAGTTCACAGGCGAAGCTCCCAAGAAGCCATCGACCGCTCAATACTCGTATGAGTTCGCTGGATGGACGCCCGAGGTTACCGAGGCTACCGAGGACGTTACGTATACCGCGACGTATACAGAGGCGCCGCGGCAATACACCATTACCTGGCTGAGCGACGACGAGAGCCTCATTGACGCGACCTCCGTAGCCTATGGTCAGGTTCCTGAGCATGAGGCCCCGAACAAAGAGGGCGACGCTCGGTTTACGTACGAATTCATGGGGTGGAATCCTGAGCCCGTGGCCGTGACGGGTGATGCAATCTATCAGGCCTCCTTCAAGAGCATCCCTGTGATGTATACCGTGACTTGGCTGAACGATGACGGTACGCTGCTTAAGGAAGACAGCGTTGCTTATGGTGTGACTCCTGAGTATGGCGCGGATGTACCCGTTAAGGCATCCGACGGCCAGCATGTCTACACGTTTGCGGGTTGGGATCATGAGGTTGCGCCAGTTACCAGCGACGTCACCTATACCGCGACCTACTCGTCCAAGGCTCAGACGTACACGGTTACGTGGGTTGACGACAAGGGCGCTACACTTGAGATCGATGAGGACGTTGAGTGTGGTGTCATACCGTCGTACGATGGTGAGGAGCCGACCAAGGAAGGGGATGCTCAGCACTCCTACACGTTCGTCGGCTGGACGCCCGAGTTGACTGAGGTGGTTGGCAACACCACTTATCAGGCCGTGTTCGAATCTACGGTTAATGCCTATACGATCACTTGGTACGACGAGGATGGCAAGACTGCCCTCGAAACTGATGAGTCGGTCGAATACGGCACAATCCCCTCATACGATGGGGAGGAGCCTTCCAAGGCCGCTGATGACTATCAGACTTACGTCTTTGCTGGCTGGGATCCTGAACCTGTAGCGGTCGAGGCTGATGCGTCCTACAAGGCGGTGTACACACCGACTGACCGACTCTATCTGGTTATTTGGCAGGATGATGATGGCACGGAACTTGCACGCCTGAGCGACGTGACGCTTGCCAGTGTGCCTGCATACGAAGGTGGGACTCCGACCAAGGAGGCGCCGGCAGGTTCTTCTTACACGTTTACTGGATGGAGCAAGAGCGTCGATGTAGAGAATCAAATCGTCTGGCTTACAGCCACATACGAATACTCCGTGACCCAGTACACCGTGAAGTGGCTCAATGACGATGGTTCCGAGCTGAAGACTGAGCAGGTTCCGTTTGGTGAAACCCCTGTATACGCTGGCGCAGAACCGACCAAGGCTGACGATGAGCTACATACATATTCATTCTCGGGTTGGACTCCTGAGGTTGTGCCTGTTGCCGGTGATGCCACCTACACTGCAACCTATGAAGCTAAGCCACGCACCTACACAGTCCAGTGGCTCAATGCGGATGGCACTCTTCTGGAGACGGACGAAGGCCTCGCATACGGAGACATGCCTTCATATGATTCCTCTGAGCCCACGCTGGCTGGCGACGGAACATTGGCCTACGCCTTCAAGGGTTGGTCTCCTGAGATTTCCGAGGTGACGGGAGACGCCACTTATACAGCAGCCTATAGCAGGACGGGTTGGGTAACTGACGAGAATGGCACCACCTATCTGATTGATGACGAGATTGCTCACAAGAATGAAATCGTCAAGATTGGTGACGAAACTTACCTCTTTGACGCAGATGGTTATCTGGCCAAGGGCTACGGCCTTAAGCGCGTCATCAATGGGGACGAAATCAACTACTACTACTTTGACCAAGATGGCAAGGCGGTCCGCAACGTGCCTGAGGGTGGTCAGGACTTCTGGGTCTCCAAGACAAATGGTTTGCCGCTTCCAGTCTGGGGTTACTACTTTGATGAGAATGGTGTCATCCTGCATGACCCCGATACAAGCAGAGTGGGCATCTTCGAAGATGAGGCGGGAAAACTCTTCTACTACATCGACGGTGTGAAGGTCCATATGGGCATGATCAAGGTCGATGACGACTACTACTATGTGCGTGGTTCCGGAGAGCTTGTTGTCGGTTGTTCCTACTGGTGCACCGACGTCAACTCCACCGGCCTCGAGGAGGGGACCTACACCTTCGACGGGCAGGGGCGCATGGTCGTGGAGCAGCCAGACGACAGGACGGGCATCTTCGAGGAGGACGGCAGCCTCTGGTACTACGAGCACGGCAGGC